>NZ_JBXAFB010000002.1:0-526995 GCF_058792595.1 Cytobacillus sp. MT66
TTCTTTAATTAAAGACATAACAAAACCCGAATAACGTCCCTTTTTTAAGGGTGTCCATTATTCGGGTTATAGTTCACAGGCACCCTGTCCTTTTAGTATGCAACTAGATTTTTAGAGGACAAAGTGCCTTTCCCTCTGTCCGGTAAATTTTTACCATTAAATTGTATTATTCTGCTAAAATATTGATAGGGTATAGGTAATATGATGTAATTGAAATATTTGGATTAAAAAGTCAAACTATCTATGTCATCAAAGAATTTTTCTATTGGAGAGGATTTTATGCGTAACCGAAAAACAATGGTAGTAAGTATTTTAACTGCGTTCATGCTGTTTTTTTCTGCAAGTACGGCTTCAGCGGCTGTGATGTGGGGAAAGACTGAGTTAAAGCAGGGGCAACTTGGTAAGGTCACCATTTTAGCTGATGTTCCCTCTTATAAGCTAGTAAATAATGTGGAGAAGCCTGATAAGTTACTAAAAAAGGCTGGAGAATATCGAGTATATTCTTATAAAAAAGTGGGGGATAAGGAATTTTACGGATTAGGAGGAGGTTTATTTGTTCAAAAGACTCCTAAAGTAAAATACGAGACCCCTTCAAAAAGTAAACTGGCACAATTGAAAGCTGAACTTACAAAACGTACTGCTGTTCAGGATATTCATGGTCTATTAAGAGGCTGGGACCTTGCTGCCGTTAGCCTTCATTATGGTAAGAATCTGATTGAGTTTGAAAAGATGGAACCCATCGGGAAAAAGTGGGCTGTTAATCGCTTGACCATTAACAAGTGGGATGAAACTGGAGCATCGTTTGAAAACGATGTGAAGGACTATATCCGAAATGAAAGCCAGAATAGTGTCCAATTTAAGATAAAAAAGAATACATCTTCTTTATTTGAAGGAACTGCTTTTAATGGAATAGAATACGTCTATGATTATATTGTTAAAACGAATACTGGCTATACGGTTTATGAAATCCATCTGGAAAAAGTAAATGAAGGCTGGAGATAAGGTGTAGGGGATGCGGAAGTGCCTACTCAAGCGACAATCAATCAAATTGAAAAATTAGCTCCTCAACTCATTCAAAAAATGAAAAACTATCAATTTGTTGACAGCTTGAAAAATGAGCCTGTTATGAAAACGATATCCTCTCAGAAAGAATGGAGATTAATATCGACAGCAATTACAGGAAACGCACTGACTCAATTTGTTCCAAATGGATGGACGCGTTCTTTTGAAAGGGATGATGAACAGGGAAGCTATGGGCTAGAGATTAATAAAATGGCCATTTCTCAAAAGAAACATGCCGAATTGCTAAAGAAGTATAAAAGTATCTCAACTCTAACCAATTCATCCACAAATGTGAAAGCCTATCGAACCGACCTCCCAATAAGTGTCGTGGATGAAATTGTTGGAGGACGATCTGGTGATAATCGTATTGTCTTTGTTCAGAAAAAAGGCAGCACAACTGTCGATTATTATAAAATCTATTTTGACACACCTGAATACTATCCCGTTGAACAATGGACTGCAGCTCATAAAAGCGAAGCCAACCAAGCATTTAATATCGTAATCGATAGCATTATTAAATCCAATCAGTAGGAAGGACAAGGGGACAGGCACCTTGTCCGGGGTAGTTTCGAAGATTTGGTTAATACCGCTTGTTTCAATGGCCTTATTTTCACGCAATTGAAGCAAAAATTGTCTTACATTTTCTAAGGACAAAGTGCCTGTCCCTCTGTCCCGATTTGTCGAAATTTGATGGGGTTGCGGGGGCTTGGAAAATGTTAAAATGGTAGTGCAACTGAATAAATTAGGGTGGCCAGGTTGTCTGCTTCTTTTCCACTTAGGAAGGGAGGTGATAATACTGGATGAAATTCTCGACATTCTAAAGGAAATTCTGAAGGGAATCATACGTGAGATTATTGCTTATGTCTTTCGGAAAAACTTCTTAGAAACGAAGAGAACCACCCATCGCCGTGGACAGCATGGTGGTTCTCAAGACAAACATGAATGATTTTGACAACCACCATCCTAACGGCAGCGGTTGCAAAGAGAAGTGTTCGCGCACTTCTCTTTTTTATTATAACTCCATTATACACTAATATATTCCTATTTTAAAGGAGGTGCTTTCAGCTGTTAACATAATTCACCCATTTCGAAACCAGTAGGAAGCCCTACTTTATCAGACAATGCTCAATCACCAGGTATCGTAAGAACTTCGCTATTAACTGCCTTCGGTTAGATCAGTTCAACTGTTCATAATCTTCCCTGATTCTTGTCGTGAAAAATCACTGCAGCAATGTCGAATTATTTTTTAAAAAAGAGGACAAGTTTCAACTCCCTTCAAAATTTATTTTTTGTACATTGAATAAAAGACCAGTGAAGGGTGAACAGACATGTACTTTAACTATTTATTAAGTATACTATTTGGTGAAACCGAGGTCTTACATTCAATGGAGTGTCCTGTATGTGGCTTTGATGAAGTTTATTATATGGACAAGGTAACAGGTAAACAGGTAGGAAGAGCATGTGAAGGCTGCAACTTTGTTCAGAAATTTGACTTTGACTAAGAAGGACACGGGGACAGGCACCTTGTCCGGATTATCTCAATGAAGTTTTGTCTGCCTAATGGTAAAATTTTAATAGAAGCAGAACCGCCCAGATTTTTTTTATGAACAGGAGGGATATAATGTCATTAAATGTGGCAATCCTAGGATGCGGAAATATGGGTTCCTTCATTACAAAGGCAATTGTAAATGGAGAAGCGGGAGATATTACTTTACATACCCTTATTGGTACTAAACGTAGCATAAAAAAGTTAGAGCAGCTGGCGGAATCGGCAAACTGTAAATGGACAACGGACCCTGGGACATTAGAGATCGATGAAGTCGATTTTATTATTGAAGCTGCGGGACAACAGGCTGTTAAGGACCATATGCTTTCTTATTTAGAAAAGGGGAAGCACATTATGATCATTAGCATAGGTGCCTTGGCTGAAAGAGAAGTCTATGAAAAAGTGTTGGAACTTTCAAAGAAATCAGGGGGACAGGTGATTCTTCCTTCTGGAGCGATCGGCGGACTTGATGCCATCAGGAGTGCGGCCATTGGAGGGCTGGAAACGGTTGAGTTAATTACTAGAAAGCCGCCAAATGCGCTAAAAGGTGCCCCATATGTGATTGAAAAAGGGATCAATCTAGAAAACTTACAAGCTGAAATTGAAATTTTTCACGGAAATGCCTTAGATGCGGCAAAAGCCTTTCCGGAAAATATTAATGTAGCTGCAGCCTTAAGCCTTGCGGGAATAGGTCCAGAACGAACTCGGGTAACGATTGCAGCGAATCCCAGTTTAACCAGAAACACCCATGAAATTAGGGCTGCGGGCGCATGTGGAGAATACTGCTTTAAATTTGAAAATAATGTATCCCCGGAAAATCCAAAAAGCAGCCATCTTGCCGTGCTAAGTATTCTAAGTGCCCTTAAAGAATTTCAAAGGACAGTTTTGTTTTGAGCATGCCCTTATTTCTTCGCCTTATCTGTCTAATAGCCACGGCACGGTTAATAAAAAAAGTCCAAGGAATCACGTCTGATTCGTTGGACTTTTGGCGCGGTGTAAGAAAACCATGAATGATACCCTATAAAACTCTAATTATTTACCTAAAAAAATATATTGGATCTATATAAAAATAAGATGTATCGCTCTTCCGTCGCAAGAGACGGTGACACTTCTCTTACGACGGTCGAGAAGCGCCACCAATTTTGTTGGCAATTTTGTATTGTAATCCGTATTTTGTTGAGAAATACCCTGTTACCGCAGTATTTATCAACTCTGAAACTTGAATCTTATCAATATGAATGGTTAAGATTCCGTTTAAGTATCCGATGATCGCAATAATTCCAACATACATTAATACATCATTCACACTTAATTTAATTTTTTTCATGGTTTCTCCACCCCGCGCAACTAATTTTACGACAGGGTGCGCTGTTACGCGTTCCTTAGAAGATGGCTGCTTCAAAGCCGACATCCCCTACGCATTAACTAAAGATTATCATAAGGCAAAATAAATTGTAAACATTTTTCTAGTAGATATTACCTATTTTAAGGACAAGGGGACAGGCACCCTGTCCGGGCTATTTTTGCGAAAACTTGTTGATTAAACTTTTTATAAAGAATCCTTTTTGTTTATCCCGCTTTATCGGTAGCAGTAGGAGCAAGGACAAAGTGCCTGTCCCTCTGTCCACATTCTAAACCTGACTTACAAGCGGAACGGTGGTGAAGTCGATTTGGATGAGATCCCATGAGGTGACAATGCCAATGGGTTTTTGCTCCTTGCTTCCGGTTTGCGTAATCAGGATGGCTTCGAGTTTTTCATTTCGTTCAAATGCCCCTTCGAATACTTCCTCAAGATCATAGATGGTGCTATCCCTGCTCAAGAAAGCGACGTTATGATTTTTTTCGCAGGCCAGAATGTCCTTTGCTTTTATACCTTCAACTGAAAGGCTATCCCCAATTAAATTCTTTGACATCCATTTTGCGATTCCACCTTCAGTTAGCAGACCGACAAACTGTTTCTCATCATAAATGGGAAACTGAGAAAATCCTTTCATCTCGACGACTTTTAAGATTTCTTTGATAGAGGACTCTGGACTAAAGCAGGTAACTGGCTGGGAAGCAATAGATAGAGCTAAAGGCGGTTCCATTAGCAAACTTGCAATTTTTTCAATCTCTTTAACCGTTTCTTCATGCGGGTCAGCGATATAATGTTCAGTATCAAATTTTTGGTGAACAAGGGCGTTGCGTAAATGGCCAAACTGCTTAAGCAGATTGTAATGATGGCGAACAACGCTATGTAACTTTCTGCTCGCATATAATGCTTCACTATAGGAAACATGATCAGACGTGCCAGTGGCTAATTCCTTCAATTGAAAATGAATTCTATTAAAAGCTGCCTCAAATCTCACAGCCCGATCTTTTTGGTCCAATATGGTACTCATGGGTGTTTCTTCCTCTCTTTGAAGTTTATTTTTAATTTATCATAAATAGTGCGTCAGCTACTACGTGGATTTTTAGGAGGACACAGGGATAGGTTTCCAGTCCCGTGCAAGGAGGTGATGAAACTTTTTTTAAAATCTATCGTATACAGTTTATGACGGTAAGTTATGTACTAAAAAGGAGATAATGAAACAATTTGAATAAATGACTGAAAAAACTATTATTTTTGGTCTACTTCATTACCATAGTGGAAGCCTATTATTCTACAATTTTTATTGAACCTAAATCGCCTCCGCGTCCACAGGCACAAAATGTACAAATGGCTAGTCAAAACTCTGTGGTTCATATGCGGTAGCAGGGATTAATGAGGGGCAAAGGTACGGTGTCTGTCCCTATTACTTGTGATCTGTGGCTTCCAAAAAGTAGCACTTAATTCAATTTAAACTGGAAAATATATAATAGAGAATAAGTTTAAAAGATTAACTGGAAAATTCTAAAAAAAAGGACAAGGTGCCTGTCCCTCTGTCCACTAAAAGGAGATTAAGATGAATATTCAAAAGGGTCAGAAGGCGGATGTGACAAAAGGCAGAGGTTTATCGGCATTACAGGTATCTTTGGGATGGAGCACTCAGGTGAAGGAAATGGAAGTGGACGGGGCGGCGTTTTTGCTGTCAGCTAACGGAAGCTGTGCAAGCGATGAGGATTTTATTTTTTATGGACAGCCTGTCAGCAGAGGCAATGCTGTACGTACGAATCCGTCCTCTAATGATAGAAATGACGGATTCCAAATTTCCATTCCAAACCTGCCTGGAGATATTGAAAAAATAGCATTTACCCTCACGATTCATGAAGGTGAAAAAAGAGGGTATCATTTTAGCAGCGTGAAAGATACCTTTTTGTTAATCACAGACAGCCATAGTGGTGAGGTGATTCTCCGGTTTGAATTTGGTCAAGACTTGCAGCAGGAAACGGCTATTGTGTTAGGGGAGTTGTATCGTTATAAGGGAGAATGGAAATTTAATGCGATCGGAAGCGGCTTTCATGGCGGATTAGCTGCATTGTGCAACAATTTTGGAATTGAAGTGGATGATGAAGACGAAGCTGAGATGGCTCCAGCTCCGGTAAAAGCTGAATCCTACCAGACTATGAAGGAAACCGTGCCTAGCCTGCCTGTACAGGAAATTCCGAAAGCACACCAGCCAAATCCTATACCGGCAGCACCCGTAATGCTTCAAAAAGTGGAACTTAAAAAGAAAGAATCTATATTGATTAAAAAAACCGATAAAGTCACCGCCATGCTGGAATGGGAAAATAAACACAAAGATTTGGATTTGTACTGTTTTTATGTCACGAAAAATAATAATACTGGAAAAATATATTACAAGAACTTAGGAAAACCAAATCAATCTCCTTATATCACGCTGGATGGAGATTCCAGGCAAGCAGGCAGGGAGACTGTTATTGTTCATCGGCCAGATGAATTAAAATACGTATTATTTGCTGCCTATAGTGCCATATCTAATGGATTTGGCAGTTTTAAAGGTATGAAGGCAAAGGCTGTGGTAGATAACCACAATGGTCAGACCGTTATCGCACCTCTTTTGCAAAGGAATATTTTCTCCTATTGGGTCGCGATTGCCCATATAGATTTTACAGACTCCCATGGGATGAAAATCAGTCATGTTGAAACCTATTCTAGAGGTGGATCCGAAAAATCGCCATTACTTTACGAAGACGGATCCTTCAAAATGGATGTTGGACCGGAAGAATTTAAAAGGTAAATTATTCTACAGCCTTAGGATAGATAAAATAACTCGCAGCGTAAATTATCTTGCTCGTCAAGAAAAGGAGCAAGCTTCTAGCGATTTTTATATCCAAAATTATATCAGTGATTAAAAAGAGCGATTATCACACGGATTCGCTCTTTTTTTATTTTAGGATTGTTAGTTACTGTAAAAAATTCATATTTTACAAAAGTCATAGATAAGATAACATAGGTCTTTCCCATCGGAACGGCAAAGCCGTCCATATATTAGAAAATTCTGCAAAAAGGACAAGGTGCCTGTCCCCGTGTCCACAAGGCTCTCTGTCCAATAAAAACTGGAAATTATACAAATATGTGGTATAATTATTTTAATATTTTGTATTTTATAATAATTTTGTATAGTTTGTTAATTTTGATTAGGCAGGTGTACATATGAAGAAAGAACCGATTCTCAAAATTAATCAGCTTACTGTTTCCTTTCAATCGGGAAAAAAATTCGTGCCAGCGGTTGATGGCGTTAGTTTTGAACTGAGAGAAGGGGAGATTCTGGGCATTGTCGGGGAATCCGGGAGCGGCAAGAGTGTGACTTCCCTGTCAGCCATGGGGCTGATTCCGAGTCCTCCAGGAAGGATCGAAACGGGTGAGATTATTTTTGACGGAAAGGATTTATTGCATAACTCCGAAAAAGAATGGCGAAAAATTCGCGGGAACCAGATTTCAATGATATTTCAGGAACCGATGACATCACTTAATCCTCTATTTACGATTGGCAACCAATTAATGGAGGCCATCCGCTTACATACTACTCTATCAAAGGCAGAAGCGAAAAAGCATAGTATCGAATTATTAAAACTAGTTGGCATTCCAAGGGCTGAGGGAATCTTAAAAGAATATCCGCATCAGTTATCCGGTGGGATGCGCCAGCGCGTGATGATTGCGATGGCCATGGCCTGCCAACCGCGTGTTCTGATTGCCGATGAGCCCACTACTGCTCTTGATGTCACCATCCAGATGCAAATCCTTGCCTTAATGAAAAGCTTAAACGAAAAAACCAATACCTCTATCATCCTTATTACTCACGATTTAGGCGTTGTTGCCGAAATCTGTGAGCGGGTCATTGTTATGTATGCAGGTGAAGTGGTAGAACAGGGGGATGTGCGAACGATCCTGAAAAATCCGCAGCACCCATATACAAAAGGACTGTTAAAATCAGTGCCAGATTTACGGGAAAAGAAGGAGAAGCTGTACAGCATTCCTGGGACCGTCCCAACACCCGGGTCGATCCAGCAGGGCTGCCGTTTTGCGGCCAGATGTTCCGAGGTGTTTGATAAGTGCCGAGGTGAATCACCAGCCTTATATAAGACGGGAATTGAAGAGCATGAAGTGCGCTGTTTCCTGCATACCTTGAAGGAGGGGAGGGATGAACATGTCGGAGTTACTTCTTGAAGTCAATGGGCTGAAAAAATACTTCCCCATTAATGGCGGCATTTTCGGGCGAAAGCAGGGGGAAGTCAAAGCTGTTGATGATGTTTCTTTTTACGTAAAAAAAGGGGAAACTCTAGGCATTGTCGGGGAATCGGGATGCGGCAAATCGACAACCGGCCGGCTGCTCATGAGACTGATTGAGGCAAGTGACGGATCTATTATTTTTGAAGATAAAGAGATTACGAACATGTCAAAATCAGAGCTTCGAAGAATTCGCAGGGATATTCAAATGGTTTTTCAGGACCCATATGCCTCACTGAATCCGAGGCATTCCATTGAACGGATATTGGAAGAGCCTCTGATTGTTCATGGGATTGGCACAAAGGAAGAACGGCGCAAGCGGGTCAAGGAAATGCTTGAGGTTGTAGGTTTGAGCAGCTTCCATGCTAAAAGGTTCCCGCATCAATTCAGCGGCGGGCAGCGACAGCGGATCGGAATTGCCAAAGCATTAATGACCAAACCGAAGCTGATTATTGCCGATGAGCCAGTTTCAGCGCTTGATGTGTCCATCCAGGCTCAGGTGCTTAACTTGATGAAGGATATTCAAAAGGAATTCCAGCTCACCTATATCTTTATTGCCCATGACCTTGGGGTTGTCCGTCATATCAGCGACCGTGTTGGCGTGATGTATTTAGGCAGAATTATAGAGCTTGCTGATAGTGAAGAGCTGTATGAAAATCCGTTACATCCTTATACCAAGGCTCTGCTTTCCGCGGTGCCTATTCCAGATCCAGATTTAAAGAAACAGCAAATCTTAATCGAAGGGGACCTTCCAAGCCCTGCAAACCCTCCCTCTGGCTGTGCCTTCCACACCAGATGTTTCGAGTGTATGGATATTTGTAAAACAACAAGACCAACAGAGAAACAGATTAACGGTCATTATGTTTCCTGTCATTTATATAACGAATGACTAAGAAGCATTTTTGATAGATAAATATAAGGGGGAAATGGTGTAAATGAAGAAAAGGACATTCAAACTGATGCTGATTTCCTTATTAGCTATCAGCATGTTCCTTGTCGGCTGCAGCAGCAAGTCCAATAATACTGAAAGCAGCGGCGAAAAGGAACCAGCAAAAGAAGAGGAAAAGGCAGCAGCCCCAGCTAAAGACACACTCGTCTATGGCCGCGGCGGTGACTCTGTTTCGCTTGACCCAATTACGACAACAGAAGGAGAGACCTTCAAAGTAACGATCAACATTTTCGAAACCTTATTAAACTACGGGGAGCAGGATACAACCATTCATCCGGGTCTTGCCGAAAAATGGGAAGTATCTGATGACGGTTTAACCTATACATTCAACCTCCGCCAAGGGGTAAAGTTCCATGACGGTACAGATTTCAATGCCGATGCCGTTATTTATAACTTTGACCGCTGGATGAACGGCGATGCAGAGAAATTCCCGTATTACACCATGTTTGGCGGTTTTAAGGCTGATGAAGGCCATGTCATTAAAGAAATTAAAGCACTTGATGAGCACACTGTTCAGTTTATTTTAAAAAGACCGCAAGCTCCATTCTTGAAAAATTTAGCGATGTCCATGTTTGGCATTGCCAGCCCTACGGCACTTGAAAAATTTGGAGATGATTTCAGAAGCAATCCAGTCGGAACAGGTCCGTTCAAATTCGTCGAATGGAAGCCAAATGACCGCATTGTCATTGAAAAGAACCCTGAGTACTGGGATAAGGAACTTCCGAAGCTAAACAAAATTATTTTCCGTGTCATTCCAGAAAACACAGCCCGTCTAAATGCCCTTGCCAACGGAGAAATTGATGTGATGGATGGTCTAAATAACTCTGATGAAGCAACAGTGCTTGCCAATGATCAGCTGCAAATCATTGAACGCCCATCCATGAACGTCGGATACTTAGGATTAACAACAACTCGTAAGCCATTTGATAACAAGCTTGTGCGTCAGGCGATTAACCATGCGATTGATAAGCAGACAATTATTGATGCCTTCTACGGCGGGAAAGCGCTTCCAGCGAAAAACCCAATGCCGCCATCTATTGAAGGCTATAATGATGCCATCGAAGAATATCCGTACGATTTAGAAAAAGCAAAAGCGCTTCTTAAGGAAGCAGGCTATGAAGACGGCTTTGAGATTGATCTATGGGCAATGCCTGTAGCGCGTCCATACATGCCGGAAGCGCAAAAAGTGGCGGAAGTCATCCAGGAAAGCTTAAGCCAGATTAATGTAAAAGCGAACATCCAATCAGTTGACTGGGCTACTTATCTAGACATGGCAACCGATGGTGAATTCGATATGTTCATGCTTGGCTGGACAGGTGACAATGGAGATCCAGATAACTTCCTGTACACATTGCTTGATAAAGACAGCATCGGAAGTAATAACAATGCCCAATACAGCAATGATGAATTGCATGATATTTTAATCGAAGCGCAAACCGTTGCCGATCAGGAAAAGCGTAATGAGCTTTACAAAAAAGCACAGGAAATCATCCATGAAGATGCTCCATGGGTGCCGCTTGTTCACTCCACACCGCTGTTAGCAGCAGCTAAGGACGTTGCGAACTATCTGCCGCATCCAACTGGCTCTGAAGTATTAAGCAAAGTTGAATTTGCCCAATAAGTGAAAAAGAGGGGGAGGTAGTTTGCCTCCCTTTTTGCAACAATTTTTCTTATAAAAAGGCTTTGTTATTATACATTGTTGATCTCCTGTAGGTATGAGAATTCATAGGCGGAGAATTTCCTGCTAATGTGAATAGTTGGAGCTTAAAAGCAAATATAAGTGGAGTTATTCCGATTAACTGCACAAATAAATCGAAAACCAAAGATTTGGATCATATAACCGAAAAAAGCTCCTTTATTTTTAGGGAAATAGGGGTATTTCCAAATTTAAACGAATTTTCACCGTTTATTTTTTGAACACAGTGAAATCAACATTCATTTATAAAGAGCCTATAAAAATGAGGTGATGAAGATGCTTACCTATACGATCCGGCGAATTTTTTCATTAATTCCCGTATTAATTGGGATGACGCTGATTGTTTTTGCCATCATCCATGCGATTCCAGGGAACCCGGCCCAGGTAATCCTCGGACAACGGGCGACAAAGGAATCCATCGCGGAGCTTACCAAACAATTAGGGCTGGATCAGCCTTGGTACATACAATATTTTGATTATATAAAAGGATTATTGCAGGGGGATTTAGGTATTTCGCTTCGGACAAGGGGCCCCATCAACGAAGAAATTTGGCCATACTTGGCTGCTACGGCAGAGTTAACTTTGGTAGCCATTATTATTGCGGTCATAATCGGCGTAAATGCCGGGATTATCAGTGCATGGTTTTCGAATTCCTGGTTTGATTATGCTGCAATGGTTATTGCGTTAATCGGAGTATCCATGCCAATCTTCTGGCTTGGGTTAATGGGACAATGGATCTTTTCGATTGAACTGGGCTGGCTTCCTCCAACAGGGCGGGAGAATGCCAGGGATCCTGTATCAGCAATTACGAATATTTATCTTATCGACACCCTCTTGCAGGGAAGGTTTGATCAGTTTCAAGTGGTCCTTAAGCATTTAATTCTGCCAAGTGCAGCCTTGGCGACCATCCCAATGGCGATTATCGCCAGAATGACCCGGGCGACCATGCTTGAGGTAATGAAGTCTGATTACATTCGCACAGCAAGAGCAAAAGGATTGAGAATGTTCTTTGTGGTGTACAAACATTCATTGAAAAATGCGATTATTCCTGTGCTTACGGTTATTGGCTTGCAGACCGGCCTGCTTTTAGGCGGAGCAATTTTAACCGAAACGATCTTTGGCTGGCCCGGGATTGGCCGATATTTATATGATGCAATCGGGTACCGTGACTATCCTGTTATCCAATCTGGGATTCTGGTTATTGCCGCCATCTTCGTTTTCATCAATTTAATTGTGGACTTATTATATGTCTTTATCGATCCGCGAATTAAGTACACAAAGTAAAGGAGGCAGATGAAATGGCAGAACTTGCAAAAAATACGGCAAATATCGAGACCATCCCCCCTGAAGAAAAATTTATCCCCCCATGGAAGGAAGCATGGCGTTCCTTTTGTAAAAATCGGCTGGCTGTTGCAGGTTTAGCAATCGTTATTTTTTTCATTATTCTTGCTATAATTGCTCCATGGATCGCCCCATATGGGTTTAAGGACCAGGTTATGTCCGAGCGGATGCAGGCTCCGTCAAGCAAGCATTGGTTTGGCACAGACGACTTCGGGCGTGATATTTTTTCGCGTGTTCTGTATGGAGCAAGAATTTCTTTATGGGTCGGATTTTTCTCCGTATTAGGATCTGTTGTTGTCGGGACTTTCTTAGGGATTATTGCCGGGTATTACGGGCGCTGGGTAGATGCGATTATATCCAGGATCTTCGATATTATGCTTGCTTTTCCGAGTATTTTATTAGCGATTTCCATTGTCGCAATCCTTGGTCCTTCTTTGCAAAATGCACTAATCGCGATTGCCATTATTAATGTGCCAAACTTTGGCCGGCTTGTCCGTTCAAAGGTTTTAAGTGTAAAGCAGGAAGAGTATATTATGTCTGCGCAGGCAACCGGGATGAAAGATTCCCGCATTCTTTTCCAGCATATTTTACCAAACAGTATTTCCCCGGTCATTGTCCAGGCAACATTGGCCATTGCCACAGCTATCATTGAAGCGGCAGCCTTAGGTTTCCTAGGCTTGGGCGCGCAGCCGCCAACACCGGAATGGGGTAAAATGCTCGCGGATTCGAAGAACTACATTACTACAGCTCCTTGGACATTATTTTTCCCTGGGATGGCCATCATGCTTACCGTTCTGGGCTTTAACTTGATGGGAGATGGCTTAAGAGATGTCCTTGATCCGAAGATGAAGAATTAGGGGAAATGAGTAAATGAAAGAGTATCATTGTTGTGCCACTTGCAAAAACTTTCTTATCCAAAGGGAAGATAAAAAATTAAAGATGATGTGTACCCGGTTGGGTTACGAAACAAAAACTCATTACAAATTTAATTGCTGGGACCCTCGTGAAGATATTAGAGAAAAAATTCGGAAGGAAGATAAGAGTTAATTTTTTTTAGAGTGGTGCTTTTGTCACCACTCTAAAAATGCAAGGAACTGTAACGCTTTTTGTGAATCTTTTATTAAATAAATGATGAAACAGCAGAAATCCTGTTAATTAAGTATTGGTAAATTATTCCCTATTTTAACAAATAGATCCCATTTTATACAGAATATTGGGAATTAATCCTCTTAAATTAAGCAGTTCCGTCCCCTATACTTAAATTGCTTATAGCAAACTATTATTATGTTGGGGAGGGCCATATGAGTAAAAACCACAAAATGCCAAAAGTTCTAACTGCTGTTTTAGCTGCTTCTCTAGCCTTTGGATCTGTCAGTTACGCAGCACCGCCTGCCGAGCCAGGGAAATCAGGATATTCACAGGATCAAAAAGTTATTGCGAAGGTGGATGCCGCACGCGCGATTGAACACATTCGTTATTTATCCGAGGAGATAGGTACAAGACCAGGTGGCTTAGAAGGTGAGAAGAAGTCTGCGGACTACATTGCTAAGACGTTAAAAAGCTATGGTTATGATGTAGAGTATCAATATTTTCCTGTTGCAGACCAGTACATAGCAAATGTAAGTTTTAACGATGGCACAGAATGGGAAATGGCCGCGGCCCCTAATGGCAAAGTTAGCAGCGAGCCTGTCAAAGCTGAAGTTGTCTTTGTAGAAGGTGGCCTTTCAGCAAGTGATTTTGAGAATGTCAGTGGGAAAATTGTATTAATGGCACGGGCTTCAACAACTGCTGATTATAGAACACAGGTAGATAATGCGGTGGAAGCAGGTGCTGCCGGGGTTATTTTACAAAGTTTAGTAGGCAGCCGCGGAAATTATGGGCAGACTTTTAACCCTAATCTGTCAAAAGAATATAATGTACCAGTATTTGGTGCTGCTTTTATTCAAGGGGAATGGCTGAAGGAGCAAATGGAAAAAGGCGCTGTTGAAATTAGTTTAACGGCGGAGCATTTTTCTAATCTGCAGTCAGTGAATGTTATTGCCACGAAACCGGCTAAATCAAAAAGCGGGGATGCGAAAGAAGTCATTCTAAGTGCTCACCATGACAGTGTTGTTGGGGCGCCGGGGGCGAATGATAATGCTTCAGGTGTAGGCCTCATGCTGGAACTTGCTCGTGTCTATAAAGGATATAATACGGATAAAACCTTGAAGTTTATTGCCTTTGGATCAGAAGAAAGAGGCCTGCTTGGCTCCCGATACTATGTTGATCAGCTAACTCAAGAACAAAAAGACCAGATCGAAGCCGTCTTTAATCCAGACATGGTTGCAACCAATTATGACAAGGCTAAAAACCTATATGCCATGACTCCAGATGGAAGCAGAAATATCGTTACGGATTCTACAACTGCTGCTGGGGCACGCTTAGGTAATTCCGACATCCTGCCTGGAACTTTTGGTTCGAGCGATCACGTACCATTCCATCAAGCAGGAATTCCTGCAGCCCTATTCATCTGGATGGGCATCGACAGCTGGGACCCGCTGGTTTATCATATCGAAAAAGTCTATCATACGCCGCAAGATACTATTGCTGACAACATCTCGGAAGAACGAATGAAGTCCGCCCTGGACATTATCGGATCTGGACTATTTGATGTGGTTCGGAAAAAAACTCCGGGGAATAACTAGGTCAAGCCAAGGACGGTACCTGGGGGCAAGTGAACCGCAGAACAGTACCGATATTGCGTTCTAAATTACTTTAATTTGAAAAGGACAAGGTGCCTGTCCCTCTGTCCGGTTAAGACGATTGCATGCGCGCAGTCGTCTTTTTTCTGTTGGCTGTGTTATAGCTGAATTTTGATTTTAATCGCTTAGTTGATCTTCGCTGCAGGCGCGTAGACTCCTGGGGGATCAGCATTGAAGTGAGACGTGCGCAGGAACGTATGTGGCGAGGAGGCTCGCAAAATGCCCCCCGGAAAGCGAAGCGCCTGGAGCGGAAATCAACGGCCAAAGTTAGCAGAGCCTTTCTGTTATAACCATCTCCGCAAAAAGAAACCTAATAAAGCAGGATTTCCTTACAGCCATAAAGAATTATACCATTCTAAAAAAGCCATGATGGGGGTATCTACTTGCTAAGTGAACAGCAATTAAAAGATATTAAAGAACTTCAGCACATCTGTGAAGAAGGTGAATCTTTTCAGTTAAAGTTAAATTGGGATATGCTGCAGGCACGCACTGAAAGGAACGATTTTTTTCAATATGAAGACGGAAAATTGGTTGGATTTCTCGGCCTCTATGGTTTCGGCAATAAGGTAGAGGTTTGCGGAATGGTGCACCCGGATTTTCGGAGAAAGGGGATATTTACAGAGCTCTACAGAAAGGCTGAAGAAGTTATGAAGGAAAGAGGCTATCGAGAGATTCTTCTCAATACCCCTTCAAGCTCGCAATCCGGTCAGGGATTTTTGCAAACTGTTCCGTGCACCTATGCTTTTTCTGAACATCAGATGAAGTGGCAGCAAAAGGAACTAAGCCTAAATCATGATGTTCAATTGCGGCCCTCCACCCCGGAAGATTTAGATATAGAGATTAGCTTGGACGTGCAATGTTTTCATTTTGATGAGAATGATGCCCGTGAATTTAATGAACGAATTAGACGTGAAAGCATGGAGGAATTATATATTATAGAATATGAAGGAACTTCAGTTGGAAAAGTCCGTGTTTCCCATTATGGGGGAGAGGCGTGGATTTATGGATTTGCTATTTTTCCAGCCTATCAAGGCAAAGGCATTGGCCGGAAAGTGTTATCCAATATTATTTTGCAAGAACATGAGAAGGGGTTTCCAATCTTTTTAGAAGTGGAAGCAAAGAATGCACATGCCTTAAAGCTTTACGAATCCTGCGGGTTTGCATCATATCATTCACAGGATTACTACCAAATGCGAATTCCATTTTAACAATTAGGTCTTTATTCCTTGTCTGAACTATACTATCCTATGAATATCTGAAAAAATTAGTAGGTGTTCATTAAATGGGTAGTTATGAAAAGGCAATTATTATAGGTGGGGGGATTTCGGGGAAACTTGCCGCACGGGTGTTATCCGACTTTTTTGAAGAAGTCCTCATTCTTGAGCGGGATCAAGATACGGAGGGACCGTTTCCTAGAAAAGGCGCTCGCCAAGGGGAGCATCTGCATGCTCTTCTCCACGCAGGACAATACGGGCTTGAGGAACTTTTTCCCGGAATTACGGAAAAGTTTCACCAAAGCGGTGCTGTGAAAATTAATTCAACGAAAGATTTAGCATGGTTTCATCATGGGGCTTGGAAGCTCCGCTATGATGGAGGTTATACCACCACTCTGCAAACCCGTCCGCATCTGGAATGGCATATGAACCAATATATCAAAGATATTCCCAATGTAACGGTTCTCTTTAATAAAGAGGTCAAGGATTATATATATCAGGCTGATGACAATCGGATCTATGGAGTCGAGGTTAAAGACCTTAAGGATGGAGCTGCAATCACGTTAACCGCTGATTTAATCGTTGATGCAAGCGGGTCAAGCAGCATTTCGGCAGCCTGGTTTAAAAAAGCGGGTGTACAAATTCCGATTGAAAAAGTTGATATTGGACTAAGCTATGTCAGCCAAATGTTTCAGCTTACGGAAAGCCAATCAAGGGACTGGACGATTAAATTAGTCTACCCTAATCCGCCTCTTGAAAAAATTGGCGGCACTATATCAAAGGTAGAAAATAACCGATATATGGTTACAGTTATCGGCTATCAGAATGAAATTCAGGAAAAAGAAGTTTTAAAAAGTGAAGGCGGGTTCCGCGAACTGACTAAGAGGCTGCCGAAATTAGATATTTATGAAGAAATCACGAGTGCCGTCCCATTAACTAACATCTCCGTCTATCGCGTTCCTCAGATTACTTGGAAACGATTTGAAAAAATGAAAGAGCTGCCGAAAGGATTACTATTAATCGGTGATACAGTTTGCAGAATCGACCCCGTTTTTGGACAGGGCATGAGTATTGCTGTGATAGAAGCACTAGCTTTACAAGAGGTGTTTAAGAGTAATCAAGATTCCTTTCAAAGTAAGATTACTAGTTTTCATAAGAAAGTATCACGCATAATCAAGCCTATATGGGAAATGGTGATTGCAGAGGATTTTCGCTATCCAGGCGTCACAGGAAAGAAACCATTTGCACTTTCGATCAGGCAATGGTATGCCAAAAGAATCTTTCTTTTATCCGCACAAAGTGAAGAAGTCTATGATTCTTTTATTAAGGTCATGAACCTCACGCGTCCTATGGAATATTTGTTTCGGGTGCCGGTCGTTGCCCGGGTTTTGTCGAAATTTAAGGTACGCTAAGAAAAAGCCGATTTTCCCCGTGCAGGGAAGGTCAGCTTTTTTTAATGCGTGCTAATCGCCATATGGATAAAACTTGTATACACAATAATATTTAAGGTAATCAGAATCTTTCCTCATTATATATAATAATTATGATAACATTCTTAATAAGACATACAACTTGGGAAGTCTTTTTCGAAAATTCTATAAAACAATCAATCTGTAGTTTAATACGGTTTAAGGAGGCTGAAAATGAATCAAAATGGTGTTGTCCATGCAGTTTGCTCCCTTGATTGTCCGGATCAGTGCGGATTGCTGCTGCACAAACAGGATGGAAGGATTGTAAAAGTGGAAGGGGATCCGGATCATCCGGTGACAAAAGGTAATATTTGCAATAAGGTCCGAAATATGACGCATCGCATTTATGATGAGAAGCGTTTGACACACCCGATGAAGCGGGTAGGTGCCAAAGGGGAGGGGAAATTTGCGCAAATTAGCTGGGAGGAAGCCATTGAGACGGTTACTTCCAAATGGAAAGAGCTAATTAAAACCGATGGACCCGAGAGTATTCTCCCTTACAGCTTTTATGGCAATATGGGAAGACTCGCAGCGGAAGGTATGGATCGTCGCTTCTTCCATCGCCTGGGTGCTTCACAGCTCATTCGCTCGATCTGTTCAATCGCCGGAACTGTAGGCTATAAATACACGATGGGCGGTGCTTTTGGCATTGATCCAGAGGATACGATCCATTCCAAACTGATTATCCTTTGGGGGATTAATGCGGCTAGCACGAACAAGCAACAGGTGGTTCTTGCTCAGAAGGCCCGTAAACAAAATGGCGCCAAAATTGTTGTGATTGATGTTCAGAAAAATCAAACGGGCCGATTGGCAGATTGGTTTATTCCTATTTTGCCAGGGACAGATGCTGCGCTGGCCCTTGGTATCATGCATATCCTATTTAATGAAGACCTGGTTGATGAGGATTTTTTACAACAGTATACTGTCGGGCACGAAGAACTCCGCGAGCATGTCAAGCAATACACCCCTGAATCTGTTTCTAACATTACGGGAGTGCCAGTAGAGGATATCTATAAGCTCGCTCGGATGTACGGCAATACTGCTCCTTCTTATATTCGGATTGGAAACGGCCCGCAGCACCACGATAATGGGGGCATGTTTGTTCGAACGGTTTCCTGTTTGCCTGCCTTAACTGGTCAGTGGCTGGAAAAAGGCGGCGGAGCTATTAAATCAAATTCAGGATACCTGGCAATTAATGAGCGGAACCTGCAGCGGCCTGACTTGCTTGAAAACAAAAAGACACGTGCTATTAACATGAACCAGCTTGGCGATGCCCTGCTGCATTCGGACCCGCCTGCAAAATCGCTGTATGTTTATGGCTCTAACCCGGCTGTCGTTGCTCCTTCGGGAAATAAGGTTAGGGAAGGACTGGAGCGGAAGGACCTGTTCCTTGTTGTCCATGATTTATTTTTAACTGAAACGGCTAAATACGCTGACATTATTTTGCCTAGCACATCGTCATTCGAAAACACCGATCTTTATACTTCATACTGGCATCAATTTCTGCAAATCCAGCAGCCGGCGATTGAACCAATCGGCGAATCCAAATCGAATGTCGAGGTTTTCAAGATGCTGGCAAAGGGGATGGGCTTCACTGATTCTGCCTTTGAGGATTCAGAAGCGGAGATGATTGCTCAAGCGCTGGATAACCCTGGCAATCCTTATTTGGAAGGAATCGATTACGAGGATTTGGCTGAGAAGCAATATATCAAAGCTAATATAAAGCCTCTGTTTGCAGACAAACTGCCAACACCGAGCGGAAAGATAGAGCTTTATTCACAACGGATGAAAGCTGACGGTCATCCGCCATTGCCAACTTATATTCCATTAGTTGATGATGGGGATTATCCATTTTTATTTGTACCAGCACCGAATCACAATTTCTTAAACTCTACTTTTTCAAACAATGAAAAGCATATCTCGCTTGAAAAAGAGCCGCGCCTGCATATCAATCAAAAGGATGCACATGCGGCAGGCATTGAAGATGGAGACATGGTATGCATTTGGAATCATCGCGGGGAATGCAAAATAAAAGCTGCTGTAGGTGAAAACGTCCTGCCAGGTGTCCTCGTCACACAAGGTCTATGGGCGGATTTAGAAGGTACCCAGCATCTAGTCAACTCCTTAACACCAGATAGAATCGCCGACATGGGCGGCGGCGCCACCTTCTTCTCTGGACGAGTGAATATGGAAAAGGTATCTAGTATGGAAAGTGATTTCCAAATTAATAGGGGTAGTACCTGTAATTGTTCGGGTTTTGTCAAAATGTAAGGCATAAAAAATAATAAAGTAAAAGGCAGAGTTTCAGCCTGGTTAAGCATGTTTTTCGGACAACCCTCATATGGATTAAAATAAGTCTTTTTGTTGGAAGTATGAGGTGATCAACATGTTTGCCAGGATTGCTGCTTTGGTAATTGGAAGCATTCTTCTGGGGATTGGGATCAATGGATTTTTAGTGCCGCATCATTTGCTTGATGGAGGAATTATTGGTCTCGCCCTCATTTTGCATTATTATTTCGATTTTCAAACGGGATTATGGTCGGCGTTACTAAGTGTCCCGCTGATTATCTATGCATGGATGAAGGATCGTGCGCAATTTCATGGCAGTATTTACGGGATGATTTCCACTGCTATATGTATTGATTTATTTGCCCCAATACACTTTTCATTGCCAGTCTGGCTGAGCGCCATCCTCGGCGGAGTCATTTGCGGAATCGGAGTGGGGCTGATGCTTCGCTATAAGACGAGCACTGGGGGCACTGACTTGATTGCCTATTTTATCGCAAAGGCAACCCCAATCAGTATCGGACTTCTCATTGCCATTATGGATTGCTTAATCGTATTGATTGGCTACCAAACCCTTGGTCTTCGAAGCGTGATGTTTTCCAGCATCACAATATTAACCGCTGGAATGCTGGCAAATGTTTGTTATGAGAAGTTTTAGGCTAAAAAATTGGTATTGTCCTAGCCTAAATCAAGAAGGCACAACCAGCAAAAGCTCATTGTGCCAGAAGATGAAAAGGGTTACTTCCTAAATACCGAAACCTCATCAATCGAGATTGAATGGTTTGAATTATTTGTTATTGTCAGTGTCGGGTTTGCATCTAAGGCTTCGAAAGTAAAAGCGTACATGACATAAGCATTAATGCTTACAAGGTTGCCAGCCTGGAAGCTTTGCACCGGCACGCCGTCAATGGCAATGTCAATTGTACCTGTTGCAGGAATGGCACCGCTTGCAGATACAGCAAATCTGAATTCATAAATTTTTCCTGGATCTAAAGGAAGCAATTCCTGTGAGATGCTGGCATCAATCAATAGATTCGCGTTTTGTTGGCCAAGCAGCTGTGGACCATTTCTCCCGATAACGACTCCACCCTCGGATGTCCAAAAGGGACCGATGTTTTGATTTTCAAAATCAGACTCCTCAAAACCCCCGTTTTGAACACGATTCGTATTTTCGGTTACTATACCCAAGTTTCCATCTCCTTTCTCTTGGATTAGATAAAGGGAGCCCTTTATCCGTTACCATTATATGAACAGACAGATTAAAGGCTTGTATATCTGTCTAAGACGTCTTTGCTCGTTTATGCCATTGGTTTTTAGATGAATTTTATTCAGTTAGTTCAGAAATAAATGCACAAAAAGGTGACGATTCTAGTATTCTTAAGTATAATTCTAGTAACAAATAGGAGGTGATGAGGGTGAAAACCATAACGGTTGAGAACTTAGCTAAGAAATTCTCGTTGAAAGTAGTAGTCGGCGAAGGGCAGCTGCAAAAAAAGATAACGCAATCACGGGTGCATCGTCCGGGTCTGGAATTTGTCGGCTATTTTGACTTTTTTCCAACAGAACGAGTTCAAATACTTGGCAAGAAGGAAATCACCTATTTACATAGATTAAGCAAAGATGAACGTAAACTTAGAATCGGAAACATTGTCCATTATCATCCGCCATGCTTTATTGTAACGGCTGGGGAAGAGGGGCTTACCTATTTAACGCAGCATTGTGAAGAACAGGGCATTCCTTTGCTTTTAACAAGTAAGCCTGAAGTCACCTCTGAGTTTATTACGAAATTAGATGCGTATTTGGTCAAGGAACTCGCACCGGAAATAGCCGTTCATGGTGTCTGTATGAATGTGTCTGGGATTGGGATTTTAATTCGCGGGAACTCAGGGGTCGGAAAAAGCGAAACGGCACATACCTTAATTCGCCGGGGACATCGGCTGGTGGCAGATGATATTGTTGTTTTAAAAAAGCTAAGTCACCAAACGATTCTGGGCACGCATGATGAAAAAACGAAGGAGTTCTTGGCTCTCCGCAGTATTGGACTGCTGAATGTGGTTCGTTTATACGGACGCAAAGCTTTCCAGGACGAAACGCGAATCACCCTAGACATTAACTTAGTTCGCTGGGAGAAGGATGCTCTGTATAATGATTTGGATCAGGAATTTCACTACACCGATTATATGGGTGTGAAAATTCCGTCTATGGAAATCCAACTTCAGCCTGGGCGCGATGTTGCGGGACTCATTGAGGCAGCAGCCAATAACTGGTATTTGAAGCAGCAAGGCTACAGTGCAGCAGAAGAATTCATGAGCCGAATTCAGTCGGAGATTGATTAGGGATTATTGCTGTTTCTTTTAAAATGCTAATGGAGAGTTGGAATCGTGCCCAGGAGAGCTAGATTTTTGAGGGTGAAGGGAACGGAAGGGCTGGAATCGTGCCCGGGAGAGCTAGAATTCGAGGGTGGAGGGAACGATAGCGCTAGTACCGTGCCCGGGAGAGCTAGAATTCGAGTGCGCAGGGAACGGAAGCGCAAGTATCGTGCCCAGGAGAGTTAGAATTTGTGGGTGGAGGGAACGATAGCGCTAGTACCGTGCCCAGGAGAGCTGGATTTGGAAGGTGAAGGGAACGGAAGCGCTAGTATCGTGCCCAGGAGAGCTAGATTTTGAGGGTGAAGAGAACGGAAGCGCTAGTATCATGCCCGAGAAGGTAAGATCTCACCTCTGGAAGGAACGGACCGGGATTTATCCAGCTATTTTAAGTACACGAAGGGGACTATATAGTACGTCCTTAAGAAAAAACCAGAACGGAAATTTCCATTCTGGATTTTGTTCTGCCTATAGTGAATCGTAGGCTTCCTTAATATCTTCGATGGTTTTATCCAGTTCCTCGCCCCAATGGTCATTTACATGCTTCAATACCACTTCACCATCCGGAGTAAGGATAGCGTATCCTCTATAAGCGACTTCGCCATTTTTCATGCCTAAATCATCAATTAATTCAAGCTTCTGATCCGAAACAAAGGGAAGACTCGTTCCAAAAGTCTTTACTAATTCATCATGCAAGAGCTTTTGCTGCTCAGGCTGATCTCTGCTAATAATATATTTTTCCATGTCAAACTCATCTAAAACATTAAGATTGTTATGCAGCTCAACTAGCTGCTTGAGGCAAGTCCCTCAGGTATAGGATGTAATAAAAAAGAAAAGAACCGGTTTTTCCTGCGGGAAGGTGACTTCATTCTTTTCATGGTCTACCAAAGTAATTTCGTCAACGGTTTTTGATCCGCATGCGGTTAACAGCAGCATGATGGCTGCTATTGTTAAGAAAATTTTCAGCTTCATGATTGCTCCTTTATCATTTCTTGAATTCTCATTAAATTATATGTGAATGAATCCACAAATTCAATGTTGGAGATTGCACTGTCTGCAGTAGTCATCATTTTTCACAAGGATGGTGAAATTTGGTGGATATATTGCAAGTTGGTTGATATCTACCTGGAATTGGCGGGCATTTTCAGTTTTTGCATCTTATTTTGAAATTTCACTTTGGAAATAAAAGTGAATGATAAGATAATGGGGGAAATTAAATAGAAAGATGTTAATGTTCATTTTGAATAGTGTATAAAACAAGCATAGCAAAAAGCTATGCTTAAAATAACAGCTATTCTTTACTGATTTTTTCCTTGGTTCATCATATCCTCAGCCACTGTTTCCGCCATCCCATACAATCCGTTCATTGCTTGTTCCTCAGGATCTAAACCAATTCCATTGTCGTTAGGCACTTTGTTTTTGTCTGTCATTTGTTCTTGATTTTTATCATTTGAATGATTCAAAGCTTTCACCTCCATTTTTTAGAATGCCTTTATTTAACATAAATCATTCATTAAAAAATGGGGAAGCATCCTGACGCCTTCCCCAAAAAACAAGTATTAGTGCTGGAAAAACACTTCATGAATATCCTCGACCTCTGCGGCCAATAAGACCGCCAATTTGATCCGCGCCTTTTTGCTGTCATAATCACCAGCCAAAAGTACACCTAGATTTTGCTGGGACCAAGCACTTCCTGGGAAATCATAGACCGTCTTTACTTCTCCTTCTTCGGCGCTTGTTGTAAGCAGGACATAGATGCCCTGTTCTGTTGCTCTTTTTACACTTTCAAGGATAAATGGAGGGGCATGTCCTCTTCCAGGTGCCTCTACGATAATTCCTTTCGCTCCGTGCTCAGCTGCACAGTCAATGAATTTTCCATCTGATCCTAGCGAGCATTTGATTAGTTCCACACTTGGCAATTCAGTGTTCAGTGTATAGGTCTCTCTTCTAAGAGGTTTTTGATAAATAAAAATGGTGTCCTGATCGACAATTCCTAAGTAGCCGAATCCGAAGGAAGTAAACCCGTCAACGTTAGAGGCATGTTTTTTCTTAACATATCGTGCTGAAAAAATTCGCTCATTAAACAGGACCACTGTGCCGATATCTTTGCATTCAGGCCAGGCCGCCAATAATATCGATTGCTTCAGATTGACAAAAGCTTCTGTCCCAGCTGCTTCAGGCCCTCTTTGTGAACCTGTGACGACGACCGGTCGTTCGTCGGAGATTACTAAATCTAAGAAATACGCCGTTTCCTCAAGTGTATCTGTCCCATGAGTCACAACCACACCGTCAACATCTTTACTCTCGAAGACCGCTTCAATTCTTTCTTTGAGCGCAGTTAAATGCTTGAACGTCATATGATTGCTGGGGATTTGAAAGACTGAAATTACTTCAACATCTATGTATGCAGGTAGATCACATTTTTGTGAAAGTTCCTCACCGGTCATGACGCCAGCGGTTAATAGTCCTGTTTCGGGATTTCTTTTGCTGGCAATTGTGCCGCCCGTACTCAGCATAACAATTTTTTTCTTATCCACGGTTTCTCCTCCTCCTCATTTAACAATAAATAAAGACACACCTAGCCCTTTAAAAAGAGAAAGTGATTTCATTGCTTTAACGCAGTAACACACCGGGGGCCTGTCCCCCGGTGCTGTAATGCGTTAAACAACTGGGGGCCTGACCCCCAGTGCTTTAAAGTGCTAAAATAATTAGTTTTTACTTAGCCTTCACCTTCGTTTTCGTCTTCGTCTGTTCCGCCGTACCATTTCCATAATGCGAAGCCGCAAAATATTAGTGATCCTAGGGTGGTGTAAAGCCAGATGGATAACATAGGATTAATCCACATTTGTGTTTTCCTCCTTATCTATCTTCTGATTGGAATTTTTAAATACGGTGGCTCCAATCCACATGACGGCGATTCCAACTAATGTGCCCCAACCGCCAGCGGCTTGAGGGCTTTTTTCAAATCCGGTGAAATAGAATAATAGATAGGATACAAGACCTAAAATCATGGAAAGCTCAGCAGCTCGTGCCGACGCTCTTTTTCTTGTGAAAACAGCATACAATATTGGCCCGAGTGTACCAGAAGCAACACCAGAAATGCCAATCCACATAAAGTCACCGATAAATTTTGGCGGATTTAGGACAATTAGCAGGGCAACGATTCCTACGACAATGACTGCATAGCGGCTGATTCGAAAGGCAACTCTATTTAACTTTTCTTCATCAGCTTGAACGATCCCTCTTTTTACAAGAACTTTTCGATAAATATCATTGGCGAAAACCGTTGACATAACAACAAATAAACCATCAGTAGTGGAAAGTGCAGCCGCCAGAATGGTGACCCCAACTAATGCTGCTAAGAACGCAGGCATTCCCCAAGTGACATATTCCAATAATGACTGATCGGCGATTTCTAATCCAGGAAGCGCTACACGAGCGTATATACCGCCAAATAGAACTACTAGACATAATAAAGCGGTGATAATATAGGTTGCGATCATTTTTCGCAGATCACGCGGGTTTTTTAGTGATAAAACTTTGTTAAATAATTGCGGCTGCGAAGAAAAAGCAAACTGAATAATAAATAATCCAATTACCGCCGAGGCCGCATAATAATTCGAGTTAGGATTAAAAATCTTCACCAAGTTTTCATCCTGGCTGGCAAGATTCTCAGTAATGTGGGTAAACGCTTTGGTTATACTTCCGTCCCCAAAATAGATAATTCCAGAAACGAAAATAATGACCCCTGTGATTACCATAATAATGGCTTGAGCGGCATCGGTGTAAACATCGGCATAAGAACCTCCAACATACACATAGGCGACAACAATGACAGTGATCACAATTAGGCCCGTAAGGTACTCCATTTTGAGCATATTTTGAAAGATTTGCGCACCTGCTGAAAATTGGGCCGCGATATAGAAAATATTAAATAACATAATAAGACCCGAACCAACACGGAGAATATCACTGTTATAATAATCGCCCAGCCAGTCAGGCAATGATAATGATTTTTGCGACGTATTTACTTTTCGAATGACTTTAGCAACGGCAATGATTCCAATCGGCGCAGCACAGATTAATGACAAAAACAGCCAAAGATTACTGTAACCCCATGCATAAGAATAACCTGGATACCCCATAAATGTAGCTGCACTAAAAAAAGTAGCCGCAAATGACAGACCTAAAACATATGGACCTAAATTGGCTCCGCTTATAGCGAAGTCCTCGATGGTTTTTGTCTTTTTTGCGGCATAGTAGCTTAGGACAACCATTACACCAAGGAATAGAATTAATTCAATCCATAAATAAGTACTGACCATCTTGATCTCCTTTCTAAAAAAAGATTTTTGAAATCAATAATATATATGATTTAATTTTTTAAATATTATAAAAATAGGATAAGAATCTTCGAATGAATAAAGAAATGGATACATAAATTTTTATAGAAGAATATGAGGACAAGGGTGATAAATAAATGAAAGATTTAGAGTTTCTATTACTGCAATCATTAGAAGAAACGGCAGCGAAAATCGAGAAAAGAGAAATTTCTCCAGTCGAATTAGTGAAAGCGCAGCTTGATCGTATTGAAAGGGAGGACCAAGCCCTTAATTCCTACATAACAGTCAACAGCAGCGGGGCTATGGAAGAGGCTGAAAAATGTGAACTGGAGATTGCCAGCGGTATATACCGGGGGCCTTTACATGGGATTCCCATTGGATTAAAAGATTTGATTGATACCGCGGACATGAAGACCACTTGCGGTTCGGGAATCTATGAAAATCACATGCCTAAAGAAGATGCAGAGGTTGTGAAGCTCCTGAAAAAAGCTGGGGCAATCATTATTGGAAAACTGAATACCCACCAATTTGCTTATGGCCCGACAGGGGATCGATCCCACGCAGGTCCGGTGAAAAATCCGTTTAATCATGCTAAAATCACTGGCGGATCAAGCAGCGGTTCGGCTGCTGCAGTAGCGGCAGGACTGAGCTTTGGCACGTTAGGTACAGATACTGGAGGATCAGTCAGAATTCCAGCGGCTTTTTGCAGTGTGGTTGGCATGAAACCAACCTATGGCAGGGTCAGCACGAAAGGCGTTTTTCCACTATCCTCTACGTTTGATCATGTAGGACCGCTGACAAGGACGATGAAGGATAATGCCTTATTATTAAATGCTTTAATAGAGAATCAAGAGGACTTCACCAGATCTATCGGCCAGAGCCTAAAAGGAAAAAAGATTGGCATTGAGAGCAAATTTTACTTCGACAATGTGCATCCGGAAGTAGAGAGTGCTATTTTAAGAGCGATCGATTTATTTAAGGGCCTTGGTGTGCAAATTGTTGATGTAGACATGCCGAATATGGCAAGGTTCTCCGAAGCCCATAAGGTAATTCTCCGGAGTGAAGCCTATGCCGTCCATGAACATCTATTAAGAGATTTTCCTGATCAATATGATGATGAAGTTAAAGAAAGGCTTCTCACTGCATTAGAAACAACAGGCTTTGATTTCGTCAAAGCTTTACAAGATCAGGAACGGGCGAAGCAGGAGTTTAATCATGTTCTTGACCGTGTCGATGTGCTGCTCTCGCCGACTATTCCTATCCTGCCGCCTGACATCAATAGTCGATACACATCTGCCAGCACGGGTGAAAGCAAGGATGTTCGCTGGATCATTACAAAACTAACGGGCCCGACGAACTTAAATGGTCTTCCAAGCTTATCCGTCCCATGCGGCTTTTCAAAAGACGGGCTGCCAATTGGCCTGCAATTGATAGGCAGAGAACATGCTGAAGCTGCATTGTATCAGTTTGGCTATGCCTTAGAAAAGGAGCTATCTTTAAAGACTAGTCAATATCTGCAAAAGACAATGATCATTGAATAACTGCTAGATTGCCGATGCCTGAAATAGATAGTATGCTTATTCACAATATCACCCCCAGTATATTCCAAGTTTCCTATTTTCTTATACCTAGAAAAGAGGTACCATGATAGTAATCTTATGATTTGAGGTGAACTTATGAAAAAGGGATTATCTGCTGTGGGGTGTTTTTTTATTGCAATAGCCGCATTTTTGTATGCGACGAAGCATATTACGGCAGCTATCATATCAGTAAATGTAAATACTCCAAATGCCAATTACTATGAGGGTGCCTATAAAATTATTGGATTCGGCATGTCATTTTGGATCTTTGCTGCGCTGCTTACGGGGATTATCTTTCTCCTCATCAGCCTCTGGCCATCTCTAAGAAAATTATTTATTATTGGAAAAACAGGAGAGAAGAATGCAGAGCTCTAATTCTGATAATGTCATTTTTCGAGAGGTGCAAAGACTGCGGCAAATATGGATTTGGGGATTAGTATTCATCATTGCAGCCTTTGCCTGGTATGGTTTTATTGTGCAGGTCATTATGGGAACTCCCTTTGGCAGCAAGCCAGCACCAGATGCCGCACTGCTATTTATATGGATTGTTTTTGGGATTATTTTTCCTTTCTTAATGCTCGGTTTTCTCAAATTGGTAACAGAGGTTCGAAATGATGGAATTTATATTCGTTTTATCCCTTTTCATTTTCACTATAAAGCATTTATGTTTGAAGAGATTGACCGCTGCGAATTCATAGTTTATAACTCTTTTAAAGAGTTTGGCGGATATGGCTTGCGGATAAATTTTAAGGGAGAAATAGCCTATAATATCAGCGGAAAGCATGGGTTAAAGCTGAGGGTGAAAAATAAAAGTGTAGTGATTGGAACGCAGAAACCGGAGGAATTTAAGAAGGCTATTGATTCTCTTACGGTAAGTCGTCCTAATAATAGGAAATAACCAGAAAAGCAACTGACCAGTTCAAGCAAATGGACATGGCGGTTGCTTTTTTTGTGTGTCTTACGTTAGCACGTTAAAGCGCCGGGGGCCTGACCCCCGCATCATTAATGCGTTAAAGCGCCGGGGGCCTGACCCCCGCTTCGTTAATGCGTTAAAGCACTGGGGGCCTGACCCCCAGGTGTTTGACCCCCAGGTGTTTAAAGTGTTAAAGGGATGAAGTTTTTTATGTTTTGGGGGTGGTTTGGGGCTGTATATATGTGTCGGGTTTTGTCCATTATTGGAAGGAGGATATTTAGAAGAGGTGAGCGGGGATTTTGAAATTTTTATTTGGCAGGAAGGGTTTTTCGAAGAGTCAGGCTAAGCAGCAGTCAAATGAAGATTTTTATATTGGAATTTTCAAGGATTTAGAAAAGAACATTAACAACATTCAATCCTCCATGCATTCACCGAACGATCTGATCGTCAGAAAGATCAAATTAGGGACGACAGATGTAAAATGTGCGCTGTTTTTTATCGATGGGCTTGCCGATAGTGAGTTAATTAATCACCAAGTTCTTCCGTCACTCTTGTTTGAAGTGAAAAAAAGTGACATCCATTTATCGGCATTGCCTGAGGAAATTTTGGAAGTGCTTATTGAAAAGGTTGTTTCGAACAGTGAAATTAAAAGGGCAAACACCTTTGATGAGTTATCGTTAGCCTTGCTGTCCGGAGATACTATTCTTTTGATTGATGGATTAACAGATGGTCTAATTATTGGAAGCAGAGGCTGGGAAAACCGCTCTATTGAAGAGCCTTTATCTGAAGGGCTAATTAGAGGTCCTCGGGATGGATTTATTGAAAATCTCCGGACCAATATCATTTTAATCCGCCGGCGCATCAAAGATCCCAATTTGCGGTTGACTTCTTTTAAGATTGGCCGCCGGTCAAAAAGAGACCTTGTAATGGCTCATATTGAAGGCATTGCAAATCCAGCCCTAGTAAAGGAAGCGAAGCGTCGTCTTGAAACCGTTGATCTAGATGATGCCCCGGAATCTGGCTATATTGAGCAATGGATTGAAGATAATTTCTTATCTCCATTTCCGCAATTGATGCATACGGAAAGGCCGGACAAAGTAGTTAGCTCTCTGTTGGAAGGAAAAATAGCCATTATCCTTGATGGTACACCGTTTGTTCTAATTGCACCCGTAACATTCGGCAACACCTTACAATCTCCGGAGGATTATTATGAACGGTGGATGGTTGGCACCTTAATACGGATTCTGCGCTACATTGGCGCCTTCATAGCCGTCTTTTTGCCATCCATTTATATTGCCTTAGTTTCCTATCACCCTGGCATGATTCCCTCAAAGTTAGCCTTTTCTATTGCTGCAACAAGAGAAGGAGTCCCATTTCCTGCTTTTATAGAAGCGTTTTTAATGGAATTTACCATGGAAATGCTTAGAGAAGCAGGGATCCGTTTGCCAAGACCTATCGGCCAGACAATCGGCATTGTTGGCGGTCTTGTTATTGGGGAATCAGCCGTCCGGGCTGGGATTGTCAGTCCCATTATGGTTATTGTCGTTGCTATTACAGCTGTTGCATCTTTTTCGCTGCCTTCTTATAGCTTTTCTATCTCACTGAGAATTCTTCGATTTGTATTTATGCTGTCAGCAGGTTTTTTTGGTTTGTATGGAATCATCCTTACGTACATTATGATTAATATCCATCTTGTCAATTTGAAAAGCTTTGGTGTTCCCTATTCAGCACCCTTTGCTCCAAATTTTCTAAGGGACTGGAGGGATCTTGTTATCCGCAGCCCGATTTTTTATCTTTCTAAGCGTCCTAAATATATGCAAACAGATGATAAGGTGCGGTTCAATAAAGAGGGTGAATCATCTTGAGGTCCTTAGAATACGGGGATGAAGAAGTTGGCGCAAAGGAGATTATGTTTGCCGTTCCTTCAATGGTAATTGGAATTGGCATTTTGTTTTTGCCTCGCAGCCTGGCAAATGAAACTAATTTTTACGACGGTGCAGTGTCGCTTTTAATTGGTGGCTTTCTAGCGGTTTTTTTTACATGGGTAAATGCAAAGCTTGCATCCAAGTTTCCAGGAAAGCCGCTTTTCTCCTTTGTTCCACTACTTGTGCCGAAGCCTGTTGTCTTTGTTTTAAAAATGATACTAACCGTTCATGCGATGATTTTAGCTGCGTATGAGGTTAGGATGATTGCCGAGATTGCTAAGCAATATCTTTTTGATCAGACACCGGTTGAGGTTTTGTCCGTTTTATTTTTACTGGTAGTTGTGTATGCAGTATCAGGATCACGTGTAGGGATTTTGCGTTTAAATATTTTGTTTTTACCAATTATCTATTGTGTTGCCCTGGCGATTTCTTTCATGAATATTGCTTATTTTGATTATCATAACCTTTTCCCTGTATTAACCACTGATTGGAATGGGTATGTGGCGGGAATTAAACAAAGTTTTTTTTCTATGCAGGGATTTGCCATTTTGCTTTTCTACATCGCATTAATGAATAAACCAAAAGAAGCGCCCAAAGCAGCAGTGAAGGGTATGGGTATGGTCATCCTGCTGTATTTAGTGCTTTTTACAACCTGTATCGGAGTATTTTCAAATGATTCAACATCGACGATGGTCTTTCCCACGATTGAGTTGGCAAAGGAAATTCAAGTTCCGGGCGGATTTTTTGAACGATTTGAGTCACTATTTTTTACGATTTGGATTATGGCGATTTTTAATACAGCTGCGATGTCCCTTGATATGACAGTCATCTCTTTGCGTTCTATGTTCAAAAAGTTAAAAAAGAAAAATGCTATCATCATTATTAGCCCGATGGTATACCTAATTTGTATGTATCCGCAAAGCTTTATCGAAATAATGGGATTTGGAAAAATCATCAGTTATTCTGGGGTATTGGTGGCCATTATTCTCCCTTCCATATTATTAATCATTGCAAAGATAAGGAGGATCGGAGAGTCATGAATAAATGGGTGAATGCTCTTTGTTTGCTCTTGCTGTCTCTTTTATTAACAGGCTGCTGGGATCGTGTTGAAATTGAGGAGCGGGGATTCACTGTTGGTGTAGCTATTGATATTGGGGAGGATGGAAAAGTGGAGGAACAAAAGACTTCCCATGTTTATAAGGGTACGTATCAGCTCGTCATTCCCGGCGGGCTATCCCAGGGTTCGGGAACAAGTAGCGGTAATCTTCCCGCTTTTCAAAATCTATCCCTATCAAATGATTCTCTCTTTCAGCAAATTCGATATTTAGCCCAACGAACGAGCCGTTCCCTTTTTTTTGAACATCTAAAAATGATTATTATTTCGGAAGAAGTGGCAAAGACACCAGGGGCATTTGCGAACATCATGGATATTTTTCGCAGGGACCATGAAATGCGCAGGGGAGTCAAAATTCTCATCGCCAAAGGGGAAGCCTCTGATATCCTGCAATATAATACGAAAACAGAGCCTTTGCCTGTCATGTTCATTGAATCAATTGTTGGCAATGCACCTAAAAACCCCTTAATGCTGCAGGAGGTGCGGATCGGAACGGTTCATAAATTTCTCGTATCAAAAGACAGTTTTATTGTTCCAAAAATTGAAATTAAGGATGGAAAAATTGATGTGGAAGGTGCTGCTGTCATCAAAGGCCGTGACAATACAATGGCTGACTTTATTAGCGGGCCAGTGACAGAGGGATTAAACTTTATTAAGGGAGATTATAAAAGCGGAATTGTTAAAGCAACCGTTGATGATTTCATGGTTGTCTATGAAATTAAATATGCGAAGAGCAAGATAAAAGTTAATACCGACGATCCCAATCATATTACCTTTGATATTCTCATTGAAACCGAAGGAGTGATTGGGGAATCATTCGGTAATTTTAATTTTACTGATAAGGAAGTCTTGAGAAAAGCTGAACAGGCATTTAGGGAAGAAATCAAAAAATCGGCAGAACGAACGGTAAAAACCCTGCAAGATGATTTAAAAATTGATGCTCTTGGTTTGGGTGATTATGTCAGACGAAAAGACTATGATTTGTGGAGAAAAAAGCTCATCGACAACTGGGATAGCGGTGAGAATTACTTCGTCAAAAGCGATATCAATATCAAAGTAAAAACAATTATCAGGGGTACTGGCGGGATTATTCAGAATGAAAGGGATTAGGATTTGCGGTGAGATTTTTTTACCGCCAGTTTTTCTTGGTTCACACCTGAATGGAAAAAAGGAGATAGATCTATGTTAGAAAAACTGTTGGGAAGATTTCCTACTAATTTGATCATCATTTCGTCCATCATGTCAGCCCTCATCCCCTGGATATTTTATAAGATTAACCAAAAATTACATAAATACGGGGATCCGCCTTGGAAGAAAGGGGAGTAGCGGCAAGTGAATTTTGATCCACAGCAGCTCTCTGCCATGTAAAAAGGTAACTGCCGGGTTTGTATAACAGGCAGTTATCTTTTTTCAAAAAGCTAAAAAACTAGTTCATTACTCCACAATTTCTCTTCATTTTTTTGTAAATGATTTAGCATTTCCGAGCGCGCTTTACTTACATCTTTTGCTAAAATTGCATTCAATATTGCTTCATGCTCCTGGTGAGTTGCAGTGATATAGCTTTGCGATAGCATGAGCGACTGCTTCTTGGTGATTTTGATAGCTTCAAATATCTTCGGAGAGATGGCGTCAAATATCGTTTTATAGATTGAATTGTTTGATGCGACGATGATCTGATAGTGAAAATTAAAATCCTCATCAATCCCGATTTCTCCTTTATTGTTAACGGCGATTAAATCAAGATGAGCCTTTTTTATTTTTTTCATTTGTTCTTTTGTTGCGCGCTGTGCCGCTAATCCAGTGGCTTCAACCTCCATTACCCGCCGAAACTCTAAGATTTCCTGTAAGGATTGCTGATTAAAGATAAGCTGAGTCGTTATATTTTCGACAAATGTACTGCCTGTTATTTCCTGAATAATACTACCTACACCAGGCCGTTTTTCAATAATACCCTTCGATGCCAGAATGCTTAACGCTTCTCGGACTGCGGTTTTACTCACTTGAAATAAGGCAACAAGTTTATCTTCCGAAGGCAATTTGTCACCAGGCGATAAATTTTCATTTTTAATATATTGAATGACTTGCTGAACGATTTCTTCATATAAGCTTTTTTTCTGAATAGATTTTAGAGACATAACCGCACCCCTTTATTGTAAAATTTAGAAGATTTATTATTTACAAAACTTAATTATTGATGGTAAAGTAATCCTATACATACATGTTTTAATGTTTGTATGGTCTGACCATTACAACTTTAGAATACTTTTAAAACAATTATAAAAGATTTATCGCAGTAATGTAACTATTTTTAAATTTAAAGGCGGTGCAAATGTGAATACAGTCAAAGAAGTTCTTTCTAAGCGTGTCCACCAAATTGATTCGTCCCCAACAATTGCTCTAACCATGAAGGCAAGAGAGTTAAGAAAACAGGGGATTGATATTTCAATCTTTGGTCAAGGTGAGCCAGATTTTATCACACCAGACCATATCATCGAGTCAGCCTATCGGGCAATGAAGGATGGCTATACAAAATACACTCCTGTTCCTGGAATTCTAGAACTTAGGGAAGCCATTTCGGCAAAATTAATGCAAGAAAACGGGCTTCAGTACAGTCCTGAACAGATTGTTGTCTCTTCGGGCGCAAAACACTCGATTACAAACATGATGTTTGCCGTTCTTGATCCGGGGGATGAGGTCATCATACCTGTGCCAGGCTGGGTTAGTTATGCCGAACAGGTTAAGCTGACAGGCGCTAAACCTGTTCTGGTTAAAACTGATAATAGCAATGATTTTAAACTTACTGCAGAGGAATTGACATCTGCCGTTACACCAAATACCAAATTATTAATCTTAAATACTCCTGGCAATCCTACAGGCTCTGTTTATACAAAAGCGGAACTGGAGGAAATTGCAGAAGTCTGCCTGCGTCACAATTTATTAGTTATGGCCGATGAAATCTATGAAAAATTAATCTATGACGGACAAGTGCATGTAAGCATCGGCAGCCTAAGTCAAGAGATGCTAGAAAGAACGGTTACGATTAATGGCTTTTCCAAGGCTTTTGCAATGACTGGCTGGCGAATGGGTTATGCTGCAGCGCCTTTGGAAATTGCCAAAGCGATGAATAAACTCCAAAGTCAGATGACGAGCAATGCTGCATCCTTTATTCAGATAGCAAGTATTGAAGCATTGCAGGGGCCATTTGAACCTATTAACGAAATGATTGCAGAATACGATAAACGCAGAAAGTTAATGGTCGGGTACCTTCAAGACATGCCAGGCATAGAGTGTTCATATCCAAAAGGTGCTTTCTATGTTTTCCCTGGTGTTCAAGGCCTCTTTGGCAAAAAGTACAATGGAATTGAAATTACCGATGATGAGCAGCTTACCGATCTGCTATTGGAATATGCGCATATTCTGGTTATCCCTGGGAGCAGCTTTGGCATGCCGGGGTCGATTAGGCTGGCTTATGCAACCGATGAAACTACAATCATCCAAGGCATGGAGAAATTAAAGGATTTTGTTGCTAAATTGGTTTAACTGCGGCTTGTTAGAAAAGAAGTGAAAGGCTTTGATGATGCCGAAATTTTCTTTCATGTAAAAAGCGGCAGTCAATCTATTTTAAAGCTTAAGATAGTAAAACCGAAAAACGAGGGGGAATTAAAAATGAATTTAATAGAAGAAAAGTTTTTAAAACTTGGAGCTGACAATGCACCTGGACAAGAAGTACGCCAGAAAACGGATGAAATTGAATTGCGCGGGGATAAGCTTCCTGGTACACCTGTTGATTTTTCGCATGGAGATGTGGATGCATTTGCTCCAATTCCGGGTTCTTTAGATGTCTTTATCGATGGTTTTAATGTTGGCGGAAAGCAGGCCTATACTGAGTATCGGGGAAGTAAAGAGATTCGTGAAGATTTAGCGCAAAAGCTTGCAACTTTCACGGGCTCGACAATCGATGCAGAACAAAACTTAATCATTACTCCTGGAACACAAGGGGCGCTTTTCTTGGCTATGGGTTCTGCCGTTGCCAGAGGCGATAAGGTTGCAATTGTAGTGCCAGACTACTTTGCTAACCGGAAACTGGTTGAATTCTTTGAAGGCGAAGTTGTTCCTGTCGAGATTGATTATTACAGCACAGATGAAGGCGCAGGCTTGAACTTAACACAGCTGGAGGATGCATTTAAAGCAGGTGTGAAGCTCTTCTTGTTCTCGAATCCTAATAACCCTACTGGTGTTGTCTATTCGGCAGATGAAATTCGCGCGATTGCAGAACTTGCCCATCAATATGATGTTACTGTTATCGCTGACGAACTGTATTCCCGTCAGATTTTTGATGGACGAAGCTATACGCATCTATGTGCGCAGAATATCTTGGATCCAGAAAAAGTCATCACTATTATGGGGCCATCAAAAACAGAATCACTAAGCGGTTTCCGTCTTGGTGTAGCATTTGGATCAGCGAAAATTATTGAACGTATGGAAAAGCTGCAGGCAATTGTGTCCTTGCGTGCAGGCGGCTATAACCAAGCAGTGATGAAAACTTGGTTCTCTGAGCCTGAAGGCTGGATGACTGAACGTATTGCCCAGCATCAAGCCATTCGTGATGATTTATTGGAAAAATTCCGCTCAGCGGATGGCTATAAGGTTCGAGCAACAGAAGCGGGAAGCTACCTATTTCCGCAACTTCCGGAATTAGATGTTTCAATTGAAGAGTTTGCGAAAATTCTTCGCCTTCAAGCCGATGTGATCGTAACGCCTGGTACTGAATTTGGTCCGCAGTTCACAAATAGTTTCCGAATCAATTTTTCACAGGATCATCAAGCAGCAGTAGCAGCAATCGAGCGTGTCATAAAGGTAGTGGAGGAGTATCGCAAATGAGCAAATTAGGGGAAAATGTAAATCCGATACCGCAAGGACATTATGCGCCGGCCACACGCTTTGGCAATCTGATTTATACCGCTGGGATGACACCAAGAAATAATGGCGTTCTGATCCAAAGCGGAAAGGTCACTGCCGAACAGCCCATTGATGCGTATCGGGATGCGGTTATTCAATCAATAAGCAATGCCCTGACTGGCGCAAGGAATTTGCTAGAAGAAGGCGAAGTGCTAGCGCAAATCCTCTCACTTACTGTTTATGTTAATGCAGAAGATACATTTGAAGCACATTCGAAACTGGCAGACTTTGCTTCAGCTTACCTGCACGAAAAGCTAGGAAACGCAGGCATTGGTGCCCGCGCAGCAATCGGTGTTGCCTCATTGCCGGGGAATGCACCGGTAGAGATTCAGCTGGTTGCAGGAGTAATATAAGATACTTGTCATAAAAATAATTTTTCAAAAGCGGGACTGTCCTTATGCGGCAGTTCCGTTTTTGATTTTGGGTTAACCGCTTAGTTGATTGGAGCGAAGCGCCTGGAACGGAACGGCCAAATTTAACAGAGCCGAAATTATATAAACAGGATTGTTTAAAAGGTTAAAGAATATATTTAAATACATTCATTTGTTACTAGAAAATAATAGGAGGAGTTTGATTGGAAGATAAAAGTGTAAACCTGGTAATTGAAGAACATGTAGGCATCATTACATTAAACCGCCCGGAAAAAGGAAATGCCATTGATTATCAAATGGCGAAGAAATTAATGGAGATCGCCATCTTTTGCTCTGAAAGTGAGGACATCCGCGCTGTAGTTATTACGGGGGCAGGAACCGCATTTTCTGTTGGCGGAGATTTAAAGAGTTTTGCGAGACAAGGTGAAGAAATCGGGTCCCATCTAAAAATAGTAACAGGCTATTTCCACCAGGCTATCTCACATTTTGCCCGTATGAATAAACCATTTATCGGAGCTGTGAATGGGGCAGCAGCTGGCGGCGGGATGAGTCTTGCTTGTGCTTGCGATCTTATTTACGCGTCAGATGAAGCACAATTTGTCACCGCTTATAATCGAATCGGCTTAACGCCTGATGGAGCGGGAAGTTATTTTTTGCCGCGGATGATTGGGATGAAACGCACGTTAGAACTAATGTATACCAACCGGCCATTGGGTGCTTTTGAGGCAAAGAAATGGGGGATTGTTAACCAGATTGTTCCAAAAGACAAATTAATGGAAGTGGTCCTTGAAAGTGCGGGGAAACTGGCAAAAGGATCGATGAATTCATTTGGAGCAACCAAAAAACTTTTATATCATTCCTTTCAAGAAACACTAGAATCGCAAATGAGCATGGAATCCCAATTCATCTCCGAAAGAGCGAACAGCATGGAGGGGAAAGAAGGGATTTCAGCTTTTTTAGAAAAACGTGAAGCAGATTATCTGAAATAAGGCAGATAGAGAAAGCCCTTGGATTCCCAGTAAAGGAGGCCAAGGGCATTTTTTAGGTTTAATATCTTCCCGTAAGCATTTTCTTTCTTGTGTAAAATTCCACTCCGTCTTTCCCATTCGCATGCAGATCTCCATAAAAGGAATTCTTGAACCCGGAAAATGGGAAGAAAGCCATGGGTGCTGGTATGCCGAGATTGACTCCAAGCATGCCCGCGTCGATTTCCTCGCGAAATTGGCGAATCGCTTTCGCACTATCTGTAAAAATGCACGCCCCGTTGGCAAAATCAGACTGGTTAGCAATATCAATCGCTTCGCTTAAATCGTCTGCTCTTATAATAGAAAGAACTGGGGCGAAAATTTCATCACTCCAAATTTTCATCCCAGGTTTGACGTGGTCAAAAACGGTCGGGCCAACAAAGTAGCCGCTGCTGTTTCCCTGGACATCTTTTCTGCCGTCGCGGACTAGTGTAGCCCCTTCCTTTTCCCCGATTTCAATATATTGAAGAGTGCGGTCTTTATGGGCTTCGCGGATCACCGGGCCGAGGAATACCCCTTCATCCAATCCATTGCCAATGGTTAAGCTGTCAGCTTTTTTTACAAGCCTATTAACAAGTTCATCGGCAATTTCACCGACAGCAACAACAACAGAGCAAGCCATGCAGCGTTCACCTGCTGACCCGTAGGCAGCAGAAATAATGTTTTGCACGGCATGGTCCAGGTTAGCATCAGGCATGACAATCGTATGGTTTTTTGCACCGGCCAGTGCCTGCACTCGTTTGCCGTTAGCGGCAGCTGTTTTATAGACGAATTCTGCCACTGGCTGCGAACCAACGAAGGATACTCCTTTAATCTTTTTATGTTCTAATATGCCGTTGACTACATCATGGGCACCATGAACAATATTCAGCACACCGTCGGGGAGGCCAGCTTCTGTGAAAAGCTCAGCCAAGCGGTTGGCCAATAACGGTGTGCGTTCAGATGGCTTCAGAACAAACGTATTCCCGCAGGCAATTGCGAGCGGAAACATCCAGCAAGGCACCATCATTGGGAAGTTAAACGGAGTAATCCCGCCAATGACGCCAAGCGGGTAACGGTACATGCCCGATTCAATGTCATTGGCAATATCGGGAAGATGCTCGCCCATCATTAAGGTTGGCGCTCCTGCCGCAAACTCAACACATTCTATGCCGCGCTGCACCTCGCCATAGGCTTCCTCGAAATTTTTGCCATTCTCAATGGTAATTAGGCGAGCCAATTCGTCCCAGTGTTCGGTCAATAGCTGCTGGTACTTGAATAGAATTCGTGCCCGGCGCGGAACCGGCACCTTTTTCCAAGATTGATAGGCAACATGTGCTATTTCAACAGCCTCATTCAAGTCATCCTTTGTGGAAAGCGGAACATTGCTGATTACTTCTCCGGTTGCAGGATTATATACTGGTTCATATTTTTCCGTGCTGGATTCTACCCACTTGCCTCCAATAAAATTCTTAAGTTTTTTTACTTCTGTATTAGCTGTCATGTATGTATCTCCTTTCGGTTTTACTTTGCAATGCTTGTCCTTGTGTTTAATCATATGATTCGCTTCCTGGGATTTAAATCCCTTCTTTTCGTTATGTGCAGGGAAAAGAGGCAATCAAATCGAATATAATGATAATATTTGAATATTATGAAAAGTATGTGATGATAATACAAGTGATTGGAAAGGGGGAGGCCGTGTTACGAAACGTTTCTTGATTGGTTAGTTCCTATTGTAATAAACTTATAGAGGCGAAATCCCTCCGAGCAGAATTTTTTACATATTGCCGGATGTTGATAGCCATCGGGGGCTGCAGCAGATTGAATTGATATTAGGAGTGTGAGGAATGGAACTACAGAATGAACGGCCCAGGATAGAACCTGCTAGACAATTATTTAAAGAAACAAAACTGGGGAAGAACCTTGCGGGACTCATCATGGTTTTTTTAATTGCATATGTGTCTCAAAGTGTTGGAAATGATATACCTGTGGTTGGAGCAACGGTTACAGCGATTGTTTTAGGTATCTTAATTCGTAATTTTATAGGTGTGCCAGCTGTTTTTAACCCGGGTGTGCAATATTCCTTAAAGAAAGTATTAAAATATGCCATTATCCTTTTGGGGACAAGCCTTAATCTCTGGCAGGTTTTTACCATAGGCGGGAAGTCTATATTAGCGATTTTGGCCGTAGTTATTTTAGGGATTTTCCTGACTATTTATATTGGCCGTTTGATGGGGCTGACCGGAAAGATTCCTGCGCTGATTGGGGTTGGAACAGCGATTTGCGGTGCGACAGCAATTGCCACGGTATCTCCCATTATGAAGTCTAAAGAGGAAGAAACGGCATATGCGATTACTACTATCTTTGTTTTCAATGTGATTGCAGTCATCTTATATCCGATTTTGGGCTCCATTTTTGGAATGAGCAATGAAATCTTTGGGATGTGGGCCGGTACGGCTATTCATGATACCTCTTCGGTTGTGGCCGCAGGATTTGCTTACAGCAATGAAGCTGGCGGAGTCGCGACTGTTGTAAAGTTAACCAGGACCTTATTTTTGGTGCCTTTGGCGATTCTAATTGGTATTTATGTAAGTATGAAGGGCAGCAAAGAGCAGGGACAAGGGAGCAAGGTGAAGGTATCAAAGATTTTTCCATGGTTCTTGCTTGGATTCCTTGGCATGTCGATCTTAAACACGTTGGGGCTATTTAATGAAACTGTTGTAGAGTATGTGACAGCTGTTTCCAAATTTATGATTCTAATGGCCATGGCAAGTGTCGGATTAGGTGCGGACTTCAAGGAAATTCGCAAAATTGGCATGAAGCCTGTTTATTTAGGATTAATTGCGTCTGTTATTGTTGCTGTCGTAAGTATATCCATTATTTATTTAATCGTGTGAGCTAAATGAAAGAACCGCCCTTGGACTGAGTCAGGGCGGCTCTTTCAATTTGCTTCTAGCTTCGCTCTTTCTTCGATGACTTTGATCATTTGATAGAGCTGCTCGTTAAACGGCGTAGGGATATTGTATTTTTTTCCTAATTCACAGACTACTTTTCCAAAGGACTCGACTTCAGTTTTTCTGCCTGCTTCAACATCCTGAAGCATGGATGTTTTTCCTTCTGGAGAAAGCTTATTAATGGTAGGCCCGACTCTTTTCACATCGTCTTCGTTCAAGAGGACATCCGCTTTTTCTGATACAGCAACTACCTCGCGCATAACTGATTCAACTAACTCGAGTGCTGCTGGAACCTTTTGGATCACCCCATATGGCGCTTGTAAAACAGCTGTGACTTGGTTTACACCAACATTTAGCATAAACTTCCACCATAATTCCCGATACATGTTTTCAGGGATTTCATAGGGAACGCTAGCTTGCTCAAATAGTTCTTTTACGGAAAGAACATCATCTGAAATGGACTGGTACTTTTCACCAAAGCAGATCCTTCCTAGACTTGAGAAGGTAATTTGATTGGCTTCACGTACCGCATCAATTCCCACGCTCATGCTGTAAAGAATATGCTCATTTTGATATTCATTGTAAATTTCTTCTTCACTGGTGATTCCATTTAACAACGATAGAATAATTGTGTTAGGGCCAACATGATTTTTCATATCCTTAATGGCCTGAGGCAATTCAGCGTTCTTCACCGCGACAATAACGAGATCAGCAGGTTCTGTATCCATCTCAGGAGTTATGTAATGAAACCGGTATTCCTTTCCATTAATTTCAAACGGAGACTTCTCATACCGACTAACCCGCTCGGCATTCGCAATCACGCGAAACGAATCTCCTAAATACTCCTGAAGCTTGCTCCCATAAGCGGCACCAATGGCACCAAGTCCAATCAAAGAAACCGTACGAATAGCTCCCATTCCAAATTCCTCCTTTGCAGTATTTCAAGATAGCGGGAACCCCGTTTGTTTAGCACAGTAAAGCATTGGGGGACAGGCCCCCAGCAGTTTAAAGCGGTAAAGCATTGGGGGAGAGGCCCCATTGCTGTGATGCGTTAAAGGGATGCCTATCATTTATGATAATTATACATTAATTTTTCATTATTTGGCTCTGGGAGTACTCGGAGCAGACTTAGGCGGTAAAGGGTAACTTAGTTTGGAAAGAATACATGTTTTACTTCTATTGGTTCTCCTTCATTAATAGTAATGATTCCGTAGGAGAATTTTGGCTGGAATCGCTTGTCGGTTGGTGACCCGGGATTAAATAGAATAGTTTCGCCATGTGTTTGCAAATAGGGGATATGTGAGTGCCCGAACGTAATTATATCCATTTTTTCATGCTGAAAGGCTTCAAGGGCACGCTCAGGGGTCGTTTTCTTTTTTCCAAGATGGCCATGGGTGATGCCGATTTTTATTTTTCCAACCTCCACGATTTTACGCACTTCAAAAAACTCTTGAACCTCCGGCGGATCAACATTCCCATAGACTCCAATAACAGGAGCAATCCTTTTTAATTCCTCGTACACCTCAAGACTTGTCCAATCCCCAGCATGGATGATCATATCCGTATCTTTTATTTCATCGATAACCGTATCGGGAAGCTGCTTAGCACGTTTTGGCATATGTGTATCAGATAGCACAGCAATTTTCATATTTTTTCACCCCATAAGATTTCACTTTAACTGAAATTTCACTTGAAAACATCTTACTAGACTAGGACAATGAAAGAAAGACAAACAGGCAGATTTTGCCTGGACAGACAGAAGGGAAGCGGAACAGCATGCAGTCATTTTACGAAAAATTAATAAAAGACTATGATCTGAACTTAAATCATTCTGGGGTGAGCGGGGAAAGGCTCGCTAAGCGGTTGTATGAGCTTTCAAAAATCGGAAGCATGGAAAGCGGCGGTGTTACCAGACCAGGCTATTCTAATGAAGAAAAAAATGCGAAGGAACTAGTGATTGACTGGATGAAGGAAGCTGGTCTGTCTGTAAGAACAGATGGGGCCGGCAATGTGTTTGGGAGAATGGAAGGCCGCACTTCTGGGTCCGCTATTGGTTCTGGTTCACATGTAGATAGCGTGCCGAACGGCGGCAATTTTGATGGTCCATTAGGGGTTTTAGCTGCTTTAGAGGTTGTCCAGGCTTGGAAGGCAGAAGGATTTGTTCCGAATAAGCCATATGAGGTTGCCATTTTTTCCGATGAAGAGGGATCCAGATTTAAAGTTGGTCTAACGGGAAGTCGTGCCTACATGGGACAGGTTACCCGTGAGGAATTAGAGAATTTTAGGGATCAGGATGGTAAAACGTTCGAAGAGGTTATCGGGGAGTATGGAAGCAGCGTTGACGCTTATCTTGGTGCGAATAAGGAAAAAACCGAGATAGAAGCATTTGTCGAAGTTCATATCGAGCAAGGAAAAATTCTTGAAAGAGATGGGCAGCCGGTTGGTATTGTCAGCGGCATTGCCGGTCCTGCTTGGGTAAAAGTTTCCTTTATCGGGGAAGCGGGTCATGCAGGCAATACACCAATGATAGGTCGTAAGGATGCTGTGGTTGCGGCGGGCATGTTTGTTCAAGCAATTGAAACCTTGCCAAAGCAGGTTTCCAACACGGCTGTAGCGACTGTTGGAAAAATGGATATCCAGCCAAATGGAGTAAATGTTATTGCGCAGCAAGTAGATATGATTGTTGATATCCGGGATATTCATGAGGATTCACGTGATCGTCTTGTCAGCCTAATTATTGATGCTGCTAATAAAATTAGTACTGAAAGGCAGATTGAAGTAAAAATAAATATCAATTCAAAAATAATGCCGATCCCAATAAGCGAAGATCTTCAGGAGCGGTTAAGGGGTGCCTTGAACAAATATGATATTGAACCCATTCGTATTCCGAGTGGAGCCGGCCATGATTCCATGATCCTCGGGACTGAAATCCCAGTCGCCATGATCTTTGTCCGCAGCAAAGACGGAATCAGCCACAACCCGCGCGAATGGACAGACCTTAATGACTGCGTAAAAGCGGTACATGTCTTGAAGGCATTCGTAGAGGACCTTGGGGAGAAAGGTGTCTCGAGGTAAAGCGGTAAAGTGGTGGGGGACAGGTCCCCGCTAGGGTACAGCGTTAAAGTAATGGGGGACAGGCCCCCGCTAGGGTAAAGCGTTAAAGCAGTGGGGGACAGGCCCCCAATAGAGTAATGCGTTAAAATAGAAGAGTGCAAGCTCTAGTGGCTTGCACTCTTTATTTTACAAAATATTTTACGCCTGCAGTGCCAGCTGAATCATCAGTTCAAGTCCAGCGGGGATGGCTGTTTCGTCAATATCGAATTTCGGATGGTGGTGAGGGTATTGGCTTCTCTCACCTTGCATGCCGACATTAATAAATGCTCCTGTGATTTCCTTTAGGTAAAAGGAGAAATCTTCCGCACCTAGAACTGGTGCTACGTCCATGAATACATCCTCACCAAAGGTTGACTGGATAATTCCTTTTGCTACCTCACAGGATTCTGGATGGTTATAAAGCGGCGGCGTGCCCTCAATAAAATGATAGTGGCCTTTTGCGCCAAAGCTTGCGCAGAGCATTTCTGTTAATTGAGCGGTTTTTTCATTCATTAATTTGGCTCCGTCAAAGGTAAGGGCACGGATGGTTCCATTAATGGTGACCTTATCAGGGATGACATTGTAGGAATTGCCTGCCTGCATGCCGCCAAAGGAAATCACTCCTGGATGCAGCGGATTTAAATTCCTGCTGACAATGGACTGGAATCCTTGGATCAAATGGGAAGCTACATAAATAGGGTCGACCGTTTCATGCGGATTTCCGCCATGCCCGCCTTTTCCTTCAATCACGATATCAAAGTCATCGCTGGATGCCATGGCAAAACCAGAAGCGAAGCCGATTTTTCCAAGAGGTACGCTTGACATGTAATGAATGCCATAAACCGCATCGACTCCATCTAACACTCCCTCTTTGACCAGCTGCTTAGCCCCGCTTGGTGAAGCCTCTTCAGAGCTTTGGAAAATCAAAACAATATTATTTTTAACCTGATCAGGATTTTGACTCATCCATTTGGCTGCACCTAATAACGTTGCTGTATGGCCATCGTGGCCGCATCCATGCATCACACCAGGAATTGTGGAAATATAAGGTTTTTCTCCTTCTTCATGCAGTGGAAGTGCATCCATATCTGCTCTTAGTGCAATGGTTCTTTTCCCTTCTGTCCCTTTAAAAAAGGCAACCACATTTGGAGCAGAGAACTTTTCTAAAAGGGGAATGCCAAATTCCGCAAGCTTTTCTTTCACAAATGCAGACGTATTGTATTCCTGCCCTGAAAGCTCAGGATACATGTGGAAATGTCTGCGCTGCTCAATTGTCCACTGGATTAAATCTGAATTTGCTAATTTTGTCTGTACCATGTTGATTTCCTCCATTAGTTCGCGAATATATGAATCTTCTTAAAATGGCCCGTACTGGATGGCTTGAGCGATAAGCAAGAAAATAACTGCAAGTCCTACCTCAATAAGAATAAATGGAAATACCCATTTTACCCACTTTGTATATGGAATACCTGCTATGGCTAGTCCAGCGATAAGTACACCAGCTGTTGGGAAAATTGAATTTGAGATCCCGTCTCCAAGCTGGAAAGCTAACACAGATGTTTGTCTGGTAACACCGACTAAATCTGATAAAGGAGCCATAATTGGCATTGTTAGTGCGGCCTGTCCACTGCCAGATGGAACTAAAAAGTTCAGGAAAAGCTGTACGAAAAACATTCCAACAGCATTGATTGCCGGCGGCAGATTGCCTAAGAAGGAAGCGGCATAATATAAAATTGAATCCATTAATTTTCCATCTTGGAATACAACAAGAATGGCTTGGGCAAAACCAATAATTAAAGCGCCAGTCATAACTTCTTTAGCACCAGACATAAAGCTGTCAGACATTTGGCTAGGATTTAATTTTCCGATGAACCCGACGATGATTCCGAATAATAAAAACAGTGCAGCAATTTCAGTTATATACCAGCCTAGCTTCATGACGCCAAAAATTAATACGACAAAGTTTAATAGAAAAATAACCAATATCCATTTATGATGGGTTTCTAACTTTACATCATTATCTCTTGTTTGCGGCTTTTCGTCGGAAAAATTGCCTAAATAGCGAAGCTCTGGGTTTTTCTTTATTTTTTTGGCATATAGGTAAATGTAGGTGACTCCGGCAAGATAAAATGCTGCAAGAAGTGCAATTCTAAATCCCATTCCAGAAAAGACCGGCAGCTCGGCAATGCTTTGAGCAACGCCTACATTAAAGGGATTCATAATGGCACTCATAAATCCCATATTAGCCCCTAAAGAAACAACGGCAAATCCAACGATTGCATCAAATCCTAATGCAATAGCCAGAGGAACAATAATGGCAATATAGATAAGTGTTTCTTCCGCTAGACCCATGAGGGATCCGGCTATTGAAAAGAACAGCGTAATGACAGGTATCAGCAGCAGCTCTTTATTAACTAACTTTTTTGTCAGAGTATAGATTAAGGCATCTAGTGCCCCAGTAGCTTTTAAAATCCCAAATGCTCCTCCAACCATTAGGACAAAAAAGATAATTCCAGCACTATTGACTAGGCCGGTATGGATACTCTTAAAAATATCGAAGAATCCAACAGGAGACTGTGCTATGTGCTCAAACGAATCTGGAACAACAATGGTTCTGCCGTCCTTTTCAATTCTATCATACTCTCCTGCGGGCAAAATGTAGGTCAGGATTGCCGAGATGATGATAACGCCGAAAATTAGAACGAACGCGTTGATATTAATGCCCTTTTGTTTTTTGACACTCAGTGTTTTTTCCTCTTCTTGTCTGTCTAGCTGTCTAGAAATACTCATTTTCTGTAAATCTCCTTTTCCATTTTTTAGATTTACGGGCATAAATGAAACGCAAAAAGCAGCAGCGAGGGCTCGCTGCTGCTTTAGAAACAAAACTCGTTCTTAGCGTAAGATAGCCCTCCATATAGCACAGCTATATGACAGTCCTGTATTTATTCAACATCAGGACCAGCCTTAAGAACATGAGCAACCTAAAGCTTCGGCGAATACCCCTTTCCATAGCCATCCTCGGATCCCATGCTCCTCCGACTAAGTACTATTGGTCTTCGCACCTCTATCCTTACTTCAAAAAGAAATTGAAATAAGAAAACTATTAATTTATTTTTCTAATTTAACAAACTCTAATTGTTATTGCAACATAATTTTTAAAAAAAGAGGGAACTTCCTACACTAAAGCACTAATCAGGCGGGGGCCAGTCCCCCAGTGCGGTGAAGCGTTAATCAGGTGGGGGTCAGTCCCCCGTTGCGGTAAAGCGTTAATCAGGTGGGGGTCAGGCCCCCGTTGCGGTAACGTGTTAAAATAGGGGGGAATATACGCCACGCTTGTTTGGTGTTATTTAGTGGAAGGAGTGGGATTTTAGGTGAAGCCATTTACTGAAAATGTTATTCGTGTGTTAAGGAGTATTCCTAGAGGCAAAGTTATGAGTTATGGCGCGGTTGCAAGAGCAGCAGGAAGCCCGAGGGGGGCCAGGCAGGTGGTAAGGATATTGCATTCGATGAGTGAGAAGTACGAATTGCCCTGGCACCGAGTGGTTAATAAAGATGGACAAATCTCATTAACCGATGAGGCAGCTTTTAGTCAAAAGGAACTGCTTGCCAGTGAAGGTGTATTTTTAAGCAGAGATGGGACAATCAATATGAAAAGGTATGGCTATCAACTGGACACGGAATTCTTTCCTTTTCCAGACGAGGAATAGGTGAACCTGTATCTATTTTTCCAATATATCTTTAATAATGTGAATATGAACATCTGCCCAAGCCCTTTCCCGAAAATGCAAAACTACGTAAAAAACTATAATAATTAAATAAAGAAGGCTAAATGTAGCCAATACAAGGATTCCGCCGCTAAAAAGGAAGTCCTGAATGCGGTTGGAAAACATAAATAGCAGCCATGGGAATGTGGAGACAAAAATCGGAATAATCCCGGAGCCGCTTCTTTCTTTTACCATCCGATAAAAAATACGCTGTAGTGTATCATTGTCAAGAGTCTGGTAAAATTCCTGAATCTCCGCAATCTCCCTTAATTCGGGAAGCTTATTCAGATCAAGCTTTTGGTTGTTAGCCTTTTTGAGCTGTACATATAGCCTATGGGCATCACCGCGAAACATCATCATAGAATTTAGCCTCCTTTCTTTTCAGTAATCATCTTTATAATGGTTGGTATTATTTGTATTATTATTGTTTTTATGTATCTAAACAGAAATGAATCGTTTTAAAAAAAAGAAGTAATTCCCTAATCGTATGAAAAGGGGTAATTACTTCTTGAGAGTTAGCGGTATAAGTAATAAGTAAAAGCAATTAGGAGCTAACTAAGTAGTTACAAAGCAATCTTTAGCTCACTGACTTTTTGAGAATTTCATCCCAATGAGATAAATAAAGTAAGTGTCCGGCGTTATCAATGAAAGAGTAAGTGGAATTAGAATACTTTTCGCGAAGGTAAGCTGAAGTTTTCGAAGTCCAAACAGTATCTTCGCCGCCCTGCCATATGTTTACTTTTGTATTTGAGGCAGGATTTTTTAATTTCGGGATTTTTTTGCACAATGCAAGAGCATCGTAATATACTCCGTTCCCATTATTGCGATAACCTTCTACTGTTCCTTTTATAATAGCCTCCTGTAATATTTGATCATTTGCAACTTTTTTATCCTCTTCAACCATCTGTTCTATCGATTTCTGTATGATAGAATCTAAGCTCTTGGTTACTTTCTTGCTAAGACTTTTAAAATAAGTCTTTGTCATAAGAGGCATATACCTGTTCATATTCCTAATCATTTTCCAATTCATGGGTAAAATACTTTTGGTTTCACTGCTATTTAGAGGTATAGCACTACTAACTAAGTTCAAGGATGTGACTTTTTCTGGATATTTGCCTGCGAATACTTGGCTGTATAATCCACCAGATGACCAACCAATTAGTGAAGCCTTTTGAATTCCTTTAGCAGTAAGGAATTCATTTATCCAATCAGCGTAATCCTCCATAGAATACTCCAACTCAAAATCTGAATCTCCGTAACCTGGACGATTAATGGCAAAAAAACGAATATTATTTTCGTCCAATATTTTTATATCAGGATGAATGGAATGAACGGAAGAACCGAATCCGTGAAAGAAGATAACTGTGTTTTGATTATTATCTCCATAACCGATATACGATAATTTTCGATTATTTGATAAAAGAATATAAGATTCATAGTAATTTGACATTATATGTCTAATCTCCCTTTTCTAACTTTCTGTAAATATTCAACACAGCAGCTTAAATTCCTTTTAAAGCTATCCTGCTATTAGTTTAAGGGCAATTCTTCACAAACTCTTATTTATTTTTAAAAATAAGTACAATTATCTTTATGAAAAATTGTTGATTTGTAAAGGAAATTAAAAGACCGAATCATATGCGATTCGGTCTGATAATTAGTTTGTTTTTTCGTATATAACTCCACAGAAAGTGAACTGCTTAGATTTCAACAGTGGCACTTTTGCTTTGCTTTTTTGACTTGAATTGATATATGAAGTCAAGCATTACAGTCCCGATTTTCTGGCAGATAACCGCATAAATAATTATTTTCCAATCGACAACAATGCCAGTTAGTAATAGAAGGATTCCGTTTATGTAAAAAAGAGTTTTCCCTGGCTGTGCCCCGGTCATTTTTGAAATAATTAAAGCAAGAATATCCATTCCTCCTGAGGAAGAACCATAGCGGAATAAGATTCCTAAAGAAAGCCCAACTAAAATGGAACCGATAATTAAATCGATAATGACATTGGAAATAGGGTGTGTGACATGCAAGGAAAAGAAATCAACCACGCCAGATGTAATGGACACACAATACAGAGTCCACAAAACACTGCTCTTTCCCAGCCATTTCCCGCCTGCCAGCAGCAAGCCGGCATTTAAAACCCACAGAGTAACAGAAAAAGGTATATTCAATAGGTAGTTAAACAAAACACTTACACTTGCAGCTCCGCCTGATGGGATAAAATGGGGAAGTAAAAACGTTGCCATCGCAAAACCCTGTAAAGCCGCGGCAAATCCAAGCAAACAGCATTTCTGTAAAATATTCATAACATATCTCCTCACGGCCAATGGTGCATTCTATCGCTTTAACACATTAATACGCCGGGGGCCTGTCCCCCGGTCCTTTAAAGCGTTAATAAATTGGGGGCCTGTCCCCCAGTTGTTTAAAGTGTTAAAGAATTGTTTTTGCTATCATTATACGACTCTTTGATTTTTATATATATAATTTTTTCACATTTTTTTTAGCTGGGAGGAGTTTGCAGGATTTTGTCGAAAATAGAAATCGATTGTGTGATCCACATTTTTAAAAAAACTTATCTGAAAGGGTGACTTATTTCATTGTCCAGAAAACTCCGTTATTGGTATCCAGGTGCCATGTATCATGTTACAAGCCGCGGGAATCGGAAATCAGCCATATTTTATGATGATCCCGATCGCTTTGCCTATCTAGACATACTAAGTGAAGCACAAAATGACTTCCCCTTTTACCTGCATTCCTATTGCCTCATGACAAACCATATCCATCTCCAAATAGAAACCATCCAGCACCATCCCAAAGATATTATGAAGTATTTAAATTTCAAATATGCAATCTATTTTAATAAACGTCACGACCTTGACGGCCATGTTTTTCAAGGGAGATACAAGTCAGAACTTATTTTATCGATAGACTATTTTCTCAAGGCTAATCGGTATATTCATTTAAATCCAGTAGAGGCTAGCATTGTACATTCTCCGGGGGCTTATCCTTGGAGCAGCTATGCAGCCTATATCTCCAAAACAGAAAATAAACTTGTCACAACAGAGAAGATACTGTCCTTCTTCCCAGAACCAAAACTGGAAAACTATCGGAAGTTTGTAGAGGAAAAAAAGGAGGAAACTGAGCTGGTTTCTAATATGGTAACGCGTTAAAACATCGGGGGCCTGACCCCCAATAGAGTAACGCGTTAAAGCGCCGGGGGTCTGACCCCCAGTTGTTTAAAGGGCTAAAGTATTTTATAGGTTTGCTGCTTTTTCTTGCGGTTTTTCGAGTTTGCCCTTTCCTATGAGATTGACGATGATAATCCCTGATAGGGCAATGATTCCGCCTATTATTGATAGGGGGCTGGGTAGTTCTCTTAGCCAGACCCAAGCGACAATTATAGCTATGACAGGTTCGAGATACAGAATGCTGCTGATCGTGCTGGCTTTGCCTAGTGAAAGGGCGATGGCCCATGTGACGTAAGCAATACCTGCCGGAAAAATCCCAACGTATATAGCTGACAGATTTGCCTCCATAGTAGCATTTTGAATGGTATCAAAAAGCCCTGGTGCAAAAATGAAAAATGGAAGCGTACCAGCCCATGTTACATATGCTGTGATCTCAATTGCTGAGTATCGCTCAAGAAAAGGCTTTTGATACACGAAAAATATCGAAGTCGCAACAGCAGACATCAAAATTAAAAGAGCGCCGTGAGATAGTGAAAACGATGATCCTCCAGTACCAAAAGTGATTATGAGGATTCCCATAAAGCCAATCCCCAGTCCGATCCATCCAAATAGCCCTAAGCGCTCCTTTAAAATTAGAACTGCAAAAATGGAGGTGAAAACTGGTCCTGAACCAATCAGCATTCCTGTTGTCCCTGCTGACACTGTCTGTTCGCCAAAAGTAACACCGATATGATAGACACTAATTCCAATAAAGCCAAGCAGCAGAAGTTTTAGAATATCTTCCTTTTTGGGCAGGCGAAAATTACTGCGAGGCCAAATGGCATAAAGCAGAAATAATCCAGAAGCGATTAGGTAACGTATAAGTACTAAATGACCAGGAGAATAGCCTCCATGCAAACCCGCCCGTATCGCGGCAAAAGTGGATCCCCATATAATAACTGTAAACAGTGCAAAAGAAAGTGCCTTCGTATTCAATTGTTTCACCTCTGATTATTTTGGACGCATCTTGTTAAGCAAACCCCATATTATATGACTCTAGTAAATTCTATTTTGCAATAGAAAAAGAAGTAACCCTTTTTGGCATTTCCAAAAAAGAGTTAGCTTCTTTTTAAAAACAGAGTAATTTTTTTAGGTTGAGCATTGTGTCATTGTTAGCCATATTATATGGCATCAGTAACCAAATTACAATGATTGTCAATTTAAAGAAAGTATTTCTGCCCGATCGTCGAATGTAACATCTGTCCATCCGCCGATAAGATAGACATTCTGATCAATCACCCCATAGGCGAATCTGCTTCTTGGAATAGAGAGACCACTGTGACTTTCCCATTGATCTGTCTTTGGATCATACACTTCGATGGTTTTTAATGGTTTAACAAACAATCCTCTTCCGATGGTCCCGCCAAGTGTGTAGATATGGTTATTATAGGTGAATGCGACGAAATGAGAGCGGGCTGTCGGCAGTGCATTCTTTTGTTCCCACATTTTCTTCTCTGGGTCAAAAACCCAATGCTCATTTAATGTTTTTCCTCCACCAATGATATGAATCTTGTCTTCTAAAACAGTAATACCCATAGCCTCGGAAATAAACGGGGCTTTTCCTTCATCCGTCCATTGATCAGTTATAGTGTTATAGGAATATATTCGATCAGAATAGCCTTTATCGTGTGTTCCTCCGATTATATAAATCTTCTCTCCAACCGCTGCGGCCTCCATGTCTTCTAAAGCAATGGGCATCGGTTTTTTTGTGTACCATTTATTTTCTTTAATATTATACATTTCATTTTCGGCAAAGCGTGTGCCCTTATACTCATGGCCGCCGATAGCATAAATATTATTTCCTGCATGGACAAGAACTAGGTCATACCTTGAAGTAGGCATCTCAGCCCCCAATGACCACTGATTTGATTTTTGATCATAGATATATAGCTGGTCTGATGTCGAAAAATAGGCCGTGTATCCGCCGGCAATATAGATTTTTTTATTAACAGTTGCATAGCCCATATTAGTTAATCCGATGGGCAGGCTTGGTATGGCTAAGTTCTCCTTTTCATTCGTCCTGGCACTTGCTTGTTTTATGCTGAAAAACATAGTGAAAAAAACAAGTATAAGTATTCTTTGTTTTAGACCTAACTTCACAAAACCTTCCTCCCGGGTTTTACGGCCTATGACTAACGATTTATTCTATGTCGGCAAAATAAAAAAAGTGAGTGATAGACTGGTTCCAGGAAAAGTTTTTTCAGTTATCGCGTTAAAGCGCTGGGGGCCTGACCCCCGCTATGGTAACGCGTTAAATCAGTGGGGGTCAGTCCCCCGATGCCTTAACGTGGTAAAGGGCTATCCGATGCCTGCCCTAAATATTTAATGCCCTTCCTTTGCATGGGGGAGTAGAGTCTGTTCTTTTTCCCATTTCATGCTGGAGATTGTTACACCAAGGAGGGTGATGATTCCTCCGATAATTGCGTAGAGGGAAGGTGTTTCGCCGAGCCAGATCCAAGCGATAAGAAAGGCGAATACAGGGGTTAAATATAAAGAGGCTGTTGCCTCAGCCGCACCAGTCTTTGTTATCACGTATGCAAGTGCAAAGTATGGAATTACAGTAGGAAAAAGTCCTAAATAGATAACCACCAAGGTTGTATATAATGGTGCATTCGTAATTGCTTGTCCCAAGCCTGGCGAAAACACTAGCATACATAGGCATCCAGCCCATATGGTGTATATGGTAAAAGGGATCACCCCGTATTTTTTTAATAAAGCACTTTGAAATACGAAGTATATGCTTTCAGCAAGTGCTGCTATTAAAATAAGGATGACTCCGAGGTTAAATTCAAAATGGGACGATGAATGTCCAAGCGTGATAAATCCTACACCGATAAAAGCGGTCAAAGCTCCAATCCAGCCTTGGATTTGAAAGGATTTATTTAAAAAAAACACAGAAAATACTGCTGTTAAAATTGGTGTAGTAGAAACTAGCAGGCTAGCCGTACCCGCGCTGACTGTTTGCTCACCATAGTTTAAGGCAACGTGATAAACCGCAAACGCTAGAAACCAAAGAAGAAAAATTATAGGGATGTCCTTCACGTGAGGAAGACGAATTTTTAAAAATAGAGCTATGAAGAATAGGAAACTTGAACCAACCAGCAATCTTAGAAGGGAAACATGTTCCGGAGAGTAGGCAGTAAGAGCCACCCGGATGGCTGGAAACGCTGAGGCCCATAGAAAAATTGTTAGAAAATGAGCGGATATAATTTTCCCGTCAACCTTCATCATCATTAAACACATCCTTTCACAACCAGTTGTACCAAAGTATTTCAATCATAATTAGATTTTGATAAAATGTCCTCAACCAGTTAGGGTTTTAAAAAACCAACCAATTTACATACCTAAATAACAGACATTAAAGGGGCAGACGATGGGAAAAGCAAAATATTTACAGATTGTTGATTTTATTAAAGAGAGAATTTCCAAAGGAGAATGGACGATTGGAAGTCTTATTCCCAGCCAGCGTGAGCTCGCCAAAACTTTTCGGGTTAACCGAAGCACGGTTATTACAGCTTTGGATGAGCTAATGGCGGAAGGGCTGATTGAAGCCAAGGCTGGAAGCGGCACTATGGTTACAAATAACACATGGACATTAATGGGGAACGACTTTTCGCCCAATTGGAATGAAAATATAGCGTTTGGGATTCATAAGGCAAGTATGGCAACGGTACAAAAAATAAATGAGTTGGAGTCGAATTCCGATTTTATTCAGTTAAGCAAAGGTGAGCTATCCCCAGACATTTTTCCGCTAGAATCAATGAAAAAGGTGGTTAAAAAGGTTTCAGGCCAAATAACACCTTTTGGATATGAGGAACCGAAGGGAAACCTTAAACTTCGACAGGCGATTAGTGATTATTTGCAGAAACGAGGAATCGATGCCTCCCCGGCTTCTATCCTTGTTGTATCTGGTGCTCTTCAGGGTCTCCAGCTAATTTCCCTCGGTCTTTTACAAAGACGAACGACTGTTTTTTTAGAAAAGCCATCATACCTTAACTCATTATCAATTTTTCAATCGGCGGGAATGGAGTTAAAAGGAGTTCAACTGGATGAGGAAGGTCTTGATTTTAATAGAATTAGTTTATCTAACGAAAAGGGAAGGAGCGTGCTTTATACGAACCCAACCTTTCATAATCCGACCGGGAAGCTAATGACCGAGAGCAGACGAATGGAGCTGATTGAATTCTGCAGGGAAAACCAGCTTCCGATCATTGAGGATGATGTCTATCGGGATTTATGGATTGATTCCAGTCCGCCTTCTCCTTTAAAGTCAATGGATCGATATGGAAATGTCCTTTACATAGGGAGCTTATCTAAGACATTAAGCCCAGGCTTGCGGATTGGATGGCTGCTTGGACCTGAGTCAGTTATTTCTCGTTTGGCCGATTTAAAAATGCAGTCAGATTACGGGTCGAGTACCTTATCGCAGTATGTTGCAGCGGAGTGGCTGGCCAGCGGCTTGTATGAAGAACATTTAGAGAACGTGAGAGAACAGCTCAAGATTCGCAGACAAACTGTACTAGAGACCCTTAATAAATACTTAAAGAACTATGCGGATTGGGAAACTCCGAAAGGCGGCTTCTTTATTTGGGTTAAAATGAAACCCGAACATAAAACGGCACGTCTATTTGAAAAAGCATACGCCCAAGGAATACTCCTAAACCCCAGCAAGATATACGAAAACAGTGCAGACCAGGCCATACGCATATCCTACGCTAACGCCCCACTAGAAAAACTAAAAGAAGGAATCATCCAATTAAGCATCATTTTAAAAGGAGAAAGCGTTAAAGCACTGGGGGACAGTCCCCCAGTGGATTAATGCGTTAAATCGACGGGGGACAGTCCCCCGACAAGGTAAAGTGCTAAAGCGATTTGGTTTAAGTTTTATTTTTACATATGCTCTCATACACTCTTTTGAAGGGGTGGGAAAGATGAAATTCGAGATGCAGAAGGCAACAATGCTGGCTGAGAATATTACGTCTTTCATACGATTTGTTGAAGCGCATTATGAAAATAAGATGGCCTTTTACGGTCAGCCTGATAAATGGTTTCAAGTAAAATTGTTTATAGAGGAGTTTAAGTTTCATATAGTAGCAAGCGAACTATTAAGAATTAATAGATTTACCTGGGATGAAAAATATACGAAACATTTAGTGAACCAAATTCATGAGGGGATGATGGTCATAGAAGAATATATTAACAGGAATTATAATGACCTTTTTCTCCTGTCTGGAAGAATTCATACACTAAAGAACCTAAGGCAGCCATTTGTTGTGGAAAAAAGTAATGGGTAGAGAGAGTGCTTGTCATAATGTAGCAGCGTAAATAATATAATTATTTCTGATCCGTTTAAATGTTCTAAATAATTTGTATGCTTTTTAGAACGAATGATATAATTATGTCGTTAAAGTCTTGCCGGATGAGGATATTGTGACACGCAATTTTAGAATGTCATGGGGAAGGGGAATGAACGTATGAAAGCAGCAGATTTACATGTCAAAGGTGCATATATTGGCGGAGAATGGGTCGTACCAGATGAAGGAAAATTAATTAAGGTTCGCAATCCTGCGGATGGTTCCTTGCTTGCTCTTGTTCCAAGAGGCGGGGAAGAGGAAATTAATTTAGCCGTTAAAGCGGCAAAGAAGGCGTTCTATTCAAAGGAGTGGAAATCATTTCCTTACCATAAACGAGGCCGGCTGCTTTATCAGACCGCCGATTTCATTCGCGAAAATAAAGAAGAGCTTGCTAGACTAGAAACATTAGATGTCGGCAAACCGCTTATCCAAGCAGAGACAGATGTAGAAATTGCTGCCCGTTATTTTGAATTTTATGCAGGTGTGGCAGATAAAATTATGGGAGAAACCATTCCGGTTGAGGATGGCATCATCAACTATACTGTTCGTGAACCCATTGGAGTTGTTGGACATATCATTCCATGGAACTATCCGCTTCAAATCGCAGCACGAAGTATTGCGGTTTCCATTGCGACAGGCAATGCCTGTGTGCTAAAACCTGCTGAGGATACTCCATTAACAACCTTAAAACTCGTACAAATCATGGAAGCCTTGCAACTCCCAAAGGGGATCATCAATGTTGTCACAGGCTATGGACATGAAGCTGGTGCGGCTCTTTCTGCGCATCCTGAGGTGAATCATATTACCTTCACTGGGTCAGTAGAAACAGGGAAGAGAGTCATGGAAACTGCTGCAAAAAATATTACTCCCGTAACATTGGAGCTTGGCGGTAAATCTCCAAATATTGTTTTTGCAGATTGTAATGAAGAAAACGCGTTAAATTGGGCACTCAAATCAATTATCCAAAATGCAGGTCAGACATGTTCGGCAGGATCAAGGCTTGTAATCGAAAAATCAATCAAGGACAGTTTTGTTGAAAAATTAGCAGCTAAAATGGAAAAGCTCACGATTGGTCAAGGGCTTGAAAATCATGATCTAGGTCCTGTACTGTCAGAAAAGCAGTTTGAGAGGATTCAAGGTTTTCTAGACCTAGCCAAAAAAGACGGCTTAAAGATTGCCACTGGCGGGGAGCGCGTACTGGACAATGGGTGTGAATCTGGTTATTTTCTGCAGCCGACTATAATAGATGAGGTTCCGCCAGAGCATTATGTTGCACAGGAGGAAATATTCGGGCCAGTCCTAGTCGTAAGCACCTTTGAAACAGAAGAGGAAGCGATCGAGATTGCCAATGGTACATCCTATGGACTTGTTGCCGGCGTTTGGACAGAAAATGCCGGACGTGCCCACCGTGTAGCCAATTCCCTACAGTGCGGCCAGGTATTTATTAATCATTATGGAGCGGGCGGCGGCATCACCCAGCCATTTGGCGGTTATAAGCATAGCGGCTTTGGAAGAGAAAAAGGACTGGAAGCTATTAAAAATTACACGCAAGTTAAAAATATTGCATTGAAATATTAAAAAATAAGACCGCTCTCCCGTGAGAAAAGGGAGCGGTCTTTTGTTATTTTAAAAGAGTATTTATTTTTTGTTCCTGGCTTCAACTTGGACAAACAACCCATTATAGTAGGACTGCTTATCTAAAATTTCTAACTGGTTTGCTTGGATCAATTCAACTGTATTTCGGTTTAGACAGCAGCCATCACATATCCTTTTCCAGAAAGGTGTGAGCCATTCCTGTAATTTGGCTAACATGTCTTGATCCATCTTAACGTGCTCAAAAACAAGAACCTTTCCATTTGGTTTACAGACTCTTTTGATCTCGTGAATTGCAGCTTCTGGATTGGGAATTGTGCACAGCGCCAAGGTTACAATCACGGTATCAAAGACATTGTCAGAAAAAGGCAAACGCTCTGCCGTTCCCTTAAGGACTTCAACAGGGACGGCAGCCAGACCCCTTCTTTTCTGTGACCGTTCAATCATATCCTCACTGGGTTCAATCGCTGTCACCTTCTCAACATCATGATAAAAAGGAAAGTTAATGCCAGTACCAGAGCCAACCTCCAACACCGAACCGCTGGCTCGATCAATCAGATCCCTTCGAATCGCTTTAAATCTACGCTTTTCCAAGGGACTCATAAAAAAATCATACCATTTTGAAAAGGATTTACTCATAATTAACAACCCCGTTATGGAAGAAAGAGACAGTGAACTTATCTCTTCCTCAATCGTTTTTATATGTATTGTTTGAATAAAAGCTTGTATAGATTAAGAAAATTTTTCACAATAAGCCTTAATATTATTTTATTATAGCAAAACCCATGAATCTTTTGTCATGCTTTGGGACATCCATGGTATACTTTTTTTAGTTACATCATGTTATTGATTTTAATAATGTTAAAGAGGGGCAATTATGAAGGATGAAAAATTAGGTAATTTAATTAAATCAATTCGAAAAAAAAATAAAATGACTTTAAAGCAAATATCAGAAAAAACAGGCTTGTCAATTAGCTTTTTATCACAAGTTGAGCGTTCGAAAAGTTTAGTAACTTTAGCATCTTTAAAAAAAATCTCTGAAGCATTAGGCGTTAGTCCAAGTTGTTTTTTTGAAGCCAATTTTTTTGACCCTAGTTCAAGTATCATAAGAAATCAAGATCAAGAAGCGTCTAAGGATTTAAAGTTTTGTCTTAAAAATTTGACAGGAAATATACAGAATCCTATTTTTGAACCCATTCTGGCCACATTGTACCCAGGAGAGGAAAATAGGAAACCATATATACATAATGGTCAAGAATTTATCTATATTCTTGAAGGCATGCTGACTGTCATATTAAATAATGAAAAGTTTGAATTACATCCTGGAGATAGTATGCATATAAATTCAAGTGAACCGCACACTTGGTTTAATGAGACAAATAACATTGTGAAACTGCTATTAATTACTGCACCACCAAAGCCGGGAGGTATGGATTGAGCCTAAAAGTATTATAACAATATAACTTCCCGTTATTATGAATAGTCAGAATTTTATATTGACTATAAATATTTGAAAATCTATAATTGTGAATAGCATCAATTTAGGCTTTTTTACCTGATGCTATTTTAATAACGGAAAATTGAAGTGGTACTTCAAAAAGGGGGACAATATAATTTTTTTAGTTAAAAATTGAAGTGTAGCTTCAAAAAAACAGAGGGGAGTTGTGGAATACAGAAACATAAGAAGTTCTTTACTAAGAAATTGAAGTGACACTTCAATTTTGTTAATACGGGAGCATCTGAAAAATATAAGGAGGGAAATACAAGGTGAGAAACTATAAAAGAGTAACAATAATAAGTTTGGTTCTTGTGATGGTTATATCAATTTTGTCAGCATGTCAATCTGAAGCATCCTCAGGCGATGGATCCGGGGTATCACAAAAGGTATATAAGTGGAGGATGGTTACACATCAAATTCCAGGGACATCAAGATACGAAGGGACGGTTGTTCCATTTGTTGAGGCAGTTAAAGAGGCTTCAGGTGGCCGATTAATTATCGAACCATATGGGGCAGATAATCTATTCCCTACTACAGATACTTTTGACAACGTTAAAAATGGCGTAGTTGAAATGGCAGCTATTTATACAGGATTTTGGTCAGGTAAGGACCCAATCTTTGGCCTTGGAGGAGGAACAATTCCTGGTGACCCAATAAAAGGATTTAGCCAGCATTATTACCGGTCGGAAAAACTAGAACCACTATTAAGTAAGGCATATGAAAAACACGGTATTAAAAACCTAGGATCTTTTGACCTTGCACCAGAAGAAATTCTAATTTCAACAGTACCTATCAGATCAGTCGAGGACTTTAAAGGGAAAAATATTAGAGCGGCTGGGATCGCAAACTTATTTTATGGAAAGTTAGGTGCTTCATCTATTTCATTATCTGCACCTGAAATATACACAGGTTTGCAGTTAGGTACGATTGATGCTGCAGAATACAATGATTTTCTTGTAAACAAAGAAATGGGTTTACATGAAGTTACTAAATATGTAATCAATCCTGCTATTCACGTGGGTCCAAGCAGTGATAAGGAATTAATTGTTAATCCTAAAGCATGGGATGAGCTTCCTGATGATTTGAAGGAAATAGTTTTAAACGCTAGAGATAAGGCAAGATACCTATCAGCTATGTCTTATTCCGTAGAAAACCTAAAAGCTAAACAAGCATGGATTGATAAAGGTGTTGAAATCATTGATCTTCCTGCAGAAGATGTTGCGAAAATGAGAGAAGTAGCTTTTGAACTATTACTAGAATATAAGGATCAAGGCACGGAAACGGCTGAGTACATTGACGCTTATGCAGAAGTATTACACGATTTAGGGTACGTGGAAGAAGCAAAGAAACTTGGCTTTACGAAGTAAGGACTTCTCAAAATTTAAAGATACGGTGATGCTATGAGAACTTTTCAGAAACTAACAGCAAAATTATCTTCTTGGTCTATGTGGGCAGTTAGCTTTTTAATCTTACCTTTAGCCATTGTTGTAGTATATACCGTAATTATGCGCTATTTTTGGGCCAAAGCCCCTGTTTGGGGCTTTGAAGTCCCAATTTTTTTATACGGTATATTCTTTATGGTTGCCGGTGCTGAGGGACTTAGATTAAAAGTGCATGTAACGGTTGATGTTTTTCCAAGAATGCTTAATGAAAAAGGAAAACAAGTATTAGAGGCAGTTTCTAGTCTTGTCATAATTATTGTCTGTCTGGTGCTAACTTATCATGGATATAACATGGCTTTGGATTCAACATTAATAAATGAGCACTCTACGCACCAAAGCACGTTTAACCCACCAATATGGTGGTTTAAGTGGTTTATTCCGATTTCTGCGTTTTTAATATTATTACAGGCAATTAGTGAGTTAATTTCTACTATTTATAGGTTCCTAGGAAAGGAGAGTAAAAATGATGCTTGATTTTACACCTATTTTGATGTTCATCGTACTTTTTCTCATGCTTTTTCTAGGAGTACCTATTGCCTTCTCTTTAAGTTTCACAGGGATTGTATTCGCTTTTTTTCTATGGGGGTTTGATAGCACAAGTTTATTAGCAAGTGCTGCATGGGGTGTAATGAACAACTTCACACTAATCGCCATACCTTTGTTTATTTTTATGTCTACCCTTTTAGAAAAATCAAATATTATTGCCGATCTATATGAGACATTCTACAAGTGGTCTGGCGGACTAAGAGGCGGGCTAGTAATAGCAACCATTATTGTTGGGGCCATCCTTGGAGCGGTTTCAGGAGTTGTAGCCGCTGGTGTTATTGGATTAGGATTGATTGCTTATCCGCTGATGAGAAAATATGAATACCAAGAGGGTTTAAGTCTAGGCTCTATTATGGCCTCAGGGACATTAGGACAGCTTATCCCACCAAGCCTAAATATGATTGTTTATGGTGCCATAACAGGAGTATCTGTGTCTCAAATATTTGCAGGCGGACTAAGCGCAGGTATTTTTCTTGCATTGTTATTTATTGTTTATGTTTTTATTAGAACATTAATTAACAAGGACCTAGCTCCTGCTCTATCAAAAGAAAATAGAGCAACTTGGGGTGAAAAATTTTCCTCGCTAAAAACGGTATTTCTTCCAATGATTCTAATCATTATTGTTTTGGGTTCGATTTTTTCAGGAGCTGCAACTCCAACCGAGGGTGGGGCAGTTGGTGCCCTAGGAACTTTAGTTCTTTGTTTATTTACTAAAAGATTATCAATTAAGAGTTTATTAAACTCACTATCCGATACAATTAAAATGTCGACGATGGTTGGGTGGATTTTAATTGGTGCCGCTTGTTTTAGTTCGGTTTTTTCAGGTATCGGCGGAAACCGAATGGTGGAGGAAATTGCGAATGCTGCCCCGGGAGGAAAATGGGGAGTATTGATCTTATCAATTATTTTTATAGTCTTTCTTGGAATGTTCTTAGAGACAGTGGCTTTAATTATGCTGGCTGCTCCAATTATTTCTCCATTGATTGCTAATTACGGCTTTGATCCATTATGGTGGGCAATTGTTTTTATGGTTATCTTGCAAACAGCCTTTTTAACACCGCCATTTGGGTTCGCTATATTTTATCTTAAGAGCGCAGTCCCTAAAGATGTCCCAATAGAAAGAATCTATAAAGCAACCTTCCCGTTTCTATTGCTACAGCTTTTGGCAGCCATTATTTTAATTGTATTTCCTTCATTTGCGCTTTGGCTTCCAAGGTTACTAGAGTAAATGATTATGAAATTTTAGGAGGAAGATAAAATGACTACGACTAGAGGAGCTTATCCCGTTTTAATTACCCCAATGACAGAGGGGCAGGAAATTGATTGGGGCGGAGTAAAGAATAATGTCAATTACTTTATAGACCAAGGCGTTGCAGGTATTGTCATCAATGGAAGCACTGGTGAATTTGTCAGTCTATCAAAAGATGAAAAATTCCAAATGGTTGAAACGGTTATGCAGGAAGTAAACGACCGTATCCCAGTTATTATCGGGACTGCCGCAGAAACAACAAAGGAAACAATTGAGTACACAAAGCAAGCTGAATCATACGGAGCTGACGCAGCTTTAATTATTAATCCTTATTACATGAAGCCGAAGGAAAATGAAATCTATCATCATTTCAAAGAGGTTTCCAGTGCAGTTAATCTGCCAATCATGCTTTACAACAACCCATTCACTTCCGGTGTGAACATGAGCACAGAGCTAATGCTTAAGATCGGTAAAGATTGCGAAAACGTTACTCATATTAAGGAATCAAGCGGTGAAATCGGTAAAGTAAGAGATCTTGCAAGAAAAGGCAAGGGTGACTTCGAAGTATTCTGCGGCGCGGAAGAACTTGTCATGGAGTCTTACCTTGTTGGAGCAACTGGCTGGATTTCTGTGGCAGGAAACATCGTGCCACAGCTTGTAACAGAAATGTACAACCATTTCCAAAACGGCGAGCTTGAAGAAGCATGGGCAATCAATGACCGTATTTTACCGCTATGTGCGTTCCTTGAGGGATCTGGGAAATATGTGCAAATCGTGAAGAGAGCCATGGAACTAACTGGCCAGGCTGGCGGCCCTGCTCGTTACCCTCGTCTAGGCCTATCAGCTGAAGAAGATCAGCAATTAAAAGACCTTCTAGCTGGTCTATCAGTTGCACTAGTGTAACGCATTAACGCAGCGGGGGCCTGACCCCCGTTATTGTAAAGCGTTAACGCAGTGGGGCGCCGGTGTCCTTTGTCTGCAGGGAATTAAATTTGTGAAGGGGAGATATCATGCAAGCGACAAATTATACATTGAAGCCAAAGGTGCAGGAGTTTTTAGAAGGTGTAAAAGGTTTATATATTAACGGTGAGTATGTGCCATCGATTAGCGGCAAGACGTTTGCTGTTTTAAATCCAGCAAATGAAGAAGTGATTGCTGAAGTGAGTGAAGCACAAGAGGACGATATCAATGCTGCGGTAGCTGCTGCAAGAAAGGCCTTTGATCAAGGTGAATGGACGAAAATGGATGCAGCTGAGCGCTCTCATCTCATCTATAAATTTGCTGATCTATTAGAAGAGAACCGTGAAGAGCTAGCCCAGCTGGAATCATTGGATAATGGTAAACCATATGAAGTCGCTCTTGCAGATGACGTCGATGGAACTGTTCAGCATTTCAGATACTATGCAGGCTGGGCAACGAAACTATTCGGCAAGACTACGCAAATTTCAAAGGATTATGTTACTTACACAGTACATGAGCCGGTTGGAGTTGTAGGCCAAATTATTCCATGGAACTTCCCGCTCGCCATGGCTGCCTGGAAGCTTGGATCCGCACTAGCTGTCGGCTGTACAGTCGTTATCAAGCCGGCAACTGAAACACCGCTGTCACTTCTATACGCAGGAAAGCTGTTCAAAGAAGCAGGTTTTCCAGACGGTGTTGTAAATATTGTACCGGGATCTGGAAGAATTGCCGGTGAAGCCATCGTCACACATAAAGATGTTGATAAAGTTGCCTTTACTGGATCAACAGCCACTGGAAGAGAAGTCATGAAAAAAGCTGCCGAGCAAATTAAAGGTGTTACGCTAGAGCTTGGCGGAAAATCACCAGCCATTATTTTAGATGATGCTAATCTTGATGAAGCTATCGAAGGGGCATTTAGCGGAACGATGTATAATCACGGGCAAAACTGCAGTGCATGTACCCGTGTATTTGTCCAGCGAGGCATCTATGATCGTGTTGTAGAAGCTTTAGCAGAAAAAGCTAAAGCAGTGAAAGTAGGACCTGGAATGGATCCTGAAACAGAAATGGGACCGCTTGTTTCAGCTAAACAGCATAAAACGGTTCTTAGCTATATAGAGCAAGGGAAAGAGGAAGGCGCTCGTCTTGTAGCCGGCGGCGAAAAAGCATATGAAAAAGGATATTTTGTGCAGCCAACTGTTTTTGCCGATGTAGAAGATCAAATGGTGATTGCCCGCGAAGAAATCTTCGGTCCTGTTATGTCCATTTTTGTTTTCGACACAATCGAAGAAGTTATTAAACGTGCAAACGACAGTGATTACGGCTTAGCAGCAAGTGTTTGGACAGAAAATATCAAAAAAGCCCACTATATTGCAGGAAAGCTGCAATCCGGTACCGTTTGGATTAATGACTTTGGCCTTGAGTGGGAAACAATGCCATTCGGCGGCTACAAACAATCAGGAATCGGCCGCGAAATGGGCGGAGAATACGGCCTGCAGAACTATACAGAAGTGAAAAGTGTATTTGTTAACATAAAGCAGAATGAGAAACTTCAATAATTATAGCTTAGTAATAGTAAGGAGCAAAGATAATCCAATCTTTGCTCCTTTTTTGTACAGTGAAGTGATGGGGGACAGGCCCCGCTGCTTTACCGCGTTAAAGATATTCCCCAATCATCTCTTAATCTTCGTAATAAAAATCATCCCAGGGAAAAGGACGATGGATACAACTAGCAGGACGATGATCATTGTATTTTGGCTGTGATCGGTAATGCCTTTGGCAAATGTGACCCCGAATAAACTGGAGGCAAGGATGTTGCCGATAAATCTTGAGGTCATTAACAAGCCGGCGGCTAAACCACTTTCTGCTTTGGATACAAAAGAGTATAGGAGATTTTGCAGCCCAATATTGATAGTGCCGTTGCTAGTCCCGATGACTGCTAAGCCTATGACAATCCAATATAGCGGCGAATTCTGCCCAATAATCAACAAGATCAGAACTCCAATCACACCAACGGTTACACCAGATAATATTGGAAAACGGAATCCTGCCGCTTCCATCCATCGAGTTGCAATTGGGGTAACAATCATTCCGAAAATAGATAGTGACAGCATCATTAATCCCGTTGTTTTAGTATCCAGCATAATGACACTCTGTAAATAAGTAGGCATAGAAAGCAGTAACGCAAAAAATATAACGGTTGTCATTATATATTGAATATATACAAAGGAAATATTAAGATTTTTTCTTAAAAAATTCACGTCAATAAACGGTTCAGCCTTCCTATTTTCATATAGGAAAAATAGCACGGTTATTGCTGCGGAACCAATAAAGGTCCATAATGAAAAGCCATACTCTAACTGAAGAAAGAAGTACATCCATAAGAAAATCAATGAGCTAAATAAAATAATTCCAATGCCATCCCATTTAAAATCACCTTTTCCAATCTTTCCATCAGAAGGTATAAAAACAATAGCCAGTATGGCTGAAAGAATGATAACCGGAAAGTTTACATAAAAAATAATCGGCCATCCGCCGTATTGAATTAATAATCCGCTGATGGTTGGTCCAAAGGCAGCTGAAGTGGTTGCAAAAATGGACAAAGTACCAATAACCCTATTTTGATTTTTATCAATATGGTTGCGAACAATCCCAATGCCGGCAGGATAAAGCGCAGACGTACCAATCGCCTGGATTGTTCTCATTCCCAGAAGAAAAAGCATATTAGGAGATAGCGGGGCTGTAATTGAAGAAATCGCTACTAAAATCAAACCTAATAGAAAAATCTTTTTCCTTCCATAATGATCACTAAGTTTCCCGATCAAGGGCAGAAAAACAGCACTTACCATGAAATAAGAGGCAATCAGCCATGAAATATCGCTTGATGTCAGACCGAATTCTTTCCTGATTTCCGGTAAAGCCACCGTAATCATCGTCGTATTCAACGGATTTAAAATAACCCCCAAAGCAACAGCCAAAATTAATAAATTTGGTCTGCTAACCGGAGAAGCTTTTGCCATCACTGACATACTTTATCAATCCCTTTAAAATATCCTTATATTTACTCCATTAATCTATTAAAACAATAAATATAGAAATTGTCACGTAAACAAGAAGAGGTGAATCAACGCATTAACGCTTTAAATGACGGGGGGCCTGACCCCCGCCGCGTTAATACGTTAACTCGCTGGGGGACAGGCCCCCGGTGCGTTAATTGGATAAAGTGTGTTGCTGCTTTCTGATAAAGTTTGAAATATTAAGTAAATGACTGCGGCATATGGTAAGATTTATGTAAATAGGTAATTTTTTATGAGAGGAGCCATTAGATGACACAGCAATTTAAGGCATTAGTTGTAAATAAAGTGAATGAGGATTTTTCTGTTAAGATTGAAAATCTTACTTTAAATGACCTGCCAGGTGACGGCGTTTTAATTAAAGTGGAGTATTCAGGCATTAATTATAAGGATGGACTGGCAAGTATTCCGGAAGGGAAAATTGTTCGATCATATCCTTTTATTCCTGGGATTGATTTAGCAGGAACGGTCGTATCATCTGATGATCCTCGTTTTAAAGAAGGGGATCAGGTCATTGCGACAAGCTATGAAATCGGGGTTTCGCATTTTGGCGGTTACAGTGAGTATGCCCGCATTCCTGGGGATTGGATAGTCCCTTTGCCAGAAGGAATGTCCTTAAAAGAATCAATGATTTTTGGAACAGCAGGATTTACTGCTGCACTTTCTGTAAAGGCCCTTCAGGATCATGGCGTTACACCAGAAAAAGGCAAGGTACTTGTCACAGGTGCCACTGGCGGTGTCGGAAGCACAGCTGTTTCGATGCTTGCTAAAAAAGGCTATCATGTCGTGGCCAGTACTGGGAAAGCGGAAGCAAATGACTATTTGCGCCAGCTTGGTGCGGAGGAAATTGTTTCGCGTGAAGAGGTCCATAATGGAAAAATAAAAGCATTGGACAAGCAGGTATGGGCAGGAGCCGTTGATCCGGTTGGCGGAGAAACATTGGCAGCGATCTTAAGCAAAATTAACTACAATGGATCCGTCGCCGTCAGCGGCTTGGCAGGCGGTACAAATGTTCCGGCAACTGTCTTTCCTTTTATTTTACGGGGGATAAATCTTTTGGGCATTGATTCTGTCTATTGTCCGATGGAAACCCGTAAAGAAGTTTGGAATCTGATGGCAACTGACCTTAAACCTGAGAACCTGACAAATATTGTTGAAGCAGAGATTACTATCGAGGAGCTTCCTGAATACTTACCAAGGATTTTAAAAGGCCAGTCCAGAGGACGAGTTCTTGTAAAAATGAATTAAAAGAACCGCTTATTTGATTGCAGCGGAAATGAACGGCCAAATTTAACAGAACTAAAAGAAAAAGCCGATCTTTCGGAGCATATCAATCCGAAAATCGGCTTTTAGTTTTTACTTTGATGTTTCCGTAGATTTTTCTTTTTCAAACAAAACAATTAATCCTGGAAGCAGCACGCCTCTGATGAGGAAGGTGTCTAGAAGAATACCTACTGCAACAATGAAGCCAAAGACAAATAACAGCTGAATAGGCTGGGTCATTAGAACAGCAAAAGTGGCTGCAAGGATGATTCCGGCTGACGAAATCACTCCGCCCGTATTAGCTACGGCAATCTCAACCGCTTCTTTGACTGAGTGCTTTTTTCTTTCCTCCTGGTATCTGGAAATCAATATAATATTATAGTCTATGCCCAAAGCAACTAGGAAAACAAAGGCGTATAGCGGTACCCTGTCGCTTATGGTGCCGATATCGAAGAACAGATTGGTTAAGAACATGCCAAGGCCCAAAGCGGCAAGGAAAGATATTAGAATCGTTCCCATCATATAAACTGGCATTTTAATCGATTTTGTCAGAACAATTAACAGGATAAAAATAAGCAGGGTCTCCAGTGAAACAATTAAAATAAGGTCACGGTCGTTAACCGCACGTTCATCGACCTTTGCTGCTGTTTCTCCGGCAAAGTAAAGCTCCCCATTAACCTGAGCATTTTTAATAATGTCAGGTGCCTGATCACGCATTTTTTCTAAAGCGTCCATCGTTTCACTTTCATAGGGACTTTCCGCAAAAGTCAGGCTGTAGTTAATGATTTTCCCATCTTCCGTTTTTCCGTTAACCCTGACATTTTCTACTAGGGGCTGCTCCGCAAGAACATTTTTCATCTCAACTTGCTGTTCATCTGTGATGGTTTCTGGAGCCTCGAAAATGACTGTTGTTGGTGCCAAATCCCCCTTAGCAAATTTCTCTTCAAGGATTTCGTATCCCTGTCTTGATGGCATATCTTTCGGGAAAGATTTCATCGTATCAAATTCATATGTCAAATTAAACATGTTGCTTGCGGAAAGGAGCAGGAAGATTCCCACAACACCTGCGGACAGCCCTGGCTTTTTCGCAACGAATCGGCCAACGCTTCCCCAGAAGGTATGGGATTTTTCTTTACGCTCTCCAACCTTAGGGATTTTAGGCCAGAAGGATTTTCTGCCAAAAAGTGTGAATAACGCTGGCACAAGTGTAACGGACGCAAGCATGATGACTACCATCGTTGTCCCAAAGGTTGGCGCAAAATTACGATAATCGCCAAACTCTGCAAAAAACAAGACAAGCATGGCTGCGAGTACGGTTCCGCCTGAGAAGAAAACAGGCATGCCGGTTTCGCGCATCGCCATCTTCATCGCATCATATTTGCTCTCATGATTTATGAGTTCCTCACGGTAGCGAGAGAAAACAAATAAGGAGTAATCAATGACGGCCGCGAATAATAAAATGGTCATAATCGATAAGGTTTGGTTGCTCATGACGAGTCCCGCAGCCCCTAGCAAGCCAAGAATCTGGTTGACTACTTCGTAAACAAAAGCAGCGGCAAGCAGCGGAATCAGCGCTAATAACGGCGAGCGGTAAATAACTACCAGCAGAACAAGAATTAATCCGACGGTTGAAAGAATTAAAACAAGATCTGCTCGTGAAAATAAATCAAGAGAATCGACAGCGATGCCAGCTGGCCCTGTGAAAAATAGATCCAGATCAGTTTCCTGTTTGTTCATTTTGCGTATTTGTTCCATTGAAGTCCGGATTTCTTTTGTTTCCAAAGACTCATTAAAACTTAGTGGAATAATGGCTGTGGTTTTATCCTCGGAAAGGAACCCTGCTGCAGCTTGAGGCGGTAAAGATGATAAAGGGATCAACTGATCGACGCCATTAATTTTTTCCTGTTCAATCCGATCAAATAGGCTTGCGATCTTCTGGAAATTTATTTCGCCATTTCTTGATTGAAAAACTAGAATAGCAGGGATGCCGTCATTATTTTTAAAATTTGCATCTGCCTTTTGTTTGGCAATGACCGATTGTGCGTCTTTAGGAAGGGTGTCCAGACTATTGACTTGGTAATCCTTTGCGCTGGGTGCAAAAATAGCTAAAACCATCGTCAAAATTAACCATGCAGCCAATGTCATCCACATGCCTTTTTTAGAAGAGACCCAATCGGTTATATGCTGTAAAAAGGATTTCATTTATTATGCTCCTTTCATCCTGTTTTAAGGTGACACATGTGTTACTTTTATGAAAAATAAAAGACACCTATGCTCATTGTTATTATCTTTCAAAAGTTACACAGGTGTCAATTATCAATTTTTACAAACATACCGTCCTGCAAAATTTCTTTAATGGAGGACACCCATTCGGAATACGGGATGCCAAAATGATTAGGGATTGTTATGGTTTGAAAAATAAGTCCTAGTACCAATCCGTCTGCCAGGTGCTTCTTTATTCGTCCCTCATCTTTTCCAAGCTGGATGAAACCTGTTAGAGCACCATACATCTGGATGTGGAGTTTATCTAGCTTTTCCTTGTTTTCACGTACTTTCTTTGTAGACTGGACCGGAAGCTGCATGCCGATCTTAATTAACTCCTGAAGATCAGGGTCTTGAAAGATGAGATCAATCAAATAGTGAAATTGAGAGTCGAAATCCGGATAATTTCCTATCTTATCTAGCTCATTAAAAAAGTTCTCATACTCATCAAGCATATAATCGGTAATGAGCTCTTCCTTATTTTCGTAATACTTATAAAGCGCTGACCGGGAAATGTCCATCCGCCCTGCAAGCAGACTAAAAGTAAACCCATCATATCCGCACTCAAGCAGCAACCCGCGAGTCTCCCGATACAACTCTTCAACTGTAAACTTCCTCTCACGTGCCATCTTATATACCTCTTTCTTGAATACTCTTTCACTATATTAACACATTTCAACTGAGCCGAATTCCACCGTTTAAATTTGCAATAATACCGGCATTAGTGAACATGTGCTTTAGTACTTTAAACCACTGGGGGCCTGACCCCCAACGCGTTAATGCGTTAATATGTTTATGGTTGCAATGCAGGTATAATCTATTCAAATTATAACGGAAAGTGGGTTGAACGCAAGCGGTTGGAAGGGATAGGTATTTAGGTCCGGTTTTTGTTTTGCCAAATTATTTAACGGAAAAAGATGTGGACTTATTTTGAGGTTAGAGGATCAAAGATATTTAAATAACAAATAGTGATGAAGCGAGCAAATATCGAATGTTTATAGTTTTTCTAAATAAAATTTAAATATTTTTTAGTATATATTAATAATTTAAATGTTTTATACAAATAATTCCCTGCGAAATTTGGAATTTGTTTGCATCTGTTTTTTTATCATTTCTTCTAAGTACATTTATCCTTCTAATTATTATACAATTCTTAAATTTGATATTAATAGTATGTTTTATTTTTTGATGCAGCACCACATAAATTCCGCCAAATATAAAATTATATACCAATATTTTTATAGCTATTGATTCTATCAAAAAGGCACCAAGACTAAACGATATAAAAAGATTTTTTATTGACGAAAAAACAGGCTAGTGTTAATATTCACAATAGTCAAAGAAGTTAAATTTTTTTGGCGAATTTTATCACTTTCTAGGAAGGGGGAAAAAGGAAAAAATATATAATCTTAATATCTTTTGTTTGATGATATTGTAAGGGCTTCCAAGTTTACATTTTCATAGGTACATAGGACCAAAAAAATTTTGGGAGGTTAACATGAAGAAAAGTTTAACTCTACTTATTACATGCGTATTTTTATTAATGATTATCTTAACGGGATGTGGTGGAACGGACACTGCAAGTTCAGGTACAGAAAAGAAATCAGGCAACAATTCTAGTGGTAAGGATGTAATTGAATGGAATTTTTCAATTTGGGGTGGTGCTCGTGCTTGGACATACCCTGTTGAAGATTGGGCGAAAGCAATGAGTGAACAAACGGATGGGAAATGGAAGATTAACATCCATTACGGTGAAGCACTTGGGCCAGCAGCAGAGCAATTAGATGGATTATCTAATGGATTGTTTGAAGCAGCGGCAATAGCACCGTTCTATACTCCGGGTAAACTGCCTTTACAGCAGGTAATGGACTTGCCATTTATTTCTCCATTAGACCACAAAGAATTAATGGAGTTATTAATGGCTGTTTGGGACCATCCGGAAATTAAGAAGGAAATGGATAGCTGGAATATCAAGCCTTTATTCCCTGGGATGCCTACACAGTATGAATATATGGGAGTTAAGAAGATTGAAAAGGCAGAGGACTTTAAAGGTGTAAAAATTTCTGGAATGAGTGCAGAACAAGGTCAGGTTTTTGAATTGTTTGGAGCTGTACCTACTCCGATGCCTGCTCCTGAACTATACAGCAGTTTAGAGCGCGGAACTATTGATGGCGCAATCTTCCCTTACAGCTATACTTTTGGTTCCTATAACCTTTTTGAGGTTGCCAAATACAATACTGTTGGAATCGCGGCCGGGTCGCCAATTTCTACTTTCTTCGTAAATAAAGATGCTTGGGAAGCTTTGCCAGATGATTTTAAACAGATGCATGAAACATATGTTAAAGATGTATTTATGGATAATTCCATAAAGTACTATGAAGAGGCTGACAAAAAGTGGATTAAGGAATTTGAAGATAAAGGTGTAGAAATTATCACATTGCCTAAGGAAGAACGGCAAAAGTTCCTTGATAAATCACAAGTTGTTTGGGACAAATGGGTCGAGCAGTGGAAGGATCGCGGTCCTACCCAGGAGATTTTAGATTTTGTTCTGGAAAAGCGAAAAGAGATTAGCGGATTTTAAAGTGAAATAGTGATTGGAGCGCAGAGATTGAATTTGGCAATTTTCGTCTCATATTAAATGCGCTCCTTTCCTACTCTTTTTTATGAGCGGAGGGCAGATATCTAAATTTACTTAAAAGGATGATGAATAGTGGATAATCTCATTAGAAGGTTAGATAAAATTGTTGCTTTTATGGAAGGTAAGTTAACATTCATTTCTGGCTTATCCATTTTTTTAATGATGATGCTTATTACGTTTGATGTTTTGGGAAGAAATTTATTTAATCATCCCTTGGTTGGTGCTCAGGAAATTACGGAAATGTTAATGGTCGTAACCGTGTACTGTGGTATTGCTTATACACAGCGGGAAAACGGTCATGTTGGAATGGACTTGCTGATTACAAAAGTGTTTAAAGGTGCGATAAGAAAAATAGCTCTTACCATAATATTAATTCTAGCAGTTGGTGTGAATCTCTTAGTCTCATACTTTACCTTTCAAAATGCCATAGATACTTACCATAAGGGAGTTGTAAGTATTTATCTAATGTGGCCAGTATGGTTCTTGCCGCTATTTGTATCAATTGGGTCTATTATTCTATCTGCAAGGTTATTTGTTGATTGGTTAGATGAGCTCTTTAATACAAAGAATATAGACTCGAATAGTACAGCTGATTTGACTGTTGAAGAGGATTTAACTATTTAAATTTTTTATTCATTAATAACATAAGTCATAAGGGGGTAAGGAGATGACGGATTTACAAATTGGTATCCTAGGGTTGGTCATTTTGCTTATATTAATCATACTTGGGATGAGAGTGGCTTATGCTGTAACCATTGTCGGGGCCCTAGGAGTTATCATGATTCAAGGTTGGAGCCCGGGAACAAAGTTTATTGGTTATTTGCCAAGCTCTGAGGTAGGTTCATATACTTATAGTGCTATCCCTTTGTTTGTCCTCATGGGTTACTTTACATATTATGCAGGAATTGCAGATGATCTCTTTAAAACAGCACGTGCATGGATACAGCACATTCGAGGCGGATTACCGATAGCAACTGTAATTGCCAGTGCAGGTTTTGCAACTGTTTCTGGTGCAAGTACTGCTTCAACAAGTGTATTAGGGAAAATCGCTATACCTCAAATGTTAAATTCAGGGGTGGATAAAAAACTTGCTGCTGGAGTAGTTGCCATGGGAGGATGCTTAGCAGCACTAATACCGCCAAGTACGATTATGATTGTTTATGGAATTTTAACGGAACAATCGATTTCAGCTATGTTAATTGCTGGAATTATACCAGGTGTTGTTACTGTCCTTATTTATATTTTAATGATCTATGTGAGGGCTAGAATGAATCCTAATACTGCCCCTGTAACAAAGGCTGCATCTTGGAAAGAGAGATTTAAATCCTTGAAAAATACTTATGCCATGCTAGTCTTGGTTGCCCTAGTAATCGGCGGAATTTATTTTGGATTTTTTACTCCGACTGAAGCAGCGGGCATTGGTGCAATTGGGGCATTAATTATCGCCTTAGTATTAAGAAAGTTATCGAAAAATGACTTTAAAACTGCCTTATTGGAAACAACCAAGACAACAGCCATGATTTTCTTAATAATGGTTGGGATTTCAATCTTTATCCGGTTTTTAGCCTTGGCAGGCGTAAACACTGCAATTAGTAATTTTGTAGTATCTCTGCCGATTTCGCCTCTAGCCATTATCATTGTTATGCTAGTTTTTTATCTTATCCTTGGAATGTTTATGGATGCGATAAGCATGATGATGTTAACGCTGCCGATTTTCTTTCCAGTGGTCATGGAATTAGGTTTTCATCCAATATGGTTTGGTATTTTAGTTGTTAAAATGACAGAGATTGGACTTGTTTCTCCTCCAGTTGGACTCAATTGTTTTGTTGTCCGCAGTGTTGCTCCAAAGATTCCATTAGGACAGATTTTTATTGGTGTTTTACCTTTTATCGCTGCAGAGATTGTGGTAGTAGCCATTTTAATTTTAATGCCAGAATTGGTAACATTCTTGCCTGAAATGCTGAGTAAGGGATAATCCATTTCTTTATTTCAGTAAATTTAAAATAAATTTTATTTTATAAAAAGGGAGAGATATTGCGTGATAACGAAATCAAATGATATATCAGGATGGAGTCTGTCTGATCTGGCTAATGCCATTGAAAGTAAAGAGGTTTCACCCGTAGAGGTAACAAAGCTGCTTTTGGCTAGAATAGATTCAAATGATAAAGAGCTGAATTCCTATATTACAGTGATGGAAGACCGAGCATTAAAAGATGCTATGGACGCTGAAAATGAAATACTGAGTGGGAATTATAAGGGACCATTACACGGAGTACCAATAGCTGTTAAGGATAATGTATATATTAAGGGTGTAAAAAATACTGCCGCATCAGAAATCTATAAAGACTTTATTCCAGATGAAGATGCCGAACTGGCTGCAAAGCTTCAGAATGCAGGAGCGATTATTATTGGGAAAACTAATATGCATGAATTTGCTTATGGTGGAACCGGAGACCGTTCCTATTTTGGTGCTCCAAGAAATCCGCACAATTTAGCAAAAATAACTGGAGGATCTAGTTCTGGATCCGGAGCCGCAGTTGCTGGCCATATGGCATACGGTGCGATTGGATCTGACACAGGGGGTTCTATTAGAATACCTGCTTCTTGCTGTGGAATTGTAGGTATGAAGCCAACATTTGGCAGTGTGAGCAAATATGGAACCGTAGCTTTAGCCATGTCACTCGATCATTTCGGTCCAATGACTAAAACTGTCAAGGATAATGCTATCATGTTAAATGCTTTAGTTGGCTATGATTCAAGGGATCCTTTTTCAATTAATAGAAAACAAGAGGATTTCACGGAAGAAATAGGAAAATCGGTGAAAGAATTAACCATTGGAATTCCTTCTAATTACTTTTTTGATATTCTTCAATCAGAGGTCAGAGAATCAATCAATGAAACGATCGAGGATTTAAGAGCACAGGGAATAAACCTTAAAACTGTCACGGTAGACCTAATGGATGAATTGATGAATGCAACTAGGGTAATCATGAGCTCTGAGGCCTACTCTGCTTTTGAAAAAGAGTATAAGGAACATCCTGAAAAAATCGAAGGTGAAGTAAAATCACGGATTATGGAAGGAAAGGATATAAAAGCCAGTGAATATCTTCAGGCAATAAAAACAAAGCACAAGGCAATGGCCGCATTAAATGATGTGTTTAGAAATGTTGATATATTACTGGTACCTACTCTTTGTATTTTACCAACGGATATTGATCAGCGTGAAGTAGAAATCGACGGTAAGATGACCCCGACAAGAATTTTAAACCGTTTAACGAATCCAAATAATACAACAGGATTTCCAGCTATCTCAGTACCAGGAAAACCTAAAAATGGTTTGCCGGTTGGGGTCCAGTTAATCGGGGCGCCGCTGTCAGAGAAAAAGTTATATCGTTTTGCTTCGTTTATTGAGGAGCTGAATAAATAAAAAGGGCATTTATTGCCCTTTTTTCTTTGCAAAAAAAAGCAGCTCACGCCAATAGTCCTAGTTCAAATTAAATAAATATTTTTATTGTTATATTTTTACAGTGAATATATAATCTTTGAAGGAGGATATCTAATTGAAAATTTCCTCCCTTTTAAATTTTCAAAAAGGGGCTTGGTGCCTGGTTTAGGGGAGTGTTGTTGTGTTTAGTGGATTTTTAGTAACCCACATTGTTTCAGGAATCGTTTGTTTGGTTAGCGGGATTTTTGCGATGTCGTACAAAAAGAGAAGAGGGAAACACACCTTAGCAGGGGAGATTTATCACGGGTCTTATGTCCTCGTCTTTATTTCCGCTGTTGTTATGTCGATTGTGCATTGGGAGGAAAGTGCATACCTTTTTTATATTGCGGTATTTTCCTATGCACTTGCCATCATGGGGTATCTTGCTGGAAAACGAAGATGGAAAAACTGGCTTGGTACTCATATTGGCGGGATGCTGGGATCATATATCGGTATCGTCACAGCAACCATTGTGGTCAACATTCCGAAAGTTCCCGTATTAAATGAAATCCCCGTCCTCATTTTTTGGTTCCTGCCGACCATTATCGGAACCCCATTTATCATCATGGTTGGACAAAAATACAAACCAAAGAAGCGAACTAAACCTACTCATCAGGTTTAATTAACAAAAAAGAAGCCAGCGGCTCGCCTAATAATAGGATACAAAAGAGACTGTGAGGACAAGGGCAACAATGAAACCTTGTCCTGTTTACTATGCAGGAAAGCAGGGCAGGAACAGTCTTGCTCTCCGTGGGGGAGAAACACTTGAAGGATGAATTTATAAACATTTACGATGAGTTCTTTGATGATGTATACCGGTATGTGTATGTAAAAACAAGCAATAAGTGGGATACAGAGGATATCGTTAGTGAGACATTTCGGAAAGCTTTTGAAAAATGGGATGTGCTAAACGATAAGACTGGAGCCAAATCATGGCTGCTGGCTATTGCCAGAAATACAGTCATTGATTACTATCGGAGGAAAAAGCACCTCCCTATGGGAGATGATGTGGAATTTTATCTGCAATCTCAACCGTTTGAGGACCCTTTCGAACAATCAGCCGATTTGGATTGCCTCAAACAAAGCCTTGGCCACTTATCAAAAGAAGAATATGAGATTACCAATTTAAGATATTTTGCCGGGCTGAAATTTAAGGAGATGGCCGCAATTTTACAAAAGGCGGAGGATTCCCTTCGTGTGAAAGCAAATCGCCTGACGAAAAAGCTAGGTAAATTAGTAAAGAAATGTCTGGGGGAAATTTGATGGATCCAGAAATCGAAAAGCAGCTCCGGCAGCTGCGCAACCATATCTATATTGATGAGACATTCAAGCAAAGCTTGCGCAAAGACTTTTTGAAGAAGCGAAAAAAGCCAATATGGAAAATGCCGTGGGTCGCTGTGTCGGCTGCTGCGATTGTATTCCTAGCAATTCTTATCACCAGCTTCCAAGTCGAGCACACAAATGCAAGCTCTTTAAATGTGGCTAATTCGATCTCATTTTTTGATGTAGGTGAGGGTGAAATAACCGCCTATTCCCACTATCAGGGGAATCTATATGTATCGATTAAGAACAAAGGAATTTACCTCAACAGCAGCGGCGATTTTGAAAAAATAACAACGTTGACAGCGGATAGTATGAATTCCTCAGTCAATGAAGAAGGCCTGCTGTTAACAAACGGCGGTAGCATTTATATCCTTCATCCAACAACAAAGGCAACTGAAGAAATAAAAGCCGGATCCTATTCTCATCCTGCGTGGAAGGATTCCAAAACTATTTTTGCCGAAAAAAATAACACCATTGTTGAAATCGACCTTCAAACGTTAAAGGAAAAACAGGTGACTGAAGGGACCATGCCTTCCTATATCAAGGAGGAAAAGAAACTTGTGTTTGCACGTGATGGTGCCATCATCCTCAGGGACCGCATCGGAAGAGAAACCAAGGCTGATGATGGAACAGACCCTGCGGTTTCAGCACAAGGCGGATATTTTTCCTATGTGAAGGAGGAAGAGGGTGTTGAAAACGTCTGGATTGCTGACACCGATTTAAAAACAAGAAAAAAAGCAACAGCCAATTTTGTAAATGCTCTGGAGCGAACCAAAGGAATTTACCAATACTCCTTGCCGGTTTGGCATTCCGCGGCGAATAGCTTATTTGTTCTTAAAAACAATGGTCAGGAAAATAGCGTTAAGCTGATGAAAATTTCCTTAAGCGATAAGGAATTGACCGCATCTGCGACCGTTGAAAGATTTCTGCAGGCTCTTATAGTCAGGGATGATGATTATGCGAAAAGCATGATGGATAACCCTCCGGAATTCCTTACCTATTCTAATCCATACCAAATAGGGTTCGAAGTATTGAATGCCAAAATAGACGGAGACCTCACAAATGTGACAGCCAAAGTATATTGGACCTATACAGCCAATCCGTATTATAAAATATCAGCCTATGAATTTGAATTAGTGAAAAAGGAACATCATTATGTGATTGCCAAGGTGACAGAAAAAGATGCTAAAGAACTTGCTGATCTTGAAAACAATGGCGTGATTGAGATGATCAAATCAGACCAGAAGGAAAAACTCTTTTCTATCGATGACGTTCCAAAGGAATGGCTGGGACGAGAAAATAATCGTATTAGTTCATTAGTTATGGATCCAGACGGTGAAAAAATTATATTTAGCCTCCAGGAAATGACTGAACGGCCTAATTTGTCTGGCGTCACGTTCATTGAGTATGATCTTTCAGCAAAAACCTTTAAGAAGCTCATCCGGCTAGATCCGGAAAATAGCAGGAATGACATCGTGATCAGACATTTGTCCATTGATCCATCCGGCCAATACATTGCGGCTGATCTTTTTTCAGGGGAGCAGCCTGAAGTCGTAATTTTCGATATAAAACAGGTAAAACAAGTCGCGGATATGCATGGCGCAGCATCTGTCTTTTGGCAGGGTGAACAGCTCATTATAGAAAAGTGGCATGAAAACCAGTCCACACTATATCGATTCAATCCCCAGACTGATGAAAAAAAATATTTCTAAAAAGATGTTACGAAAGTCAAACTCAGCCGTTATTATGTGTGGAATGACAAAGGGCCCTTGTCATCAGATCTTCAAACGAGAGGAAAAGATGGATATGTTAAAAAGGTCAATCATATTAACGGCAGTACTTGCATTAGGAATATCAACCGCTGCATGGGCAGGGCAAAAGGAAACAGCAGTCAGAGGGAATGAAACTGTAAAGACTTCAATACAGGAACAGCTTGAAAGGTTAGAAGATGGAATTATACCAACAGAGCCGAACGATACCGTCCAACTTTGGGCAAAAGCAGTAAAAGCAAGAAACGGTGCCCTGCAATACGCACTGTTTACTGAAAATATTAAGGCTGGCGTTAAACAATCTTTTGAACAATTTCATTGGGTAACAGGGGCATCAAGTCCATGGGTTGAAAAATTCAAAGTAACTGGCCAAGAAGAGCAAAAAGACAAAAGCATCCTTTATACAGTAGAATTTAAATTGGCAACCTCAAATGGGAAAGCTGGCATAGATAAAGCCAAAGTTTCATTAGTCCAATCAGGTGAACAATGGCTCATCAGCAGCATTGCACCTGCAGATGAAAGTGCCATCGGAATTTGGAATACACCCGAATCCATCAATGAGGTAAATGCGGAGAAACATTTTAAAAAGACCATCCTATTTGAAAGCAGACAAGGCTATCAATTGCGGCTCCCAGAGGATGCTGCAGAAAAAATAAAGATAGAGGAAACTGCTTGTAAAAATGAAGAAGGCAACCCGCCATGCATTCATTTTTACTATAAAGACACAAAAGCACAGAAAAATGAACTGCTGATGACACTCATTTATCTGACAAAAGACCAGCTTAACACACCATATTATAAAGACCACCCATTTTTAACTTTTGTTGAAGAAACTGGCACTGGGATGATCTTTCAAATTAACCAAAGCGAGCATCCCTATGCCAAAAATCCGGACTCAGACCAGGCAAAAGAATGGGATCGCCTGCTGAACACATTAAAGGAACAACTATAAGAAACATGGGACACGGGGCTGCTCCGGTCCCGTTTTTTTAAAGCAAGTTTGCCAAGAGTGGATTTAATGAACCTAGATTGGTTACAATGATATGGAAATTTATCTCATTCAAACCAAGGGGTGTCGCAAATGGCTTTAAATGTCTATCTTATTTTTAATGGAAATTGCCGAGAGGCGGTTGAGTTTTACGAACAGGCTTTTCAGACTAAAAGGGAGGTTTTTCAAACGTTTGCGGAGTCGCCGCAAAACCCGGATTATCAAATGCCTGAGGAAGCCAAGGATTTAGTCATGCATGCAAAAATGACTGTTTTTGGCAGTGATCTTATGTTTTCTGATAACTTCCCGGGCTCACCGTTTACTGTTGGCAACAATGTTAGTATTGCGGTTGTGAGCAATGACCTTGACGGTCTAAAATCATCATTTAATAAGCTGCAAGAGGGCGGTACTGTGGAAATGGAGCTTCAAGAGACTTTTTGGAGCAAATGCTATGGAAGTTTAACCGATAAATTTGGAGTTCACTGGCAAATTAGCCATGAGGGATAAGCTTTGAAATTCTAAGGATTAGAGTTCATCTAATCCTTTTATTTTTACCGCCAAAAGAGGGGCATCCAAACAGCAAGTTATGGTTATAAAGCTGTGTTTAGGGAAATAATGGATGTATGTATATGTTTACTAACTGGCAGGTGAAGATAGGATGGCAAATGGTACATTTGATAAAAGGAATATATACTCCGGGATCTTATTTGGTTTGGGGCTCGCGGCTTTTGTTGATGAGGCGGTTTTTCATCAGATGCTTCATTGGCATCACTTTTATGACAAATCCACCACTAATATTGGATTGCTATCAGATGGGCTTTTCCATGCATTCAGCTGGTTTGCGACCATCGGTTCTTTGTTTATGTTTGCGGACATTAAACGGCGCGGGCTATTTAACTTCCGGAGGTGGCAGGGAGGCGTTTTTCTTGGATCAGGAGGATTCCAATTATATGATGGAACCATTCAGCATAAATTCATGAAGATTCATCAAATCCGCTATAATGTTGATATTATGCCATATGACATCATCTGGAATGGGATTGCGTTCCTTCTGCTGGCGGCAGGGGTTATTTTGGTTTTCCCCACAAAGAATCGTTCACTGGGAGGCAGTACCGTCCGTGGGAACAGAACATGAACTTGACCATGCCATTCATGCTCATACTGCTGAACTTTTCATCATTATTTTTATTGCCATTATGCTGTTTTTATACTTGGGTACAGCGTTTAAATCCAGCAAGCGTCATAAACCGTGGCCAGCCTATCGGATTGTGTTTTTTGCCCTTGGTCTATTTTTCGCGGCTGCAGCTGTTGTCGGACCGCTTGCAAAGCAGGCGCATAATGATTTTTCCGCCCATATGATTGGGCATTTATTATTGGGGATGCTGGCTCCCTTGCTGCTTGTTCTATCTGCACCAGTTACCTTGCTTTTGCGGACGCTTCGAACCAGTGCTGCACGCAAGGTCTCGGGTTTTCTAAAAAAGAAAATCTTCTTGTTTTATTTACATCCAATCGTTGCATCTATTTTAAATATTGGAGGGCTTTGGATCCTTTATACAACGAATATATACGCAGCCATGCATCACAGCCTTATCGTTCATTTCATCGTTCATATCCATGTATTCCTGGCTGGTTATTTGTTCACTGCCTCATTCGTCTATATAGATCCGGTAGCCCATCGATATAGCTTTCCTTTTCGATCGATTATTTTTATTCTTGCCCTTGCAGGACACGGAATATTGTCAAAATATATTTATGCACACCCTCCAGCAGGTGTTTTAAAGGCACAAGCTGAAACGGGTGCCATGATCATGTACTATGGCGGGGACGCCATCGACTTTTTAATTATCGTCATCCTATGTTATCAGTGGTACAGGAAGAAAGGGTACGGTTCCTTAAAAGAGAATGGTATTCAGGCGATAAGATAAGGTTCACCATTTATGTTTAAAAGGACATTTGCCTTGGACGCCTTGATCATCAGGCAGAAAATACTGCTTCCATTCGAAGTTATCGTTTTTCCCATACGTGTTTAAAGAAGGATGAATCGGGACTTCATCATAAGCCGCTAGCCGTTTACGGGTTTGGGCTTTTATTTTTTCAGCGTGTTTTTCATTTGCTCTAAATTCATTGAATACCGAACGCGGGGTTAAGGCCAATAACATAAATGGGAAAGACCTGCTTTTTCTATGACGATGTTCAGGCGTTGCACAGTATACAAAATAAGGAACATCTTGAAAACAGAACTCCCAAGTCGGGTGCTCCGGGTCGGGCGAAATATGGCGAGGCCAAGAAGATTCATCTAATCTATGAAGCAGGGTTAATTGATCCCAGAATAGCTTTTCATAATCCTTTATGTCAAAACTCCCAACATAATTGAAAAAAATAATTAGGGATGTATATTTTCCGTATTCTTTATAACCCAATGAATAATCTTTAAGTATTTTGGCAAGCTTTTTTTGATCAAGAGCATCGTTTGGTTTATCGACAAACACAAACCGCAAGTGCCCAAGTGATAATCCTTGCACGGCAGGTATACAGGGGAAAGGGTTTTTGCGGTCTGTAAGTTTATTTTTAAAAGATTCGAAGGCATATGTCTGCCAAGGCTCCCATTCATGGGACTCAAGCTCTTGTGCTCCAAGTAATCTCATATCAAATCCACTCCTATCCTTCCTAATTTATGAAGGATTATGAGGATGGGTGACGAGTGACAGAAGCGGAGAGGAAGACAAATAAAAAAGGAGAACGCTCGAAAACGTTCTCCTTTTTTCTATTTATTAACAGCTCCCGCAAGCATTCCTTTAATGAAGTACTTTTGCAAGACTACGCATAGCAGGAGCGGAGGCAGGATCGCAAGTATGGATGCGGCCATCAGGCTGTTCCAGTCGATGCCGTATTGGGACATAAAGCTGTACAATCCATAGGGAAGTGTGCGCATGTCTTCGCTTCTGGTCAGTGTAAGGGCATATAGAAATTCATCCCACGACATAATAAATGAAAAGATGGAGGTTGAAATTATACCCGGTACAGCAAGCGGGAGGATCACCTTCGTAAAGGCTTGCCACCTTGTTGCCCCGTCCATCATCGCAGCTTCCTCTAATTCTTTTGGAATTCCTTTGAAAAATGCCGTCATAATCCATGTGCAGTAGGGCAGGGTGAATGTCGTATTTGCGATAATAAGTCCTAAATGGCTGTCAAGAAGCTGAAGCTTTGTCATCATGCCAAACATTGGCATAAGCAAGATGACACCAGGAATCATTTGTGCGCACAAAAATCCTAGCAAGAGCCAGTTTCTCCCGCGAAAGCGAAAACGTGAAAAGCCGTATCCGGCCAGACTTGAAAGAAATACGGAAATGGCGGTTGTTGCCACTGCGACAACCAGGCTATTCCACACATAGGTACGGAGTGATTCCATCTGCCATACCTTTATAAAAGATTCAAAGGTTATATTCTTTGGAATGAAGGAAGGCGTTAAGGAAAAAATTTCATTCGCGGGCTTTAATGCCGTTGAAATCATCCACAGAAAAGGGAAAATCATTACAAATGAATATAGGCTAATACCAATGTACCAGCTTATTCTTCTCACTAAAATTCCCCCTCTGAATCCAGTCTTTTCCGATAAAATAATACCAGCATGAAAATAATGATAAAGGTAAACACAGATAAGGCTGCTGCCAGGCCAAAATCATAATTAGTAAAGGCTGTCCGGTAAATATGGATGACCAGCGTATTGGTGGCATCTACCGGTCCTCCGCCAGTAAGCGAATAAATAATATTAAAGCTGTTAAATGTTCCAATTAAACTGATTGTACCCATTACAATGAACACATTTCTCATATTCGGCAAGGTCACGTTGATTAATTTCTGCAAAAAATTCGCCCCATCAACAGTAGCCGCCTCTAAGAGCTCTTTTGGAATTGTCTTAAGAGAGGCAAGGAGCACGACTGTCATAAAGGGCAATCCGACCCAAACATCTACAATGATTACGGATATAAAAGCTAACCCTTTATCACTGAGCCAGGCGATATTTTTTTCAATAAGCCCCGCAGAGCGCAGCACTTCGTTAATAATCCCAAACTGGTCATGGAGAATCCAGCTCCAGATTAATGATGCGACAACGGAGGGGATAAACCAGGGGATCATTAGGATCGATGAATACACCTTGCCAGCCCTGTCATTTGCATTCAATAACAGGGCGGCAAACATTCCGATGATCAGCTTTAAGCCTACGGATGTCACAGTAAAAAGCAGAGTAATTCCAATATACTTCCACGTTGATTTACTTGTAAAAAGCTCCTTGTAATTGCTTAATCCAACGAAGCCATCTTTAGCCGGTTCAATTAAGACCCGATGCTGAAAGCTTAGATAGAAAGTTTGCACCAAGGGTATAAAGACAATGACAAGGAGGACAAGCAAAGCAGGCAAAATAAAAATCAGTCCTAATCTTTGCTCCTTTTTTCTCATTTCAGTGCTTCATTCACTTTAGCAGCCGCCTCATTTAAGGCTTCTTCAGGTGTTTTTTCACCCATTAAAGCTTGCTGAACGGCATCGGCCAATGCTTGGTCAATTTGCGGCCACTGTGGCAAAGTAGGATACGTTTTTGATTCAGGTGCCACATCAAGGAAGAAGGCCATATCTGGGTTGCTGCGAATTTCTTCATCATTGAGATTCGATTCATGATATGGAATGAAGCCCTGGTTTTTGGCCCATTTCAGGTCATTTTCCGGATTTGTGAAAAATTCAATAAATTTCCAGGCCGCCTCTTTATTTTTTGTCTGGCTTGACATAATGATATGATCGGCAGTTGCCATATTTACTGATTGCTTTTTCGCAGGGTATGGTGCAATGGCATATTCCATATCGGGAGCATTAGCCTTAATCGTTTTTGGGAACCATGGTCCTTGTGTCGTCATTCCAACAGCTCCGGAAGTGAATAGGTTCATAGAATCCCCGCGCTTGTAGTTGATGCTGCCTTCCGGTGATGCATTTTTGTAAAGATCCACATAGAATTGAAGGGCTTCGATACCTTCTTTGCTGTTAAAAGCAGCTTTTTTCATATCTTCTGTTAATAGCTCTCCGCCATTTGCCCATAAGAATGGTGTCCAGAACAACACAGTTTCCATGCTGTTATGACCAACTAACCCAAAACCATAGCGGTCTTTGCCGTCTGTCATGGCTTTGGCAACTTCCATAAATTCATCCCAAGTCTTTGGCGGTTCGGAATATCCTGCATCTTTCAGCCAATCCGCTCTGTAAAAAAGACCTGTTGTTGTGAAGCCAACTGGCAGCCCCCAAGTTTCGTCTTTGTATTGGGTTGTATTCCAGGCAGCATCCACAAAGTCATCAGTGAATCCTTCTGGGAAAAATTGATCTAGCGGTTCTACCGCACCCATTTCAACCATTTGGGCTGTCCATCTTCCAGCAATCGTTGATACATCCGGCATTGTTTGATTCGTAGCAGAGGTGATCAATTGATTTTCACCCTGATCCCACGGTATGTATTCAAGCTTTATTTTAATTTCTGGATTCTCGGTTTCAAAGCGTTTGACCAAATCATCATGATAAGTGCGCCAGTTTTCATCAGTTCCCATCACCCAAACAGTAAGGGGCGTTTGATCTTTTGAATCAGTGCTGTCTTCTTTCGCTGCATCGTTTTTCTGTTCATTTCCTCCACAGCCTGCTAGGAGAAAAAGACAAAAAACAATACAAAGAGTAAATACTTTTCTCAAATTCTATCATTCCTTCTTGTAATAATTTTGTCACATTCCCATTATAATCAAGAAAACCCAAAAAACATAGCTAATTGATCGGATTAGTGGACACAGGCTTGTCCAAGTGGCCGCGGGCTTGTCCAAGTGGACATGGGCTTGTCCAAGTGGACATGGGGACAGGCACCTTGTCCTTATAGAAAAATAGTTTGATTTTTTATGGCCACGGGGACCTTGTCCCTAGAGCAAGATAGTTTGCTGTCTTAATCTTGATTGTTCCGCCTGAAAAGCAAGGCAATGACTTAATATTAAGTCGTCGTAGTACTTATCCTGGTCAAGTGAAGATGCGTTTTTTACAAGCGAAATCACTGCTTTGATCAAACCATCATCCCCGCCAGCATGCATGCCATTTGCTGAAACTTCAAGGTGGATGTCCTGTTTACTTTCACCAAAAACGGTCAAAGAAAGTTCGTTATTATTTACATCACCATTAATTTCTCCAAGTGTGCCGAGGATTCGCACTCTGCGTGTTAATTCGCTGGTAAACCCGCACATCGTTAAGGCAGCGGTTGTACCGCCCTCATACATAATATTGACCACTTGGTGATCAACAACATCGTTATCGCAGCGGAATACACATCGGCCGTAAGGGCCTGTTTCGATTGCTTTTTTTCTAGATTCATAACTTAGATCTTCTGAAATGGTAGATACAGGCCAGCCAGTATCTTCGCCAAGGTAAATTTTAATAGCCGAATATGGGCACTGATTTTCCACCTTGCAGCCATCTGTACACCGAGCCGTTGAGCCTTCGGGTGCGTGGTCAATATTGAAATAACTAAGATTGCCAAATGATGAAATCTTCAATGGCTTCTTTTCCAGTAAGTAGGAAAACAAATCTAAATCATGGCAGCTCTTTGCCAGCAGCATTGGCGACGATTCTGCAGTGTTTCGCCAGTTCCCCCTGACAAAGCTATGTGCTTGATGCCAATAAGCAACATCCATATCGATCGCGATATGTTTGACTTCACCAATTCTTTTTTGTTCAATAAGTTCTTTCAGCTTTTGAAAAAAGGGAGTGTATCTCAGAACATAACAAAGCATTAGTAAACGGTTTTTTTCCTTGGCTTTTTCGATCATTTGCTTGCATTCTTCGAGGGAAGGACTCAATGGCTTTTCCACAACGACATGATAGCCTTTTTCTAGTGCCGTCATCGCTGGGTTAAAATGCTCCTGATCCTGGGTCGTAACAAACATAACATCGCAATCAATTTGTTCTTGAAGCATGTCTTCCCATGTGTGGAAAATCCTTGCCTCCGGATGCTTTTTGGCGAATAACTCTCTCCTGGACTTAATCGGCTCAGCTGCTGCTACAACCTGTAAATTTTCCATATGGAGCAATGCCAAATCACCAAAAATATTACCCCGATTCCCTGCGCCAATAATCGCCATTTTAATAGGTCTCAATTTCCACATCACATCCATTTTATAAATTACCCACTACAATCCCCACAACGTTTTATTATACAATATTAATTGTCTTTGAAGAGTTTAACCTTATAATAGAATATAGAATTATGGTACCGCGTTAAAGTGCCGGGGGCCTGACCCCCGGTGGAGTACCGCGTTAAAGCGATGGGGGCCTGACCCCCAATGCGTTAATGTGTAAAAGTGGAGGCTTGGTTTGTTAAAATAGTAGGCTTCTGGGGAGGTATGGAGTTGGGAGATTTAAAGCTTGAGCATGTTTATAAGTTTTATGATGAAGGGGTTCCCGCTGTGCGGGATTTTGATTTACATATAAAGGATAAAGAGTTTATTGTGCTTGTTGGGCCGTCCGGCTGCGGGAAATCGACAACCTTGCGCATGATTGCTGGCCTTGAGGATATTTCCAAAGGCGATCTGCTTTTTGATGGCAAACGGATGAATGATGTCCCGCCGAAGAACCGCGACATTGCGATGGTTTTTCAGAATTATGCCTTGTATTCCCATATGACAGTCTTTAATAATATGGCATTTGGCCTAAAACTTCGAAAAGTACCTAAGGCAGAAATTAAAAAGAGAGTTGAAGAAACGGCTGCTGTCTTAGGGTTAGAGAATTTCTTACATAAGAAACCGGAGGTGCTGTCAGGCGGGCAGAGACAGCGGGTTGCTCTAGGCAGAGCCATTGTTCGGGATGCAAAATATTTCCTTATGGATGAACCGCTATCCAACCTGGACGCAACACTGAGATCACAAATGCGCTCTGAGATCATTAAGCTTCATCAGCGTCTGCAGACTACCACGATCTATGTCACTCATGATCAAACAGAGGCTATGACTATGGCAACGAGAATTGTTGTCATGAAAGATGGGGTTATCCAGCAGGTGGGGACACCGAAAGAAGTATACAATTCTCCGAAAAATTTATTTGTCGGCGGATTTATCGGTTCTCCTGCCACGAATTTCTTGAACGGATCGATCCAAGATCATCAATTCATAATAGGCGAAGAAAAGATTCCGCTCCCTGTACATAAACTGGATCATCTTAAAGAAAAGGGATTTGAAAATAAAGAGGTGATCTTAGGCATCCGCCCGGAACACATACACTTGCACGCTGAGCGTCATAACAGTACTCAATGGGCAAAACTTGAAGCCTATGTCGAAGTCGTCGAACTATTAGGCAGCGAAACCCTTTTATATTTAAAAATGGAGGACCAAACGTTTATCGCAAGGGTTGAAGCGAACTATCACATACAAATCGGGGAAAGGATATCACTCGCAATTGACTTGGAAAACGCACACTTTTTCGATTCTGATTCAGAAGAAAGAATCTAGGAGGATATGATGGCCAAATCAATAGCTGAAAAGCTTAATTTAAATAAATATGAAAAAAAGATTATTTTGAATGTACCAGAGGGAGCAGATTACTTTAGTGATCTCTCTGATTACGAAAAGGAGTTCACCGAAGGCTCGTATGATTTGATTTTTGCGTTTGTCTATGATTTAGCTTCTATGAAAAAGCTTGTTAACCATATCATTGAAAAAAAACATTTAAATAAAAATGGCTATTTATATATGGCTTATCCGAAAAAGGGTAATAAGGTGTATCCAATCTTTATTCATCGGGATGAGATACTAAGCGGCATAAATGCAGATGAGGATGGCTATATTGGCACAAGCGATATAAAGTTTGCCCGGATGGTCGGTTTAGATGACGTTTTTACCGTTGTCGGTTTAAAGAACGAGCCGCGAAAAAAAATCCCGTCATCAAAAGCAAGTCAGTCTGTAGCTGATTATATTGAAATGATTCCATCTATCGAGGAAGATCTGCAGGACAGCCCCGATCTCCTTGCCTTCTATCAATCACTGACTCCAGGCTATCGAAAAGATTGGGCACGCTTTGTTTATAGTGCGAAACAGGAAGCGACAAAAGTAAAGCGCCGCGGAGAAATGAAAATGATCCTAGGTGCTGGATACAAAACAAGGGAACTTTATAAAAAGGACCATAAATAAAATGCTAATAGCACAGAAAGAAGCAGGGAGTCATATCCCTGCTTTTACTGTTCTCTATAAAATCTTTCCCCAGTATCAGGGTTGTAATAGACAATCAGTTTCTTCCCTGTGGTGGGATCAATGGACACCTCGTTTGTTCTGATAAAGCCTTCAGGCACTTTTTGGCCATGCTTGGTTTTAAAACGCTTATCCCATATGTACCATGACCCGAAGATTAGAATAAGAAAAATGATAAGCTGTATTCCATAAAAGCCAAGGATCCACTTCATCATTAGTTCTTTTGTGCAACAACGGCTGTTCCGTAGGCAACAATTTCACTCATGTTCTGGCCAATTTCACCGGAGTCGAAGCGCATCATGATGATTGCATTTGCTCCCATTGCCTGTGCATTGGCAACCATACGATCAATCGCCTGTTTTCTTGCATCCTCAAGCATTTCTGTATACTGGTTAATTTCACCGCCAACCAGTCCCTTTAGTGAAGCAACAATATCCTTGCCAATTCCTCTTGCTCGTACGGTTAACCCAAATACGGGTCCTTTAACTTCTGTAATATTGTGGTTTGCAATATTTTCTGTTGTGACAATGATCATAGCGGCACCAAGCCTCCCTGTGAAATTCTTCCTATTCATTTTATTCTACCTTGTAAACGTTTATGAGTCTATGAGTAACCTAGGCTAGTGAAAAATATTTTACCATTTGCCTCTGCGCCAAATATATCTATTAATATGGCAGAGAAGAGATATATGGCGTAATTAGCAAGGAGTTCGATCTAAGGGTCGGAAGGGACTGGAAATAGTCAGAATGCTCTGGCTAAAAAGAGGGGGATCAGTGGTCACACTTATCAAAATGGGCGATCTATGCAGTCATCATTTTTAGGTTTTAATACCTTGGCAAAGGATAGGAGAACATTGCTCGCTATCCTTTGATCAGCTTGTCCCGGTCATCTGTCTGCGGCGGTTCTTCCATCCAGCCATGTTTGATCATGATTTTGGCACCGTTATTAGCATACGCGGAGATCTCCGGAATGAGTGAGGCATATTGAAGGCCAATATCATGTCTGGGACTTGCGGCCATAGCCAAGCCATAGTTTCCAATGCCTGCTGCAATCATAGCAGATACGTGGAACATAATTAGCTTATCCGAAAATACCCTAGCAGTTGAATCAGAAACAGCAGCATCCCAGCTCATTGGCGCCGGCAAGTCTTCTTTTTTCAAAATATCACTGAAATTATCGATATGCTTTTGAGCGATCTTTTTCCCTTCTATCAGGAATTGTTTTACATCCTGCTGCTGGGCAATTTGCGCAAAGCCCATAATAAGTGCTTTACCAATCCCATTTGTTTGGACATTTAAGAATAAATGAGTAATTTCAACAGATGTCAACGCTCTTCTTTTGCCGAAAAATCCTGACAGGAAATGTTTCTTTTCAACAAAATCGACATGGTCAGGTGTTGAAATATAAGGAGGCTTTACATAGATGCCTTGCTTTAACATCAGATCACGTGTTAAATCCTGAAGATGAACGCTTAGCTTCAGCACACGTTTATGAAAATCGACGACATCCGGGCGAGTTGCCAATCCCAGGGCTACACTGCTAGCTGCCATGCCAAGAATGGACATTTGCCGGTAATACATCAAGATAAATGTATCTGAAAACAGTTTGGGTGCATTCACATTCACATCTTGTTCGGTAAATCCTAACGGAACCGGGAATTCATCTTTTTTAAATAGTTCCTTCATAATAGATATGTTATTTTGTGAACCCTCAAATGCAAATTTAACGATCGGTCTTACCTCTTCATCTTCCACATTCTTTAAAAAGTAACTGCCGACACAAACCGCAAGTGTATCATTTAGATACTGAGTCCAGAGACTGCTCATTTCTGCTGCATTTAACCGAAGTTTCGTCTTATCCTCCATAAAAAACCTCCTAAAGCATCCACTAAAAATAATATCTCCTAAATCAGGAAAAATATAAATGTGTGTATACGTGTATTGCAAATACATGGCCTATTTCCCGTGCGAAAATCAAAGGTGAAATTTGTTGTCAATTTTTAACGAAAATGAAATGTATTTTTATTGGTTTTGGTTTATCATGTAAAAGGTTCGGATATAAATGTTGGACTAGCCAGGATAGAGAGGATGTTTTAGTTGTTTGATATTGAAAAATTTGATTGGGAAGGCCTGCTGGTAGATGCCGGAATTTTAGGCTTGAAGATTATAGGCGTTCTTATCGCTTTTGCGATCGTTAAGGCAATTGGGCGAAAAATAATGGAACGCGCCTTTCAAAAGCTCCAGCAAAAACAAGATATTACAAAGGGCCGTGCCTTAACTTTACATAAGCTTGCAGAAAATATATTTTCGTATGTACTGGTCTTTATCCTTGTTGCCACGCTATTTAGCATTTTCGGTCTGTCTGTTGCCAGCCTTATTGCCGGTGCAGGAATTGTCGGGCTTGCAGTTGGATTCGGTGCGCAGGGACTTGTGAGCGATGTTGTTACAGGCTTCTTCCTGCTGTTAGAAAGGCAAATTGATGTAAGTGACTATGTGACGATCGGTGCCATCGATGGGATTGTTGAGGCTGTTGGTCTGCGTACGACGCAAATTCGCGGATTTGATGGAACGCTTCATTATATTCCAAACCGGGAAATCAAAAGTGTAAGCAACCATTCCCGCGGGAATATGCGTGCCTTAGTTGATATAGGCATCTCCTATGATGCGGATATTGACCAGGCCACTCATGTTATGCAGCTTGTCTGTGACGAAGTGGCAGCGAATACTCCTGCTATCGTCGAGGGTCCAAATGTGATTGGTGTTCAGGCACTGGGAACCTCAGATGTAGTCTTGCGTGTCATAGCAAAAACAGAAAACGGCGAACAGTGGGCTGTTGAACGTGAACTGAGAAAAGCGATAAAGGCAGCGTTTGATGCTAATGGAATTGAAATTCCTTTTCCGCATCAAGTTTTTATCCATAAAAACGCTGGCGGTCCGGAAAAATCATATGAATAAGAATATAAAAAACTCCTCTATTAAGAGGAGTTTTTTATTGGGGTATTTGTCCATCATCAGCTTTATGAAGGATTTTCTCAGCTTTTTTTCCAGAGGCATTTGTCCATCATCAGCTTTATGAAGGACTTTCTCTGCTTTTTTGCAGAAGCACTTGTCTATCATAGGCTTTATGAAGGACTTTCCCAGCTTTTTTGCAGAGGGATATGTCCATCATAGGCTTTATAAAGGACTTTCTCAGCTTTTTAAAACCCGCTATGGTTTAAGTACAACCTTTATGCATCCATCGGTTTTCGTGTCAAAGGCTTTGTATCCTTTTTCGGCATCAGCAAGCGGGAGGACGTGTGTAATGATATCGCTTGGGTCAACCTTTCCTTTGGCAATCATTTTGTACAGGTCTGGAATATAGGGAATCACTGGCGCTTGTCCAGTTCTCACGTTAATATTGCGTTCGAAGATATCCCCAAGCGGGAAGGCGTTGTATCGAGATCCATACACGCCTGTCAGCTGAATGGTTCCGCCTTTTCTTACTGCCTGAGTGGCCATTACAATCGCACTCATTGCCCCGCCATGAAGCTTAAGGCCAGTTGCAAGGTATTCAAGCGGTGTCATTTTACCATCCATGCCAACGCAATCGATGACAACATCAGCGCCGCCTTTTGTAATTTCATTGAGGTATTCTCCGACATTTTCTTTATCTTCAAAATTGATAACTTCTACACGATTGGTCCGTTTCGCATGCTCTAGGCGGTAGCCTACATAGTCGACAGCGATGACTCTTTTTGCCCCTTTAAGCCAGGCGAATTTCTGGACAAGCAGACCAATGGGACCACAGCCAAGAACAACAACAGTATCCCCATCCTTCACGCCTGCATTATCGACTGACCAATAGGCGGTAGGTACAACGTCTGCCAGCAGGACAAGCTTTTCATCCTCGACCTCTGTATCTTCGGGAATTTTAAAAGGAGTAAAATTAGCATATGGAACCCGCATATATTCCGCTTGTCCGCCGGGATAACCGCCGGTTGTTTCTGAATACCCAAAAAAGCCTCCCATATCCCCATGCGGATTGGAGTTATCACATTGGCTGGTCAGCCCTTCATTGCAGAAGCGGCAAGCCCCGCAGCTCACATTAAATGGGATGATCACACGGTCGCCTTTTTTCAAATTTTTCACTTCAGGCCCTGCCTCTTCGACAATCCCCATTGGCTCATGGCCAATAATGTAGTTTTCGGGCGTATTCGGAATCATTCCATGGATTAAATGCAAATCTGAGCCGCAGATCGCCGAAGTCGTCACTTTGATAATTATGTCATCGGGTTTATGAATTTTTGGATCGTCGACCTCTTTAACAGCGACGTCTTTAATGCCCTGATAAGTAACAGCTTTCATTTTTGTTATTCCTCCTGCATTTATTGATTAGGGGTCGCAAATGTGCCAAGGCGATCCGTATCTCGTGGGAACAGCTCCATTTCGGCAATGGCGATGGCCATATCAGCTGATTTCAAATCTAGTTCAATTTGTTTGCCAATATCATCTGGATAGAGCCAGCCCTTATCAATCATTAATTTTGTGATTTCGCCGTGCAGATCAATGGCATCTTCCATCTGCTTGTACAGGGCTTGTCTTAATTCAGGGCTTGCGGTTTCTGTTAATGCAACAGAATAGTAGCGTATTCCTGTTTTGACGGAAGATATAAAATCTAAGGCAAAAGCGGCATCTGTCATTTTTGGCATTCCTACCATATATTTAGGATCTAAGTAGTCTTGATTCATTGTGTTAGGCCGCCTCCTCCATATTTTGTTGCAGCTTTGCTGTAAAGCTCTTTCAACTCTGTTAAAGCAGCTTGTGATTGTTTTACGTCCTTTTCCATCAGTGCTTTTAAATCATTATCGAAACAGATTCCCTGCATGAGTTTTGATTTCATTAGGCATATGGTTTTGAAATTAATCATTTCATGGAGATCCATTGTTTCGTGAAATCCTAAATGAGATTGTTCCATGTCTAAATGCCTCCTCGAATTTTTGCCTAGTGTTAATTTCTCTTTTTCTTTATACATTATTCGGATTTCCCTTTTTCGCGAGGAAACCAAAAACTACCATTTTTTAAAAGGCGCTGACTGCACAAAATGAACCTATCACAATAAAAAGGGGAATTATCAATGAAAAGTAAGCTAGGTCTGCATGAAACTATGGAGCTTCACGAGCTGCTCGTTTTTAAAAACTTAAGTCTGACAAAGTCACTTCTCATGAGCGGGATGGTGCAGGATGAAGAATTAAAAACCATTCTTTCAGATGATGCAAATACAGGCGCTGGTTTTATTCAAAATATGAAAGAAATTTTGACAGAAGGGCGGAGTGAAGCATGAATGAGTTTCTAAAACAGCTTATGGGTATGGGTGCCATGACAGATCAGGTCATTGCAACAGATTTTTTAATTTCTGCCAAAGCGGGGGTACGAAATCTTGCCTTTGCGATCACAGAAAGCGCGAACCCAGAGGCAAGATCACTGCTGCGTGAAGAATTACGAAAAGCTGTCGAAACACATGCAAAAATTACCTACTACATGATGGCAAAGGGCTATTACTTCCCATACAGCCTAAACTCACAAATCGCAGAAGACATGAAAATCACACAAACAGCACTGCAGCTAAGCGAAAAATAACGGGACACGGGGACAGGCACCTTGTCCCGTTTGTACGTTCAATAAAAACAGAACCATTCCGTGTTTACAGTTGACATAGGGAATAGAATCATGTAAATTACAAATGTACGAATGATTAAAGAAGATACCTATTAAAATATTCGTGTCTGAGGTGTTAAAATGGATAACGTATTTGATTATGAAGATATACAGCTGATTCCAGCAAAATGTGTGGTAAACAGCCGTTCAGAGTGTGATACAACGGTTGCTTTGGGCGGACGTACTTTTAGACTGCCAGTAGTGCCTGCCAATATGCAGACCATTATTGATGAAAAAATCGCTCTTTACTTAGCGGAAAATGGCTATTTCTATATAATGCACCGTTTTGTGCCTGAGTCTCGTGTGGCATTTGTCAAAGACATGCAGAACCGCGGGTTATATGCCTCTATTAGTGTAGGTGTGAAGCCTGAAGAGTATGAGTTTGTCCAAGAGCTTGCAAATGAGGGGCTAACTCCTGAATATATTACAATTGATATCGCCCATGGGCATTCCAATGCAGTCATTGATATGATTAAGCATATTAAGAAGTATTTGCCTGGAAGCTTTGTTATTGCAGGTAATGTTGGTACTCCAGAAGCTGTAAGGGAATTAGAAAATGCCGGAGCAGATGCAACCAAAGTTGGTATCGGGCCTGGTAAAGTATGCATTACAAAAATTAAAACGGGCTTTGGTACAGGAGGCTGGCAGCTTGCTGCCCTTCGCTGGTGTGCAAAAGCAGCAAGTAAGCCAATTATCGCCGATGGCGGCATCCGCACACACGGAGACATAGCTAAATCTATCCGCTTCGGTGCTACAATGGTCATGATTGGCTCGTTATTTGCCGGACATGAGGAATCTCCGGGGGAAACGGTTGAAAAAGATGGTAAGCTGTTCAAGGAATATTTCGGTTCAGCATCCGAATTCCAAAAGGGTGAAAAGAAGAACGTTGAAGGCAAGAAAATGTATGTAGAATACAAAGGTGCTCTTCAAGATACATTGACTGAAATGGAACAAGATCTCCAATCATCAATTTCTTATGCGGGCGGAAACAAATTAAGCGCCATTCGCAATGTTGATTACGTGGTTGTTAAAAATTCTATTTTTAATGGTGATAAGGTCTATTAATTTAAGTAGAGAAAAAATAAATACTCTATCATAATTCTTCGTATAAATTTGGAAATATGGTCCAAAAGTTTCTACCAAACTACCGTAAATAGTTTGACTATGAGGAATGACAAAAGCGAATACTTGTGTGTGCCTGCATCGCGGTTTCTTGCTTTGGTTTTTTAAAATCATAGCTTAACCCGCGATGCTGCCTTTCGCATTTATCGTTTATTTTGTTTTTCTTCTGTCAAACTCTAGTGAGAATATCGACCAAGCGGATATTTAGCCGATTCTATGAGGGTTAGTCATGTTTATTATTAGTATTGTTTTAATTTCGAATATAATTATTGGCGTGCTGTTGGGCATGACAGGTATTTCAGGATTTCTGCTGCCCTTAATTTATGCAGGATTTTTAGGTATGCCTGTTCATGATTCACTAGCTTTAAGTTTTCTATCTTTTGCTGTTTCAGGGATTATTGGTGCTTATTCCTATTGGAAATCAAAAAATATGGATGTAAAGCTAGCCCTTTTCCTTAGCATAGGAAGTCTGCCAGGAGCATTTTTGGGCGTGCTGATTAACGTGTTTATTTCTGAATTCCTAGCCAAACTGCTTCTCTATATTTTTGTCCTGTTAGCAGGATTATCGATTCTTTTTAAGAAAAGTCAGGACTCTTCAATGATAAAAAAGGAATCGGGTCTGCTTAGCAATCGGTATATGCTTATTTCCCTTGGGGTGGTTACAGCAGCTGTTTGTTCACTGACGGGAGCTGGAGGTCCTATTTTGCTTGTTCCGCTGCTGGCAAGCCTAGGCGTGAATATTCGAGTGGCTGTCGGGGTAGGATTATTGAACTCGGTTATCATCGCTATTCCAGCCATTTTTGGCTACTTTGCTCATGCCAACATGACCAGTATGCCCACGCTGATTGCAGCCAGCCTTCTAGGAACAACAGCCGGCATTCTAACAGGTGCCCGTTTCGCTGCCAAAGTACCATTAAAACATCTCAAAGTCATCATTGCTATCATTACCATATGTTCATCTGGATATATGCTCATTACTTTATAACATTAAAGCATCGGGGGACAGGCCCCCGATGCTTTAATGCGTTAACGAATGTTAAATACTTTTCTAAATAAGGGATAAAACAAGTAACCGAGGGTCACGCCTGATACGTTTAAGATGAGGTCATCTATGTCCATGCTTCCCCGGCGGGTGGCAAATTGGAGGATCTCGATGCTTATAATGGTTACAGTTGAATATAGCAATAGGTTAAGAAATGAGCTTTTTCTAATCCGAAAGTAAATCCCATAAGGAATGAATAGTCCCACATTTGCTGTAAGATTGTAAAAAGAAATAAACCAATTCACTCTTCCTGAGAGAAAAAACTCGATGGTGTTAAAGGGCGTGAAATTAAGTGAAATATAGCTTGTGCTGCTTGGGCGAAAGAATAGTAAAACTAAAAGCGCGCCCGTATATACTATCAAGATGCACATGAATAGAGGAAAGGGGATCTTGACTGACTTCTTTTGAAAAAGAAGAATGAAAAAGGAGATTAGAAAGAATAAACAAAAAAACACTACTGCTAGTGCGATGGGATGCAGATAAAAAGTGACCTGATAGAAAATAGGGGAAAACACCAAAAAAATAGCAGAAGATAGAATGAATGATAGCAGCAGTGATTTCCCCATTTTGTTCACCTCAACAAGCCTTAATTTTTTCACAAATTCCATTATACATTAAAAAAGATGAAATCCTTTAGACTTCATCTTTTTTTAAAATTCCTATTATTGGTAGACTTTAATTTTGATTGTTTTATTTCCCCATTGTAAGGCTTTTTGTTTTGATGGGATAAATACATCAATTTTATTGCCCTTTACAGAGGATCCTTTATCTGCAGCAATCGCTTCGCCGTATCCAGGTACATACACCTTTGAACCCAGCGGGATCACCTTAGGATCAACGGAGATCACCTTTATATTTGGATTTTTCTTCAAGTTAATACCTGTATAAGTGATGCCGCTGCAATTTTTACAGCTGGCAGTATAGGCAGTAGCTTTTACCGTGATTTCTTTGAAATTTGCTTTTTCTTCAGCTGCTGCGGGTGGAGCAGGCTCTGATTCAGAAGCTGCAGCAGTAATCTTTAATTTTTGATCAATTTTAATGAGATCGGATTTAAGGTTATTCCAATCCTTTAGCTGCTGAACAGTAACATGATTTTTTTTCGCAATGGACCAAAGTGTGTCCCCTTTATTTACTAGATATGTATTTTCTGCTGCAAAACTTGTGGTTGAATATCCGAATAATAGAAAGGTGATGGTGCTGGCACTCAATAGAAACTTTTTCATATTCTATCTCCTTTTTCTATTTTATAAAGGTATCGTACCAGACAAACATGACAGGCATATTTCAGCCGGATAGTATTTTTATTACAGAAAAGTTTCTATATGTAACGAGAAAGAAAATATTGATCGCGGCAACATCATGTGCAGATGGTGTATAATCCGATCAGCAAATTGTTTTTTGATAGTTAAGGAAAGTGAAATAGTTGCCAATATTGTTTCATTCGCGGTAAATTTAATATTAGTAAATCATGCGTTTTTTAATTTTACATCGTTAGAGGAGAAATTATGGGGGAGTTACAGGAAGCGATTGACCATATTCAATTGATTGAGCACTGCCGGCAGGCGGCTGCCGTCTTATTCTGGGAAGCGAAAACAGGCACAGGAATAGGAAGAAAAAGACAGTATGCCAAGGTTCAAGGAACCCTGACGAAAAAGGTTATTGAGCTGCAGACGGATCCAAGGTTTGGACGGCTCCTGCAAAACCTGCTGCAAAGGGATTTAGATGAGGTCCATAGAAAGCAATTTGAATTTCATTTAAAAAACTACCAATACTTATCTTCTTTGCCTGTTGAGGAGTTTCAGCAATTTTCGCAAAAAAAAGCAGCGGCCTATTCCCATTGGGCTTCAGCCAAAAGATTAAAGGATTTTAAACTTGTAGAAAAGGATTTAGCAGATTTAATAGAAACACAAAAGCGGTTTGCCTATTTGAATAATAAGCATGAAGCACCATACAATCAGCTGCTTGACAGGTATGAACCGGGTATACATACGGAAAAAATTGATTGTTTATTTAAAAATATCAAAGATACAACGATCAAACTGCTCGACCGCATTCAAAAGGCGCCTGTTCAGCCAGATTCATCTTTTTTTAGACGTCCCTTTCCATTAGAAAAACAAGAGCAGCTTGCGCATCAATTATTAACAGCCATAGGCTACCGAATGGATGCAGGGAAGCTTGCGCCGACTCTCCATCCATTTAGTTCCGGGATACACCCTGATGATGCAAGGCTGGCTGTTAAATATGCTGAAAATGATGTGAAATCAGCGGCACTGATGACTCTCCATGAGGGGGGCCATTCCTTATACAATCAAAATATCAGCAAAGAGCTAGTAGACACGGGCCTTGCTGTATATACATCAATGGGGCTTCATGAATCTCAAGCTATTTTTTGGGAAAAAATGATCGGCAAGCATAAGGGTTTCTGGAAGCAGCATTTTCACTTTTTTCAAAAGCTTATGCCTGAAGTTTATAGCCATGTTTCACTGGATCAATTTTACTTCTCTTTGTGTGAGGTAAAACCATCTCTTATCAGATATGAGGCAGATGATATTACTTACCCGCTTCATGTGATTATTCGCTATGAGATCGAGAAGGATCTGTTTGCAGATAAATTGAAGGTGTCAGACTTGCCGGAGGTCTGGAATGTTAAATACAGAAATTATCTTGGGATTGTGCCGCAGAACGACTGTGAAGGGGTCCTTCAGGATGTACATTGGTATTTCGGATTGTTTGGCTATTTTCCAAGCTATTTGATTGGGTTTATTTATGCGGCTCAGTTAAGAGAGGCAATGATTAAAGATATGCCGAATTTTGACGTGCTTGCCCAAGAGGATCTATCTGCCATTCTTAAATGGAAAACCAAGCATATCTATCAATATGGCAAGCTTAAAACTTCAAAGGAAATTCTAAAGGACCTGTCAATTAATGAAATTAACGAAAAGCCTTTATTGACCTACTTAACACAAAAATATGAAGATATTTATCGGTTATAATTGTTTATGATGATAAATTGGAATATTTAAATTTCTTGGCAGAAAGAGGGTTTATTATTGTGGGTGAGATCATTCAGTTTAAGAATGTTACTTGGAAGCGCCAGGGACAGGAGATTTTAGGCAGTGTGGACTGGCAGGTGAATGAGGGGGAGCATTGGGGCATTCTCGGGTTAAATGGTTCCGGCAAAACCTCGCTGCTTAATATTGTATGCGGATATCAATTTCCGACATCCGGTGAAGTGTCAGTTCTAGGGCGTTTATTTGGAAAAACTAATTTGCCTGAGCTTCGCAGAGAAATTGGTTTTGTCAGCAGTTCATTGGACCGCTTTTCAAACGCATTAAATGTTGATACTGTTGAAAATATCATTTTGAGCGGGAAGTTTGCTTCCATTGGCATATATGAAGAAGTAACAAATGAGGATATAGAGAAAGCCAATCATCTGATTCAGCGATTACGGCTTGATTATCTAAAAGGCAAGCATTTTCGTCTTTTATCACAGGGAGAAAAAAGAAGGGTCCTGATCGGCCGAGCTTTAATGGCTAGTCCAAAAATTCTTATCTTAGATGAACCATGTACTGGCCTTGATGTTCTTTCTCGTGAAGAAGTCTTATCCATTATTAAGGAAGTCGTTAAGACAGAATGCCATCTGATTTATGTAACCCATCACATTGAAGAGCTTGTGGAAGAAATCACACATGTGTTGCTGATTCGTGATGGAAAGATTATTGGGGCGGGACCTAAGGAAAAGCTGGTGACAGATGCGTATTTATCAGATACTTTTCAAACGCCTGTCCGTGTGCGCTGGGAAGAAAATCGTCCGTGGCTGTCTGTCCAAGGCAAATCCTTAATAGGCAGCTAAGTGAATTACAATTCTTCATCAAAATTCCAACCATATTTGTGTCGTATCAATCATATGGATAATAAAAATAAACCCAGCCCAAACGGCTGGATTTATTTTTGCATAGATTAAAAGGAAAGGAGAGGTGCAAATGGTCAAAATCTTTATTGATCCAGGCCATGGCGGAACAGATCCAGGTGCTTCCGGGCATGGATTATTAGAAAAGAATGTAACCTTACAAATCTCCAAAATTATAAGAGATATGCTGTCAGCCTATGAGGGCGTCCAGGTAAAAATGAGCCGGGACACGGATAAAACTGTTTCCTTAACTACACGCACAAACATGGCAAATGACTGGGGAGCAGACTTCCTTTTATCTGTTCATATAAATTCGGACAAACAAACGGCAAACGGATATGAAGACTATATTTTCCCGGGAACAAACGTTCCTGAAACCACCTATCAAAATCTTATTCATCAAGAGGTTATCAAAGAGACGGACTTTAGAGATCGCGGAAAAAAGGAAGCCAATTTCCACATGCTTCGGGAAAGTAATATGCCAGCCATTCTAACTGAGAATGGTTTTATTGATAATCCCACAGATGCAGCCAATTTGAGCCGATTCGCGTATTTGGAAAGAATTGCATATGGCCATGTCCAGGGGCTTGTCCGTGCTTTTCGATTAGCTGAGAAGGAACCATCTGCCCCATATTGGGAGGGCATGGAGTTCAAAGAAGGACAGATTGGCCGGATTACAGTCTTAAAACCGATTAACCTGTGGAAACGTGATGAGAATGATGAGCTGCACTTTGCGAGAATTCTACAGCCAGGAGAGCGTTATCGGGTCTATGGATATGATAACTTATATGGCGGGCAATATGATGTTGGAGTAGATTATTGGGTAACCAATATTGAAGATTATATAGAATATGAAACACCTGCAAAGGATTTCTTAAATAAAGCTAGGGTATTTTACCAAAATAACAAATAGGATTTTTAATGGATAAAATCAGCGAGCTAAAATCTGATTTTATCTATTTTTTTTTGCACCTTTTGGTTATTTTTCCCATGGCCCTTGAACGACGATGAATCTTTGATAAAATGTAAGAGAGTTTATGCATGAGACGTCAGAAGTATAGAGGGAAGATATGAAGCTTAAAATATGTCTATCATGGGCAGCAGTGGCTGTTTGGATGCTAATCATTTTTGGCTTTTCGGCTCAGCCGGCTCACGAATCGAGCCAGATTAGCCATGGGGTAACAAAAGTCATCGTGGATACGGTTGAAAAAATAGCGCCGTCAGCTGAATTTGATATCAGCCAGTTAAATCATATTGTTCGAAAGAATGCGCATTTCTTTGTTTATTTTGCTCTTGCTCTGCTCGTATTTAATGCGGTCCGAATGCATGGAATGAAGGGATTCAAAGGTTTTGTCCTTGCATTATGTATTTGTGCAGTATATGCTGCAACAGATGAGTTTCATCAGAGTTTTGTGCCAGGAAGGGGCCCGCAGGCAAGAGATGTTTTGATTGACAGTTCCGGTGCATTTCTCGGTTTGTGCATTTACAGCCTTTTCGTCAAGATAAAGGATTGGAAAAAAGGGGAAGTTTCAGTGCCAGTGGGATTGTCCCAATCAAAGTCGAGGTGATTTCCGATGTGCGGCCGTTTTACGCTGACAGCATCATTTTCGCAAATTATTGACCGGTTTGATATTGAAAAATTTATGGAAGAAGACCTGTATGCCCCTAGCTACAATGTAGCCCCATCCCAATCTGTTCTTTCTGTGATTAATGATGGGAAAATAAATAGGCTCGGGCATTTAAAATGGGGGCTCATACCGTCATGGGCAAAGGATGAGAAAATTGGCTATAAAATGATAAATGCTAGAGCCGAAACCTTAAAAGAAAAGGCAAGTTTTCGCCAAGCTTATATGAAACGGCGCTGTTTAATTATTGCTGATAGCTTTTATGAATGGAAGCGGCATAATGACAAATCAAAAACACCAATGCGCATAAAGCTAAAGGGAGATCATCTTTTCGGGATGGCGGGAATTTGGGAGCGCTGGCTTTCTCCAAAAGGTGAACCTGTATTTTCTTGTTCGGTCATTACAACAACTCCAAATGAACTGGTTAAGGATATACATGATCGAATGCCTGTTATTTTAAAACCTGAAGATGAAAAAATATGGCTGGATCGCTCCATTACTGACACGGCTATTTTGGACAGCTTGTTAAAACCGCTTGATAAGGATTTAATGGAAACTTATCAGGTATCTTCATTAGTCAATTCACCGAAGAATAATTCAGTGGACCTTATTCGGGAAATCTGTTAATCACAGGTTCCAAGCAAAAAGGAAGCTCCTCCATACGGGAAGGTGCTTCCTTTTTAGGCTTTGACTAATTTCTTTTGGGATTTTCCAATATAATTTTCCTGGATTAATTCAATAAACGGTTCAACAAACTCCGGGTCGAATTGCTTGCCGGCGCAGGCTCTTAGCTCGATAATGGCTTCCTCAAAGGTCTTTGTTTTCTGGTAGGGCCTTTCCGTTGTCATGGCGTCAAACGAATCAACAATACATAGAATTCTCGCCAGTCTAGGGATATTGTCTCCTTCTAGCCCGTAAGGATAGCCTTTTCCATCGTATCGTTCATGATGAAGTTCGACAAGCGGTATGAGTTCTTCCATGTTTTTATTGGTTGAGATAATCTCTTTTCCCCAAATAACGTGCTTCTTCATCATTTCCCATTCGTGGGGCTCAAGTTTTCCGGTTTTATTGATAATGTCCCGCGGTATTTCTAGTTTCCCAATATCATGAATGAGGGCACCGAGCGTTAACACCTTACGATCATGGTTGTTTAAATTTAATTTTCTGGAAAATTCAGAGGCATATTGAAAAACCCGCTGACTGTGACGATATGTATACACGTCCTTAGAAAGGAATATTTTTAACTGCTGTTCTGCTTTTTCAAATTGTTTTTCAAACGATTTTGTTTTATCAGCTAAATATTGCGATTCGTCATTGTACAATTCAACAAGGTTTTTCCCTTGGGCCTTCGCATAATACATTGCGTCGTCGGCTTTCTTTAATAGCTCTGAAGCATTATAGGTTCCTTTCTCATATTCGGCAATCCCGGCTGAAAAGGATAGGCATCCATAAGGCAGTGCTTCGCTTCCTTTAAAATGAGTATCATTGACCAGCTTTCTTAGTTCATTCATAAAGGTCAATGCTTCCATGCTAGTTGTATTTGGCATTAAAACAGAAAATTCTTCGCCGCCATACCGGGCTACGATATAATCTTTTTCCATTGCTTTTGTTTCAAGCAGTCTGCCAAACTCCCTTAGAAGATAGTCACCTTCAATATGGCCGTAAAGGTCATTGTATTTTTTGAAATCATCGAGATCAATCAGCGCCAGGCAAAGCTTTTGTCCAGTCTTTTTTGATAAGGAAAATTCATGGTCAAATAATTCTTTGAAAAATCCATGATTATTCAGGCCAGTAAGGAAATCTTTATTTGCTTTTTCTGCGGTGTCTTTGAACAGCTTAAAGTTCTGCTCAAAAGCGGTTGATAGCAGCATCGCTATTAAAACAAATAGAAAAAGTCCAAAAATGCCTTCCTGCTTAATTAATATTCCTAGAACAATAGAAAGAAGGAGCGTACATGAATAACTGACCAGGAAGGTTTTATCCTTTATGATCCCGCTGAAGTTTTTAAACAAGCTGCCGCCTTCCTGAAATAGGAAGTAAAAACAAATGACAATTGAATTTACTAGAAAATATAATCCTAATGAAAGGACATATGGAAGCAAATGAGAAGTATCTAAGCTTCCGATCTTTCCTCCTAGTAATATGAACATGAAATAGCTTGATATCAGCATCATGCAATACATGGAAAAGTTGAACAGATGCTTCCACCAGGAAATTTTCCTTTGATAAGCAGCAAAAATGAGCGCATTGAAAAATAAGACGTTCAATGTAAAATCTAGTCCAAAAAGAAATAAACTTGCTAAATAAACAGCCGAATCCATAGATAAGGAATTTCCGTCGGGCGGGATAGGGATTGTATAATGATAAAGAAGTAAAATAGCACCAATTAACGCATAACTGATGACAGTGTTTGAAGACGCATCGAATTGAAAATCATGGAAATAGAAAAAAATAAAGATGCCAATGATTGAGGTAAAAGTTAGATAAGCTGTAAATGAATAATTGGTCGTTTTCATATTCCACACTCGCATTAGAAAATATAAAAGGAAGAAGTTAAGTAAAAAACCAAAACCTTCTTCCTCTATTATACTATTAAATTACACGCATACCAGATGTTAATGCAACAATTAATGAACCAAGAATGATAGCATTTATTAAAACATTGGTTACACGAATTCCATTAGGCTTTTTCTCTTTATTCATTGAGATTCACCTCCTTTAATGTCGAGCTCTGTGATTCATTTTTCTTTTTATCTTTAAGCATTAAATGCTGAATGAAAATGAAGATGCCAATGTTCATGATGACGTCGCCAATGCTTATAACCTGGGTGCGCGGATACGGATCCGTTAATGGGATAATATCCCCTAAAAATCCTAGCCTTGTTGATTCAGTCAGCATCGCATGCTTCGCATAAATTCCATTTTTCAAAACGTCCAGGTATCCCGGCTCCAGCACGGCCGCAGCTTCCATGGAAACCGGCATTCTTCCGCCGTTAACAGCCATAACAATGAAATTTAGTAAAACGCCAATAAAGATAATGATAAATCCCGGATGAGTTCTGTTCATAAAAAGAAAAGTAAGACCAACAATATAAACACCAATAAATAAATAGCCGCTTGCCTCAGCAAGAAAATTAAATTTATTTTGCTGTGTGAAAATAATAATCTGAAAAACTAGCAAAAGCGGAAAAACCCAGCCCCATTTTAGTTTTAGGTTTGCTAATCCCTTTAAGTTACCTTTTCGGAAAAAGCCAACAATTAGCGATAGGATGATTCCATCAAATACCATAATATTCCCGCCTATAGTGAATGATTTTTATTTTGCGCTGGATGAATATTCATATATTTCAAATTATAGACAATTACTGGTTTTATTCAACAAAATCTTTCAAAATGAGCGTAATGTACCAATTTTATGGAAAATAGTTGGGTAAATATGGATATTTTGAACTAAAATTATAAATTATGGAAATGCTATTATCGTGTTTAATCATGTTTTTTTATGATAAAGTTATTAGCCTGATGATTGTAAGATGTGTTTTGTGACAGAAAAATTAAATTTTCGATACAATAGGAAATATATCCCTTTTTTAGTAGTCTTTTATGAAAAAGTTTGTTACAATCTGTCTTGTATTGTCAATATTGATCGTAATAGGTGAGTATATGAATCAATCGAAAAAAGCAAATCAGCTCAGCCTGATTATGCAATCCGTTTTCCAAAGGGTAGAGAAGGAAAAAGATATTACCTTAGGAGAAGTAATGGAGGAATTAACGCAGCAGCTCGAGCAGGTTGTTAAAGTACAGGAACACGCATATAAAATTAAATAATTTTTGGATAAGGGGGCGCCAATCTGGCGGCTCCTTTTTTTGGCTTAGGGAAGGAACCTGGGAGAATTAGAAAAGGCGCAGATGCGGTCTGCGCCTTTTGAGATTTTTCTTATTGTGTTAACTGGTTTTCAAGCAGTGCTAGCACAACTGCCTGTACTGCTGTGGAGAAGCTGCTTGGATCTAATGTGGCATTTAATACATCATTCACAGCCTTTTGTCCATTAGCAGAAAGCTGTTTGTAAGATTTATATTTCATATCCGGGTCTAGCTTTATTCCTAACGCGCTGTTAATGCGGTCAGTTTCTGTTTTTGTAAGCTGGAAGCCGCCGTCAACCAGGGAAGTAAGACCGCGAATAAAATCTTCAGTCTTTTCACCTTGAACAGTTGCTAGAATGGTTTGATTGTCTTCAACAGCTTGGATTACTCCGCCTAAGAATGCATCAACGGTCGTATTGCCTGCTTTCACTTTTTGTGTTGCGTCTTCAAGTGCTGTTCTTACTGCGGCACTTGCATTGATCACTTTTTGAACCTCGGCTTTGCTCTCGAAGCCTTCACCTCTATTGCTGATTACATCTGCTGCAATGGCTGCTTTACGAGAATCGACAGAAACCTTGTTATAGGCTGTTAGATCAAAACCGTAATTTTCTACGGCAAGCTTAACAGCACCAACACTGTTTGAGCTTGATAGAACAGCTTCTAATTGTTTGTTTAATTGAGCAGTCAGGTCAGCTTTTAGTGTGCTATTTTTCACCTGCTTTAAGAATGCAAGTGCGTTTGCTGTACGTTTTTCAACTTCTTTATCGCTGTCATTATGTAACCCTGTTTGCACGCGGTCTAATTCAATTTTTACGCTTACTGGGTATTTTGCATCTGCAACAACCGCTTCAGCTGATTTTTTGAACTCATCACGGACTAAATCACGAGTAGACTGTCCATATACACGATCAAGAAGGATTGCTTGCTTGCGGATCTCTTTTGAAAGATCATGGTATGCTTGTACAGCTTCTGCATCAACTTTTTTTGCAATGGCATTGCTTAATCTGACTTTCTGTTTTTCAATCTTTTTGCCTGCTGTGATCGCATCGATTAGATGGATGGATCTTTGGTAATATTTATTCACTTCGTCCAATTTTGCAGAAAGAACTGTTTTTTCTTTGCCTGAAAGCTTTGAAACAGCTGTTTGTGCGGTCTTAAGCGCAGCTTTTGTATCATTGAATAATTTCATATTTGGATAATCGATCACATTTTTCGGATAGGCGGTTTTACGGTACTCTACAGAAATTTCCCATTTTAAAGCACCTGCAAGGTTTTCTGCTTTTTTTACAAGATTATCTGCATTTGATGCGGCATTAGAAACAGCAGGACTTACTGTAACTGCTGCAGCACTTGCAAATGTTGTTGCAGCCAAAATAGAAGCAATTGTTTTTTTCTTTACTGACATTTTAATCCTCCTAATCTTCCTTTTTAGACCTGAAATAAGAAATCTATCAGACTTTTTTCATATAATAGGTTATCTAGTATTTGATTATACCATGAATTCTACTAATAACTACCATATTTTTAGATATTTAGCTGAGTTTTGACAGAAATTGTTGAAAAAGAATATGTTGGAATTTGTTTGTATGTGTTAAAATTTGTACCAATAGAAAAACAAGCGAGGTTATTTTTGCATGAAGAAAAAGTGGAAATGGGTATTAGGGCTTTTCCTTGTCATTATACTGGGAGGAGCAGGAACGGTTTATTATTTCTTGAATATGAAGGATTACGATGTTGCTGATGAGCAAATTGATGAATTAACGGAAACAGAATATAAAGTAGATATTCCAGCGCTGGAGGAAATCGAGACAGAGGAGCCTGTTTCCGAAAATCAGGATCAGGAAGAAGGTTCTGCCGTTCAAACAGAGGCTTCAGCTGATCAGGGTACAAGTAATACTAAGGATGAAGTCCAGTCATCTGCATCTAATCAAAACTCAAATGGCTCTTCGGCTAAAGCGGCAGCGTCCAGCGGGTCTAAAGTAACGGTTGCTGTTATTAAGAAAAGATATCGGGCAGCTTTTGAGCAGCTGGAGTCTCAGGCAAATCAAAGAGTAGATTCGCTCATTGCCAGGGCTGTTAATGAATATAGCGAGAAAAAAAGCAATGGGGAAGAAATCTCATTCAGTTATTTTTATGTGAAGTATTCCAATGCAGGAAAATCACTAGAAGCTATGACCGACAGCACTTTCAATTCCGTCTATGGCCAGCTTGAGAAAGACCTTCAGGCTCATGGCTACAGCACTGCACATGCCAAGGAATACAGGGATGCCTATGATCAAATGAAAGAACAGCGGCGCTCTGCTATTATGAACAAAATAAAGGGTGCGATTTAATCGCAGAAAAAGAGTCTTCGTGCAAGGCTCTTTTTTTATTTACTATAATCCCAGAGAATTTTCCACTCATTCCTATTCCTTTGTCCGCAATTACATGCTTTCCAAGCTGGATTTTCCTTTGAAAAATAAGTTATTCGAAAATAATGACAATTGCGTTAAAGAAGGTTAAACTGAAAGGTATATGCTGAAGTGTTTTAAAATATTGAATGGAAACTCTATGTAAGAATAGTAATTGAGGAGCTGATTATATGCCAGAATGGAATGATGGAATCGCAAAGATCGTTATTCCTACACCTTTTCCTGTAGGGGATGTGAATGTGTACGCGGTAAAAGGTGAACGGCTTACCCTTGTTGATGCCGGCCCCAGAACAGAAGCAGCTTGGGAAGCCCTTAAGTCGCAGCTGAAAGAACTGGGATTGTCCCCGAGTGATATTGAACAGGTGGTGCTTACACATCACCATCCTGACCATGCCGGTCTGCTGGACTTTTTTCCAGATTCATTAGAGGTATACGGGCATCATCTTAATCAAAGATGGCTGGTTCGTACCGATGAATTTTTGAAGGAACATGACGATTTTTATTATGATTTGTTTCCTAAGTGCGGAATTCCGGAAAAGTATTTTCCCTTTATCGAACTGCAAAAAAAGTCGTTAAAATTTTCCTGCAGCCGTCCGTTGACTGGTATTTTAGCAGAGGGGGACCATCCGCAAGGGCTTGAACAATGGACTGTGTTTGAAACACCAGGGCATGCCCAAAGCCACATCGGTTTGCTGCGGGAATCCGATGGCGTTTATATTGGCGGTGATCATCTGCTTGCCCATATTTCTCCTAATCCCTTAATTGAACCGCCTCTGCCTGGCACAACGAAGCGGCCAAAGCCGCAGGTCCAATACAATGAATCGTTAAGAAAGCTGAAAAAGCTTCCAATACGGCTGGTTTATTCCGGGCATGGCGAGGACATATTTGATGCAGGTAAACTTATTGATAAGAGGCTGTCGCGCCAGCATGACCGTGCTATGCAAGTGAAGAACATGCTAAAAACAGAAGGAGCGCTTTCTGTGTTTGAGATTTGCAAACGGCTTTTCCCTGCCGTTTATGAACGCGAGCTGTCATTGACCATCTCTGAAACGATTGCTCAGCTTGATTATTTGAATGCGTTAGGGGAAATTAGTATAAATAAAGATGGAAGTGCCTTTCTTTTTTCAGCGTAGTTTTTTCAAATGAGGTGAATTATGGCGGATCGTTTAAAAGATAAAAACATTATTATTACTGGGGCATCAGGCGGCATTGGTGCGCAGATGGCTTCGTTATGTGCACAAAGAGGGGCCAATCTTGTGCTGCTTGCGAGAAATCTCGACAAGCTTCAGGAGCTAAAAAGCGAATTAGAAGGCCGTTATCATGTGAATATCGATGTGTTCCAGCTTGATGTTTCCAATACCGATGAAATACAGACCGTTTTCTCCAAGGTATTGGCTAAGCTTGACACTGTCGATGTTCTTGTCAATAATGCTGGCTATGGGGTATTCCGCGAAGCACACGAGGCTAAGATTGAGGATATTAAAGGCATGTTTTCTGTCAATGTTGTTGGATTGATGGCGTGTACTAGCCTGATCTTACCGAAAATGATCAAGCAGGGGAGCGGCCACATTATTAATATAGCATCCCAGGCTGGAAAAATTGCTACCCCGAAATCGAGCGTATACTCAGCGACGAAGCACGCCGTCCTCGGATATACCAATAGCCTTCGGATGGAGCTTTCCAAGCATCACATCTATGTAACAGCCGTTAATCCTGGGCCAATAGAAACAAACTTTTTTAATATTGCTGATGAAAAGGGAACCTATGTAAAGAGTGTCAAGGGGTTTATGCTAAAGCCTGACTTTGTTGCAAAAAGAATTGTCGACTCCATGCTCACACCAATAAGAGAAATCAACCTGCCCCGCTGGATGAATGCAGGAAGCATCTTCTACGTCCTATTCCCGCGCATCTTCGAACGCATCGGCAGACGATTCTTTGATCGAAAATAACTGTACCGCTTTAAAGCGCCGGGGGTCAGGCCCCCGACGCTGTGCCGTATTAACGCGATGGGGGCCTGACCCCCATCGCGTTAATGTGTGAAAGCGGTTTTAGCCGCAATTTAAAAATAAGGCGAATTTGTAATGTAGCCATAAACGACGTCATTGACGATGTCGTGGAGTTCGCTTTCTTTTTCCTCGCCATTTTTTAGAATATGGATCTTCTCATACATTTCTTCAAACTCCGCACTGTTATATGTAATCGTTTCATTATATTGCCTAAGACAGTTTTCAATCATTTTAAAAATAAGCTTTCGATCCATTAGTTAACCACCCCTCGAGTTGATTATACGTATATTTATGCTAGTGCACCTGCTGGAAAATTTAAAGAAATATGTCGTTTAATTTCCATTGAAATCGAACGTATATTCGTTTAATATATGGGTATAAATAAGAACAAACGTTCTTTTTGAGAGTTTAACCTCAGGGCCTGAAGATTTCTAGGGGGAAGATCTATGATTGATTACAGCACGATGCCAAATAATCAGGTCATGTGCGTGGATATGAAAAGTTTCTATGCCAGCTGTTCGGCCGTTATGCTCGGGCATGATCCTCTTGAATGCTATCTCGTCGTAGCTGGCAACCAGGAAAGGAAGGGGAGTGTAGTTCTTGCGGCATCACCGAAAATGAAGAAGGAATTTGGCATTAAGACAGGAAGCCGGCTTTATGAGGTACCGAATGATCCGCGAATTATCATTGCCGAGCCAAAAATGGCTACCTATCTAAGAATTTCAACCGAGCTTACCCGTGTCTTCAATCGCTATGTCCCGAAGGAAGCCATTCATATGTACAGTGTCGATGAAAGTTTTATTAAGGTGGACGGAACCATGCAGCTTTGGGGGGATGTCTTTACCATTGCCAAGAAAATTAAGGACGATATCGAGCGGGAATTTCAGCTCCCCAGTGCGATCGGCATTGGGCCCAATATGCTGCTGGCAAAGCTTTGTCTTGATTTGGAAGCAAAAAAGCACGGAATTGCTGTATGGACCTATGAAGATGTGCCAGCGAAATTGTGGCCGGTTTCCCCTTTGCGGGAAATGTGGGGGATTGGGCGCCGCGTGGAAAAAACACTGAACGGAATGGGGATCTTTTCCGTTGGCCAGCTTGCCCACTATGACTTGGAGAAGCTGGAAAAGAAATTTGGCATTATGGGAAATCAGCTTTATTACCATGCATGGGGAGTTGATCTTTCCGAGATTGGCGCACCGATTATGGAAGGCCAGGTTAGTTTCGGAAAAAGTCAAATACTGCTCCGGGACTATAAGGAGGAGCATGAAATTAAGTATGTCATCCTTGAAATGTGTGAGGAGGTGGCAAGAAGGGCAAGGAGCCACCGGAAGTCCGGAAGAACTATTAGCTTCGGGCTTGGCTATAGCCAGGATGAGTTTGGCGGCGGTTTTTACCGCTCGAAGACCATTGATGAGCCGACGAACGTGACCATGGATATTTATCGTGTCTGCATACAGCTGTTTCATAAATTTTATGAAGGAAAAACGGTTCGGCAAATTTCTATTTCACTTGGCAATCTTGCTGATGACAACGAAATGCAGTTGAGCCTCTTTGAACCGAATGTCTGGAAGAAGCGTGAGCTCGGCTACACGGTTGATCATATCAGATCGAAATTCGGGGCGGGTGCCCTTTTGCGAGCCGTCTCCTATACAAATGCAGGAACAGCAAGGCTCAGGTCCAAGCTTGTTGGAGGACATAAAAGGTAGACTGTATTTTAGGAAAAGAGGGTTGGGTCATGATTCGAGATCGAGGCAGAATAAAATGGACATCCATGATGCTCCCGGAACACGTGAAATTATTAAGAGATTGGGCGAAGGAAGATACATTTGACCAAAAGCGCGAAATTGATGAACAAACACTTGAAAACATGAATGAAGTCATTTCCGAGGCAATCGAGTACGGTAGGCCAGTTGCGATCACTCACTATAGTTATAAAAATTATGAGCTTCTCGTGGGAAACATTCATTCTTGGGATGAAATCAATCATCAGCTTCATATTGCCGACTATTTTAAAGAAATCCATCGTATCAGCATTTCGGACATAGCTGATGTCCGTATAGCAGAATAAAACAGGAAAATGAAAATAATGGCAGCCTCCAAAATGGCTAGCCTTTTCTTGGCGGAAGCACCCTAGTAAAAGGGAGGTGTTATTTCATGCCAAGAGGAAAGGAACTAGAACAGCTTCCGATGTCACATATTGCCCCTGGAAGCCCAGGTGAAGATCCAAGCAAAATGAATCGGGAGAGCTTGCAGGGGATTACGGAAGAAGAACCTGCAGCACCTGCAAAAGCTGGATTAGAAAGGAAAAAACGGGGATGATTTTTCCCCGTTCAACTGTTAAAAACCTAACCTTACTCTTCCTCAGACTTTGGCGCACGCGGAGCAGATTCGAAATGTCCTTTATGGCTGCCATCACAAAACGGAGAATTAGACGTTCTGCCGCAGCGGCAAAGAGAGAATGTTGGTTTGACAGGAAACTTATTCCCCTCGGCGTCAACAAGCTCGACATCCCCAGTAATGCGGTAAGAACCATTATCATTGACTTTAATTGTTACCTTTGACATACATAACCACCTCTTCATAAGATTTCCATACTTAAAATGATGGTAATAACAATAAAGGAAAAAAGCAAGCGATCACTCTGCAATAAAATTGATAAAACAAAAAGCCAATAAAAAATATCCCCAAAATAGGCATGTTTCCATTGACTTTTACATGTAATGGTAAAGTACCTAAAAAAGCAATGGAGGGGAAAAAGGTGAAGGTAAAAGGGGTCATTTTCTTTATTGCAGTGATCCTTCTATTGCCGGCATGCTCGGTTAAAACAATGGATGAGGCGATAGAGGGGGAGATCCCGTTTAATGTAAAGGAGGTTATCCATCAGGAGAAAGTAAAAGGCGGTATGGTTTTATTATATTTAACTCATCAAAAAAATCAGCGTGAAGCATTTGACGCCGTAACTGTTGCCTTTTTAAAAGGAAGTGATGGGGAAGGCTGGGAAAATGCGGGCCATAACCATTGGGATTATAAAAAAGGAGAGAGGCTGACCACCTATACGGATGCCTTTTATATTTATGACCATAAGGGGAAACTCGAGTACTATATCCCCGTTATCTTCGGAGAAATCAAGGATAAGGACATACAGACGGTCGAAGTGCTTGGGAAAAATAATCAGCTTGTCAGTGCACAAATTATTGAAAAAGATAGCGGGCGCTATTTCTATAAGACGGGCGAATATAAAGCAGCGAGAGGGATTTCAAGGATTGACAAAGGAGCAGGACCAAGGCTGAACTAGAAAAGAAAAGGCCCAGAAGCTCTGAGCCTTTAGTGAGAAATATACTCCATTCGATTAGGAAATACATATTCGTTCAAAAACTCATCAATCACATTCTCGTAATCTTCCCGATTTTCATTAAACGATTGTGCATGAACACCGTTGGATGCTATATAAAGCTTTTTTGGCCCTTTTTTACGTTCAAACAGCTCCTGTGACATGCTTGGTAAAATAAAGTCATCTTTTTGGCTGTGAATAAATAAAATGGGCTTTTTAATATTATCAATCACAGAAATCGGAGAAACATTTTTGATCGAATATTTCTGGCGCAAACGCAAAAATAAATCGCCCAAAGGGAGAATCAGGCTTGCGGGCAGTTTCATACCGGATTTGATTTGGTAGGCAAGCAGTTCCTTGAAATCCGAAAATGGACAATCTGCGATATAAAAATCTGCCCCATCCTCAAGCATGCCAGCATACAAAAGCAAAGTTGCAGCTCCCATAGATTCGCCGTGAATGCCAATCTGAATGTCGGGGCCTTTTGTCTTCTTAAGCCAATCAACGACTGCTTTTAAATCGAATTTTTCGTAATGACCGAAGCTAGTGGTTTTTCCGCCTGACTCTCCGTGGCGGCGATGGTCGTAAATTACTGCATTAAACCCCCGCTCCAGAAAAAGATTCATATATTTGACGGAATTTACCTTATTTTCGGTAACCCCATGTGCAATGATCATGTACCGGTTTGATGGATAAGGCTCGACAATCACCGTTTTAAGGTCATAGCCAAATGGAGAAGGGATCAAAACCTCCTTTTTTGGAAGGTTTTCAAATTTCTCCGGATGAAACCGTCCAGCTTTTGTTTCGCGTTCAACAATAAAATTGTCCTTTTTTTTCCTCATGTACATAAGCCGATTGGAAAAATAAATCCCGATAGTAGACAGAAAAACGATGAAGGAAAGGAGATAGCGAGTAAAGCGAAGAAGTCTTTTCATATTCATCCCTCCGGCAGCTGTTTATTCTATTTTACCATTTTTATGGAATTTAAAACATGAATTACCTCTGGGTTAACTTTCCATATGAAAATAAAAACCGCTCAAAAGGAGCGGCTTTGGTCGTAGTCTTATTGCTCAGAATTCTGACGCTTTGTCGGGTGAATGGCTTTTTCTAATTCTTCAGCTGCAATCGTTTGGCTGACAGTATCACTATTCGGCTTTCCTTTTTGACTGTAGCCTTTTTCCTGCTTTTTAGACATATTTGCATATCCCCCTTCTTGGTTTATCACTTAATAACATGGATAAAGAAGGGGGTGCTTATTCATGAAAACTTTCTGTTAATTAGACAGATTGTGTCTGCAAGCGGTAATAGGTGCTTTCGATTGGGCGGGTTATATGCGGTACAACAATTTTAACTGCTTCAACTAATTGATCAAGATTGACATTTGTTTCGATGCCCATTCGCTCAAGCATATAGACAACATCTTCAGTTGCCGCATTGCCGGCTGCACCCGGAGCAAAAGGACAGCCGCCTAGACCGCCAGCCGATGTATCAAACCGGTCAACACCAGCCTGCAGGGCAGCGTAAATGTTTGTCAGAGCCATTTTTCTCGTATCATGGAAATGGGCTGTCATCAGGATATTTGGAAATTCCTTTTTTAGACGGCTGAATAAAGCATAGGATTCATGAGGAGCTGCCATTCCAATTGTATCAGCAACACTCAGCTCGTCAGCACCCGCTTCGACAAATTGGCGGCATAGATTGACTGTGTCTTCAATTTCTACTTTACCTTCATAGGGGCAGTAGAAGGCAGTGGAGATACATGCTCTGACGAAATAGCCCTTTTCTTTTAGCTCTCCAATAATCGGTATTAATTCGTTCATGCTTTCCTGTGTGGTTTTATTAATGTTTTTCTTGTTGAACGTATTGCTGACACCGACAAATAATGCAACCGCTTTGCACTCTGTCATATAAACGCGGTCGACTCCTTTTCGGTTAGGCGCTAAAACAATATCACGTGCTTGATCATCGAGGCAGTCTGCGACGATTTCAGCTGCATCTCCCATTTGCGGCACCCATTTTGGTGAAACAAAGGAGGTCAGCTCCATTTCAGTTAACCCCGCTTTTTTCAGACTTTTAATAAATTCCTTTTTTACATCAGTCGGGACAAAGGATTTTTCATTTTGCAGCCCATCACGGGGACCGACTTCAATCATTGTCACTTTTGATGGCATTTCAAGCGTCATGTTTCCCACTCCAATCTCATAGTTTAATAGTGTATAGATTTAAAGGTTTTCTATTTTCTTTATTTTAGTTGGTTCCATTTTGAAAAAGCAAGAATAATAGAAAATTTGACAAAATAAAAGGAATTCTGCAATTCATTCTAGAAATTACTTAAAGACAGGAAAACTTTTCAGCAAAGTTTTTGAATTGGACGAGAAGGGAAGGAATCATATGGGACAAACAGAGGTTGTAATCGTCAGCGCAGTCCGTACCGCAATCGGCAGTTTTAATGGAAGCCTGAAGGATGTGTCAGCTACGGATTTAGGAGCAGCGGCCGTTAAGGCAGCAATTGAAAAAGCGGGTGTATCTCCTGAACAAGTCGACGAGGTTATTCTTGGTAATGTATTGCAGGCAGGTCTTGGACAAAACCCGGCAAGACAAGCGGCACTAAAAGCCGGGCTCCCTGAAAGCGTTTCCGCTATGACTATTAATAAGGTCTGCGGTTCTGGATTAAAGGCAGTCCACCTGGCAGCACAGGCTATTATCGCTGGGGATGCAGACATTATTGTTGCCGGCGGAACAGAAAATATGTCACAGGCACCTTACATATTACAAAATGCACGCAATGGATTTAAAATGGGAGATCAGAAACTCATTGATACGATGATTTCTGACGGTTTAATGTGCGCATTCAATGATTATCATATGGGAATTACAGCAGAAAACTTATGCGATAAATATGGATTAACAAGGGAAGCACAGGATGCATTTGCTGCACAAAGCCAGGAAAAGGCTATAAATGCTATTGAAAGCGGCAGATTTAAGGACGAGATCATTCCTATAGAAATTCCGCAAAGAAAGGGAGATCCGATCATTTTCGATACGGATGAATACCCAAAAAAGGGAACGACTGCCGAAAAATTAGCATCTTTAAGACCAGCCTTTAAAAAAGACGGAAGTGTCACAGCAGGCAATGCCTCCGGAATTAACGACGGAGCGGCTGCGCTTGTTGTCATGAGCAGAAAAAAAGCTGATGAGCTGGGGATTGCGCCGCTTGTGACTATTAAGGCAAATGCAAGTGCTGGGGTTGATCCGAGTATAATGGGAATCGGTCCAGTTAACGCAGTGAAAAAGGCATTGGAAAAAGCGTCTGTATCGATGGAAGAGCTGGATCTGATTGAGGCTAATGAAGCATTTGCTGCCCAATCTCTTGCAGTAGATCGGGAGCTTCATTTTAATAAGGAAATTTTGAATGTGAATGGAGGGGCCATCGCACTAGGTCATCCAATCGGAGCGAGCGGTGCAAGAATTCTCGTCACGTTAATTCACGAAATGAAAAAACGAAAGGCGCAGAAAGGTTTGGCAACTCTATGCATCGGAGGCGGCCTTGGAGTAGCAACAGTCGTAGAATTAGCGTAAAAAAATCTTTCATGAGCGAATGTTTTTGATTCCAAGCGGCAAATGCTTACATGCCTTTTGTTAAAAAAGGTTAAAACGTTCTCAGGATGAGAGGGGAGAATGAACATGAAAAACATATGTACATCATTTGAGGAAGCGGTTAAGGATATTCATGATGGCGCAGTACTGATGGTCGGAGGCTTTGGCCTTTGCGGAATACCGGAGAATCTAATCTTGGCTCTTGCAGAAAAAGGGGTAAAGGACTTAACAGTCATCTCCAATAACTGCGGTGTGGATGACTGGGGTCTCGGATTGCTATTAAAGAATAAGCAAATTAAGAAAATGATAGGCTCATATGTTGGGGAAAATAAAGAGTTTGAAAGACAGGTGTTATCAGGAGAAATTGAGGTTGAGCTGCTTCCGCAGGGAACGCTCGCTGAAAAAATTCGGGCAGGCGGTGCAGGTATCCCTGCATTCTATACGCCGGCTGGGGTAGGAACTCCCATTGCTGAAGGAAAAGAAACGAAGGTATTTAATGGAAAAGAATATTTGCTTGAAGAATCATTAATCGCTGACTTCAGCTTAGTAAGAGCGTGGAAAGCCGATAAAATGGGAAATCTTATCTATCATAAAACTGCAAGAAACTTTAACCCAATGATTGCCGCTGCCGGGAAGGTAACAATTGCCGAAGTAGAAAATCTATACGAAATTGGCGAGCTTGATCCGAATTCTATTCACACACCAAGCATCTATGTCCAAACATTAATCGAAGGAAATCAAGAGAAGCGGATTGAAAGATTGACTTTAGCAAGATAAATTATTCCATTTAGAAAGGAGACGCTGCCATTGAGTAACGATAAAGCAGCAGTTCGTGAGAAAATAGCAAGACGGGCTGAAAGGGAAATTCAAAATGGCTTCTATGTCAATCTTGGGATTGGCATGCCAACGCTTGTAGCAAATTATATTTCAGAAGATAAGCAAGTGGTGCTCCAGTCAGAAAACGGGTTACTTGGCATTGGGCCATATCCATCTAAAGAGGAAGTGGATCCAGACTTAATTAATGCAGGTAAAGAAACAGTTACTGCCATTCCTGGGGCAGCTTATTTTGACAGCGCTGAATCGTTTGCTATGATCCGCGGCGGTCATGTGAATGTCGCCATTCTTGGCGGAATGGAGGTCTCCGAAAAGGGGGATCTTGCAAACTGGATGATCCCCGGAAAAATGATTAAGGGGATGGGCGGCGCTATGGACCTAGTCCACGGTGCAAAGAAAATCATTGTTATCATGGATCATACGAACAAAAGCGGAGAATCAAAAATTCTCAAAGAATGTACACTTCCGCTGACAGGGAAAGGCGTTGTAAACCGAATTATAACGGACCGGGCGGTAATTGATGTAACAGACTCAGGACTTAAGCTGGTTGAAGTGGCAAAAGGCTTTACAGTTGAAGAAATTATTCAATGCACCGAAGCAGAGCTGCAGATAGATGAGAATGTTATTACAGATGCATTCTAAATTGAATCATAAAAGGTACAGTTACTAATGCTGTGCCTTTTACTATTTATGTGGAGGAAGATTTCAGATGACTTTTTCATTTACAGGCATTGATCACAAATGGGAGAAATCGTTTCTTTATTGATGATCCGTTTGGGAATCGGATAGAATTTCTGGAATTTATAAATGGTCAAAATCATGCTATAATAAGTGACAAAATTATTTTTATGAGGCGATACCATGAAAAAGAAAAAACAGCATTCCCAGCCGAAAAAGGATGATAAGCCAGTTACACTTGGCGATATGCTAAATAGTGATTTAATGGAAAAACTAAAAGACGCTAAGCAGCAGTTAAAAGCAGAAGAAGATAAAAGAATCGAAGAAGAAGAAAAACGCAAACGGGAAGAAAGAAGACTGCGGGAAAAAAATAAAAGTTTTGAAGAACTTCTTGGTGAAAGTGATCTAAACTGGAAAAATTTCAAATAAACATAAAATAGAAAAATCGCTTAGGACATTGTAGCCTAAGCGATTTTTTTGTAATGCATAAACCTTTTATCCTATCCAACATTACCTATGCTGCTCATACAAGTTTGCTTTAACTATCCCTTGAATAACCGAAATCTCCTCATTCGTTAGTGGAATAGCTCGAACAGCTTGTGCATTTTCTTTCAACTGTTCAACGCTGCTTGCCCCTGCAATAACTGATGTCACAGCAGGATTAGCCAAATTATATTGTATGGCGATTTCGGTCATGGACCGTGTATCCGCCACTCTTTTTCGAAGAACGGGAAGCACTTCCTGAAGCTCCTCGAATGAATAATCAAGATAGCCTTTCTCCGATGCTTTTTCGAGCATTTTTTCACTTAGCAGTCCTTTTGCAAGCCCTCCGCGGGTGACAACACCAACCTCGTGCTCGTGGAGCATTGGCAGCATTTCTTCTTCTGGGCGGCGGTCAAGAATGCTGTATTGCATCATGACTGACACGATATTTGACTTTTTTACAAACTCGCGAATGACGTTTGGACGAATGGATGAGATGCCATAATAGCGAATCCACCCTTCTTGCTTTAGTTCTTCAAACGCTTCAATGGTTTCGTCGATTGGGTCCTCAATCGTTCCGCCATGAAGCTGGTATAAGTCGATATAATCCGTACCAAGTCTTTTTAAGCTGGCTTTAACCGCCTCTTTAATGTATGTCTTGGAGGGGTCCCAGCTCCATCCATCCTTTTGCTGATTCCAGCGGTTTCCTGCCTTTGTTGCAATAATTACTTGGTCTCTTACCTTTTTTAGCGCCTGCCCGACAATCTGTTCATTTTCGCCAAAGTCATATAAATCTGCCGTGTCAAAATAATTAACCCCTTCTTCTAATGCCGCATCAATAATGGCTTCAGCTTTTTTTGGATCTGTTCCAAGAGACATGCAGCCAAGTCCAAGAGAACTTACATTTAAATCTGATTTGCCCAGTCGTTTTTTCTTCATTAAATCGTACCTCGATTTCCTTTGTTTTCTCTATTTTAACGAAGATAAAGAGAAAATCTCAATTCTTAGGCCCTTTTGTATCTACCCAATCCTTTAATAAGGCAAATTCCTTTCGATATTCCTTCAATTTTGCCCGGATCTGCCATGCTTTCCCTACGAGAATAACGCCCTTTTCATGAACGTAAACCTTCATTTTATATTCCTCCTAGTGATGTATGATAATATGTATGAGACAAACTAATCGGAATAGAACAGGAGTGGCCAAAACATGAATCGCTTAGAGGAAAAGACAATAAAAATAGAAAAGATTTTCGATGGAAAAGTGATTAGCTTACAGGTAGAGGATGTAGAACTTCCAAACGGCAGCCATTCAAAGCGGGAAATTATTAAGCACCCTGGAGCGGTTGCCATTTTGGCAATAACTGCAGATGATAAAATTGTCATGGTAGAGCAATATAGAAAAGCATTGGAAAAAATCATTGTTGAAATTCCCGCTGGCAAGCTTGAGCCGGGCGAGGATCCACTGCAGTGCGCTAAACGTGAGCTTGAGGAAGAAACAGGTTATGTCAGCAAGGAGATGGAACACCTTATTTCCTTCTATACTTCACCAGGCTTTGCCGATGAATTGGTTCATTTATATATCGCAAAGGGTCTGGAGCAAAAGGAGGATGCCGCAGGTCTTGATGAGGATGAATTTGTGAATTTAATCGAATTGACCCTGGAGGAAGCGAAGCAATTATTACAGGAAAAGAAAATTTATGATGCAAAAACTGCCTACGCAGTCCAATACTTGCAATTGCAAAAGGCGCTGAATAAATAAAGATGAATAAATACTACTCAGATTTACATATTCATATTGGTCGAACAATGACAGGCAAGCCGGTAAAGATTACGGGAGCTAAGTCGCTGACGTTTACAAATATTATTGAGCATGCCAGAAATGAAAAGGGCCTCCATATCATTGGTATTATTGATTGCCATTCCCCAGAGGTTATTTTGGAGATAAGCAAGCTCCAGGAGACAGGGGATGTAACTGATCATCCGCAAGGCGGGCTGCAATTTGGCGATTTGACAATTATCCCAGGCTCAGAGCTGGAAATATATGATGAAAGCTGCCATGGCCCAATCCATGTTCTTTGCTATTTTCGAAACTTAGAGATCATGCGCGAATTTTCCATGTGGCTTTCCAGCCATTTGAAAAATATTACATTAAGCTCTCAGCGGATTTATGTGTCCGGACGAAAGCTGCAGGCCAAGGTTAAGGAGCTTGGGGGATTATTTATTCCAGCGCATGTCTTTACTCCTTTTAAAAGCTTGTTTGGCAAAGGCGTCCAACGCTCATTAACGGAAGTACTGGATAAAGATTTGATTGATGGCATTGAGCTTGGTCTAAGTGCGAATACAAAAATGGCTGATCAAATTGGGGAGCTTCATCAGTATTCCTTTGTAACCAATTCTGATGCTCATTCCTTAAAAAAAATTGCCAGAGAATATCATGTGCTCAGAATGGAGGCCCCTGCATTTAATGAGCTTGAAAAAGCATTAAAAGGGATTGATGGCCGCGGGATTATAGCCAATTATGGCCTTGATCCTTTACTCGGCAAATATCATCAGACCGTATGTGCTAAATGTTTCGCTCCATTCGACCCGGAAATCGGTGAATGCAGCGAATGCGGTCATACAAAATTTGTGAAGGGCGTTGCTGACAGAATCTTGGAGCTAAAGACTTCTGATGAATCGCCTGCAGGTCGCCCGCCCTATATTCATCAGGTGCCGCTGGAATTCATTCCGGGATTGGGTCCGAAAATGCTCCGAAAACTGCTTGATTATTTCGGCACAGAAATGGCTATTCTCCATGAGGTTCCATTAGAAAAGTTACGTGAAATTATCCCGATTAAGACGGCTGAAATGATTGTTAAAGCAAGAGAGGGGAAAATACATCTTTCAGCTGGCGGAGGAGGTAAGTACGGGAAAATTACTGACTAATGTGCTAACGTTGGACAAATCTTGAAGCAGATTCATTATACTTTTAAAAAACATCCAGTCTCATTAATGGGGCTGGATGTTTTTTGCTCTTTCATTTTGAAAATTCCAAGCCGAAAAACTGTCATACCGAAAAAGGACAAGCATACACTTTACTAATTGGAAAACTTCTTAGGAGAAGAAGCCTCGCGCTTTAAATTTTAATGCGCTAAGAAGAGAACGGGAGGAAGAGCAATTGAGAAAAAAAATGTACCAGAACGTCGCTGCACTCCATTTTCGTGAGCATTCCTCAATTTATTTATTTGTCATTGTCCTTTTTCTAATGGGTGTTGTGTTTGGGGCTATCGTTGTTAATAGTTTAAGCTTTACACAAAAAGAAGATTTATTTTACTACCTTTCACAGTTCTTCAGTCAAATGTCAAATGAAGAGATAGCTGCGTCCAATGATCTTTTGCGGCAAAGCTTTTTCCATAATACGAAATATATTGGCCTTATGTGGATATTGGGTATTTCCATTATCGGGCTTCCGGTCATCCTTGTGTTATTGTTCATGAAAGGTATGGTAGTGGGATTTACGGTTGGGTTTTTAGTTAATAAAATGGGCTGGAATGGATTTTTGCTTTCTTTTGTAGCTGTTCTGCCGCAAAACTTTCTTATTATCCCGATCTTTATTGTTTCGGCAACCCTTGCCGTGTCATTCTCATTAAAGATGATCCAAAGACAGTTCATGAAGAAAATCGGCGAACCGATGCTGCCATTATTTGGCCGATATATGGCTGCATTTGCAATTGCCATTGTTTTCCTGGGAGCTGCTGCTGGAATTGAGGCTTTTATTTCACCTATGTTAATGAAGTCAGTTCTTCACTCCATTTAACTTTATTAGCGGATGAACCAATAGGTTTATCCGTTTTTTAGTGTGTTTATATTGATTATTACTTGATAATCCCTATTATCACTTGATTGTAATAATTTTATTTTGAATCTACCCCTTTATCTGTTATAATGGGAATGTTTAGTGGCGAGGGAGGAACTTCTAAAATGGAAAGCAGACTTGATAGAATAAAGAAACAGTTGCATTCATCCAGCTATAAACTAACACCTCAGCGTGAAGCAACCGTCCGCGTATTATTAGAGCATGAAGAGGATCATTTAAGTGCGGAAGATGTTTACCTCCTTGTAAAAGAAAAATCGCCTGAGATCGGTTTAGCAACTGTATATAGAACACTTGAGTTACTGACTGAATTAAAAATTGTCGATAAAATTAATTTTGGTGATGGGGTATCCCGCTATGATTTGCGTCAGGAAGGCGCAGCACACTTTCACCATCATCTTGTTTGTATTGAATGTGGTGCGGTTGATGAAATTCAGGAGGATTTACTCGACGATGTTGAGGAAGAAGTGGAACGGCGCTGGAACTTTAAAATTAAAGATCACCGCCTGACCTTTCATGGAATCTGCTACCGCTGCCATGATAAAATCAAGGATTCAAATGAAGAATAATAGTTTTTAAACCTTTTCTAGTTTTAGGAAAGGTTTTTTTATTGAGGACACGGGGACAGGCACCTTGTCCCAAAAATAACCCTGCTAGCAGCTCCCGAAAAATAAGTAGGTATAATTCTTGTCCAAATTGGCATACCTTGTAGTAATAACGATTTTTCGGGGGAAGAAATCATGAGATCGTGGTTTAAGATGATACTGCAAACAATCAAAGTATTTGTCCTTTTTACTGGATGCACAATCCTTTTTTATTATGGTATTATGTGGTTAAATGAAGAATATCAGGATTATCACCGCTATGATGAACCAGAGGGAGCGGCGGTAAAGGTATCTGCCAGTGTGAATGATGATGTAGAATCGAACTGGTTTGACCGAATTATTCTTTTTTATTTAAACGGGGAGTAATGCTATCATGGAGGACGAGCTAAAGGATTTTATACACTTTTTAACGGTAGAGAAGGGACTGGCCAGAAATACCATTGTGTCCTATGAACGTGATTTAAAAAGCTATCTGAAATATTTAAAGAATATTGAAAGAGTTGAAGTTTTAAATGAAGTTCAGCGGCTGCAGATCGTCCAATTTTTAAAATATTTAAAGGAGCAGGGAAAATCGGCAAAAACGCTGGCAAGACACATTGCATCCCTGCGCGCATTCCACCAGTTTCTGCTCAGAGAAAAGAAGACGGACCATGACCCATCGGTCCATATTGAATCACCCAAACAGGAACGCAGACTGCCAAAGGTTTTGAATATGCAGGAGGTTGAGACTTTGCTTGATGCACCTAAGGCGAAGGACCATTACGGCCTCCGCGATAAAGCGATGCTTGAGCTTCTCTATGCAACAGGTATTCGGGTAAGTGAGTTAATTGGCCTTGATCTAGGCGATGTTCATTTAACGATGGGGTTTGTCAGATGTATTGGCAAAGGGAATAAAGAGCGGATTATTCCAATTGGAAAAACAGCTGCAGATGCACTTGATAAATATCTTCATGAAGGAAGAAGCAAATTTATCTCAAAAGGACCGAGTGAAAATGCCTTGTTTTTAAATCATCATGGAAAACGATTGACAAGGCAAGGCTTCTGGAAAATTTTGAAGAAGCTTGCAGAAGAAGCAAATATTCAAAAGGATTTAACGCCTCATACGTTAAGACATTCGTTTGCGACCCACTTGCTTGAAAATGGCGCTGATCTTCGGGCAGTTCAGGAAATGCTGGGCCATGCAGATATATCCACGACACAAATCTATACACATGTATCAAAGACACGGCTAAAGGACGTATACAGCCAGTTCCATCCGCGGGCGTAAATCTATATTTATTAAAAGATTAATAGAATTTTTTTATAAAAAGCTTTCATGAAAATGGAGGCTTTTTCTTTTCATTTTATTTGCATTTCGATAAACTATAGTTGTCAGACTTCTGACGTATATTATTTGTTTTAATCATGTTTGATAAGCATATCCTATTGATATATTGATTGGTTAACCGTTCCTTTCGGGGAAAACAGAACCTAGATAAACATGATTTCCAGGAGGTAATATGATGTCTTCATATAAAAGAATTTTTGTTGTTGTAATGGACTCCGTTGGGATTGGCGAAGCTCCGGATGCAGAGAAATATAATGATAAGGGGGCCGATACCTTTGGGCATATTGCAGAAAAGATGAATGGGTTAAATATGCCGAATATGGGGAAACTCGGTCTTAGCAATATCCGTGAAATTAAAGGTATTGAAAAGGCTCAGAAACCGCTTGCCTATTTTACAAAAATGAAAGAGGCATCAACAGGAAAGGATACGATGACTGGTCATTGGGAAATTATGGGCTTATATATTGAACAGCCATTCCAGGTTTTCCCTGATGGATTTCCGGAGGAGCTTATCTCAGAATTAGAGGCACGCACAGGCAGAAAGGTCCTCGGAAACAAGCCGGCAAGCGGAACAGAGATCATTATAGAGCTTGGCGAAGAGCATATGAAAACCGGTGCCATCATCGTTTATACCTCTGCTGACTCGGTGCTGCAGATTGCTGCTCATGAAGAAATTGTCCCTCTAGATGAGCTGTATAAAATATGTGAAATTGCCCGCGAATTGACGCTCGATGAAAAGTATATGGTGGGAAGGGTGATTGCCAGACCGTTTGTCGGTGAGCCTGGAAACTTTGAAAGAACCTCTAATCGCCATGACTATGCCTTAAAGCCTTTTGAACGGACGGTGATGTCTGAACTGAAGGATTCTGGCTTTGATGTGATTGCTATTGGGAAAATATCCGATATTTTTGACGGTGAAGGGGTAACCAAGTCACTTCGGACCGTTTCAAATATGGATGGCATGGATAAACTTCTCGAATCTTTTGACATGGATTTTACTGGCCTTAGCTTTTTGAACCTGGTTGATTTTGATGCCAAGTATGGCCATAGACGGGATCCCATAGGCTATGGTGAGGCACTTGAGGAATATGATGCCAGACTTCCTGAAGTGTTTGCGAAAATGCAGGATGGCGATTTGCTGATCATTACTGCTGACCATGGAAATGATCCGATTCATCATGGAACAGACCATACGAGAGAGTATGTGCCTCTGCTTGTTTATGCGAAGCATTTTACTGAAGGAAAAGAGCTTCCTATACGGGAAACATTCGCTGATATTGGTGCAACGATTGCGGAAAACTTTAACGTGAAGATGCCTGAATATGGCAAAAGCTTTCTAAATGAATTGAAGTAAGGGAGAAAAGGTATGGATTACGCTAAAATTCAAAATGCTGCAAGTTATTTAAAAGAAAAAATTCCACACCAGCCAACGCTTGGCCTCATTCTTGGATCAGGTCTTGGCGTATTAGCTGATGAGATTGAATCACCCGTGCAAATTGATTATAAGGATATTCCGGATTTTCCTGTTTCGACAGTCGAGGGGCATGCGGGCCAGCTTGTTTTCGGCTCGCTTAACGGTGTTCAGGTGGCTGCCATGAAAGGCCGTTTTCATTATTATGAGGGGTATTCCTTTGATAAAGTAACTTTTCCAGTTCGTGTCATGAAAGAGCTGGGAATTGAAAAATTAATTGTGACGAATGCTGCAGGCGGGGTCAATGAAAGCTTTTCACCGGGGGATCTGATGCTGATTTCCGACCATATTAATTTGATGGGAAGCAATCCGTTAATTGGACCGAACGATTCACGGCTTGGCGTACGCTTTCCTGATTTGTCTGAGGCGTATTCCCGAGATCTGCGAACAGCTGCAAAGGGAATTGCTGAGAAAATCCAGCTGAAGGTTCAGGAAGGTGTCTATGTTGGAAATACAGGCCCGACCTATGAAACTCCTGCGGAAATTCGTATGATTCGTCTTATGGGCGGGGATGCAGTCGGCATGTCTACCGTTCCAGAAGTCATTGTTGCCAGACATGCAGGGATGAAAGTCTTAGGCATCTCCTGTATTTCCAATATGGCTGCTGGAATCCTAGACCAGCCGCTCAACCACGAAGAAGTCATCGAAACAACCGAAAAAGTAAAAACAGATTTCCTGCGCTACGTCAAAACCATCGTCGCTGAAATTGGGTAACGCTTTAAAGCATCGGGGGCCTGACCCCCGATGAGGTAACGCTTTAAAGCGCCGGGGGCCTGACCCCCGATGCGGTGATGCTTTAAATGGATGGGGTGATTGTATATGAGAATGGTGGATGTTATTGAGAAGAAGCGGGATGGCGGGGAGCTGTCGGCGGAGGAGATTCGTTTTTTTGTTAATGGCTATACGGATGGGTCGATTCCGGATTATCAGGTGAGTGCGCTGATGATGGCAATTTATTTTCAGGGGATGTCGGAGAGTGAACGAGCGGAATTGACGATGGCGATGGTGGAATCCGGCGAACAGATTGATTTGTCTCAAATCAATGGGATTAAGGTGGATAAGCACTCAACGGGCGGGGTCGGTGATACGACCACACTTGTATTAGGACCATTGGTGTCTGCTGTGGGCGTTCCTGTTGCGAAAATGTCTGGAAGAGGGCTTGGCCACACCGGAGGAACCCTTGACAAGCTGGAATCAGTCAAAGGTTTTCATGTGGAAATTGATAAAGATGAGTTTATCAATCTGGTAAATAAAGATAAAATCGCTGTCATTGGCCAAAGCGGAAATTTGACGCCGGCTGATAAAAAGCTTTACGCCCTTCGTGATGTAACAGCGACGGTAAATAGTATCCCGCTGATTGCCAGCTCGATCATGAGCAAAAAAATCGCTGCAGGCGCAGATGCAATCGTTCTTGATGTAAAGACAGGCGCCGGTGCTTTTATGAAAACACTGGACGATTCACGTGAACTTGCCAAAGCGATGGTTAGGATAGGAAATAATGTGGGCAGAAAGACAATGGCTGTTATTTCCGATATGAGTCAGCCGCTTGGTTTTGCGATAGGGAATGCCCTTGAAGTAAAAGAAGCCATTGATACATTAAAAGGGGAAGGCCCAGAGGATTTAACTGAGCTTTGCCTGACATTAGGAAGCTATATGGTGTATTTAGCTGAAAAAGCTTCCTCGCTAAATGAGGCAAGGGAAATGCTCGAAGAGGCCATCGCCAACGGTTCAGCATTAGAAAAATTTAAGATCTTTCTGCAAAACCAGGGCGGTGATCCAACAGTAGCCGATCATCCAGAAAAATTACCGCAGGCAAGCTACACCTTTGAACTTGAGGCAAAAGAGGATGGATATGTGGCTGAAATGACTGCAGATGAAATCGGAACAGCCGCAATGCTCCTCGGGGCCGGAAGAGCGACAAAGGACTCTGTGATAGACTTGGCGGTTGGACTTATTTTGCGCAAAAAAATTGGGGATCCTGTGAAAAAAGGCGAATCCCTTGTTACGATTCACAGCAATTTTGAAAATATCGCTGAAGTAAAAGAAAAACTTTACAGCAATATTCGAATTTCATCAGAAAAAATAGCCTCTCCAATCTTAATACATGAAGCAATAACTGAATAACAGCGAAAAAACGCCGGTGGAAAAGCTCTAATTTCCCTGGCGTTTTTCTTATGTTTTTTCACCATCTATTCTGGTATAAATTTCTTCTAAATGGAAATGATGGAATCTATACAGAATGGAGGGTGTATGTGATGAAACGATTCGTCTCTTTAATCGTGACGGCTTTTTTATTAACAATGGTATGTGTTCCTTCAACTTTTGCTGAAGAAAAAGAACAGAAAAGCGAAGGAGTCGAGCTGACTCCTAATGTAAAATCCGCCATTTTAATTGAGCGGGATACAGGAACCGTTTTATATGAGAAAAATAGTCATGAACAGCTTCCGCCGGCAAGTATGACCAAAATAATGACCATGCTGCTAATAATGGAAGCGATTGACAAAGGGAAATTAACATGGGATGAAAAAATTCGTGCGAGCGAATATGCAGCCTCCATGGGCGGATCCCAAATCTTCCTTGAACCTGGTGAGGAAATGACCACCAAGCAAATGCTTCAGGGGATTGCTATTGCTTCAGGTAATGATGCTTCTGTTGCCATGGCGGAAAGACTTGCCGGATCTGAAGAAGCATTTGTAGAAATGATGAATAAAAAGGCCAAAGAGCTTGGTTTGAAAAATACTGAATTCAAATCCGCCACAGGGCTTCCAGGCAAAGATGATCACAGCACTGCCCATGATATGTCGATCATGGCAAAAGAACTTCTTAAATATGAAGATATTACGAAATTTACAAGCGTCTACGAATCTTATCTGCGTGAAGATACGGATAAGAAATTTTGGCTTGTCAATACGAATCGGCTTGTTAAGTTCTATCCTGGTGTTGATGGCTTGAAAACAGGGTTCACAAACGAAGCAAAATATTGTCTGACTGCGACCGCTGAAAAAGAAGGCATGCGTGTGATTGCTGTTGTCTTTGGTGCACCGACTTCAAAAGAGCGCAATGCACAAGTGACAAAAATGCTTGACTATGCTTTCAGCCAATATAAAACACATCCAATGTATGAGAGAAATGCAAGCCTTGGCAAAGTCGCGGTAAGCAAGGGTGAAAAGAAAAGAGTAGAAGCCGTGACAAGCGAACCTATTTCCCTTTTGACAAAAAAAGGTGAAGGGGTCGAAAATGTAAAACAGTCCATTATTTTAGACAAAAAGGTAAAGGCTCCTGTGAAAAAGGGCGACAAAATTGGTGTTTTAAAAATAGAGCAGGATGGAAAAACGATTATTGAAAGTCCGCTTGTTGCAAAGGAATCAAGCAAGCAGGCTTCCTGGTGGACACTTTATAAACGCGCCATGGGCATGTTCACTAAAGCAGGCGAATAATTGGCAGGGACAGGGGACCTGTCCCCGTGTCTTTTTTTAGCGAATAGGCACTAGTTTTGTCTTGTTGAAGGAATCGCAGCTTAGAATATCGAATTGACTCACTATTAAAGGCCATTTGATTTTTCATAAGGAGGCTAGTAATAGTGAGTCTTACTATTGATTTAGAAGTAAAGAAAGATGTGTTGTGCATTCGCCTGAGCGGTGAGCTTGATCATCATTCTGCTGATGAGCTTCGCACCCAGGCAACTAAAGCCATTGAGGATTATGATATTCATCATATTGTACTGAATCTTGAACATCTGTCTTTTATGGATAGTTCAGGTTTGGGTGTTATTTTGGGAAGATATAAACAAATTAAACAAAACCATGGTGAAATGGTTGTTTGTGCAATTTCTCCAGCTGTACAAAGATTGTTTGAAATGTCAGGCTTATTTAAGATTATTCGCTTAGAGCCGACAGAAGAATTTGCTTTGCATAGACTGGGGGTTGCCTAATATGAAAAATGAAATGCAAATCCAATTCAGTGCGTTAAGCCAGAATGAATCCTTTGCACGCGTAACGGTTGCCGCTTTTATTAGCCAGCTGGATCCGTCCATGGATGAATTGACTGAAATTAAAACCGTTGTTTCTGAAGCCGTTACTAACGCCATCATTCACGGTTATGAACAAGATCCTACAGGAATCGTGTATATTTCGTGTACGATTGAAGACGGGTTTATTGACCTATCGATTAAAGATGAAGGCATTGGCATTTTAGATATTGAAGAAGCGAGGCAGCCGCTGTTTACAACGAAGCCAGAGCTTGAAAGGTCTGGCATGGGCTTTACAATAATGGAGAATTTTATGGATGAAATCGAAATTCAATCGCAACCGGGGAAAGGCACAGAAATCCGATTAAGGAAGCATTTAACAAATAGTAAAATGCTATGTAATTAAGGAGTCTTGCTATGGATGTGGAGGTAAAACAAGATAAGGGCCAAACATTTTTGAAGGATCATGAGGTAAAAGAGCTTATTCAGAAAAGCCAGGCAGGAAGTCAGGAGGCGCGCGATTTAATTGTGCAAAAAAATATGCGTCTTGTCTGGTCAGTTGTCCAGCGTTTTCTCAATCGAGGGTATGAACCTGATGATCTTTTCCAGATCGGTTGTATTGGATTATTGAAATCGGTAGATAAATTTGATCTTACGTATGATGTGAAATTTTCAACCTATGCGGTCCCGATGATTATCGGAGAAATTCAGCGATTTATCAGGGATGATGGCACCGTTAAGGTCAGCCGTTCATTAAAAGAGATGGGCAATAAAATCCGCAAGGCTAAGGATGATTTATCGAAAAACCTTGGCCGTATTCCGACTGTTTCCGAGCTGTCAGAATATCTGGATATTCCTGCAGAGGATATTATTCTTGCTCAGGAAGCCGGCCGCGCTCCTTCGTCCATACATGAGACTGTGTATGAAAATGATGGGGATCCTATTACTCTCCTTGATCAGATCGATGATGGCAATGAAGGAAAATGGTTTGATAAAATCGCTTTAAAGGAAGCTATAAATGAACTGGATGAACGAGAAAGATTAATCGTTTATTTGCGTTATTATAAGGATCAGACGCAATCAGAGGTGGCGGCCAGACTTGGTATTTCACAGGTGCAGGTGTCCCGATTGGAAAAGAAAATATTGCAGCAGATGAAGGACCGTATGGATTTATAACAATCCATGCGGTTTTTTTCACATATAAAATGGTTCAATGTGAAAAATAGGGTATAGAAAGATGATTGGAAAGGGGTATGACAATGAGCAGCCATGATCAGCAGCAGGGTCAATCGTTTCAGGAACAGCAAATGCAGTTAAAACAGCAGGAGGCCAAGATAAGTGAGCCGAAGCTGGAGCAGCAATATCAAAATCAGAAGCAGCAAGCGCTGCAAGCTATGCAGAAGGCAGCGCAATCTCTTCAGCAAAGCAGTACCTCTACTGATTTACCATCCATGCAGCAGGCACAGCAGCAGCTTCAGCAGGCAGCCCAGCAGCTAAACCAAATGCAAGGATTAGCTGTCACTATGGCAACAGCCGCACAGCAGCAGCAGCTCGAACAAGTTCAGCAGCAAATCGAACAAGCATCACAGACGCTCTCGCTCATCGAATCTCTTAACAGCGGAAACAATAGCTTCCAAAAAGGATAATCTTTACCGCATCACCGCAGCGGGGGCCTGACCTCCGACGTTTTACCGCGTTACCGCAGCGGGGGCCTGGCCCCCGACGTTTTACCGCGTTACCGCAGCGGGGGCCTGACCCCCGACGTTTTACCGCGTTACCGCAGCGGGGGCCTGACCCCCGGCATTTGGCCCCCGGCATTTTACCGCATCACCGCAGCGGGGGGCCTTGACCCCAAAGTGTTATACTGCGTCGGTGTCGGTTAGTACGGTTTTGATGGCTTCTTTGATTTCTTGGTAGCCGGTGCAGCGGCAGAGGTTGGAGGACATCCATTCATCGATGGTTTGGTCGTCTGCATCTGGGTGTTTTTCTATTAGGGCATGGGCATTGATGATGAAGCCTGGCGTGCAGAAGCCGCATTGGATTGCCCATTTATCAACGAATGCTCTTTGTAAAGGGGTGTCTGTCAGCCCTTCAATGGTTGTGATCATCTTATCCTGCATTTCAATGGTGAGACATAGACATGAATGCATGGGTTCACCGTTTATAAGGACCGTACATGCCCCGCAATCGCCATTCTGGCAGGCGCGTTTGGCACCGGTCAGTCCCAGTTCATCACGCAGTGTTTGCAAAAGGGTATCCGCTGAACGAATGACAGCCTCGCGAGTATCGCCATTTACATGAATGTTTACCAATGTTTTACCCATTTTATTTGATAACATTGCTTTCACCCCTCCAAAAACTCCATAGCTTCTTCTAACACATTTTGTAAAACAAATTTGCGATATTGCCCTGAAGCATGCCTATCGTCAATCATTGGACCAGGTATACAGCTGACCGCTTTATCGATTCGTTCATGGACTGGCAATCCCTTATCATTTAAAATATCTTCTATTTTCCTCGATCGAAAAGGGTACTCGCATATCCCGCTAAAAGCAATGCGCAGCTTTTCATCTTTAACTAGGGCAGCTATGGACACAATTGGATAGCCTATTTTTGATATCCTTGTCCTCTTGATTGCAAGATAAGGCATTTTCGCAAAAGAACCATCTATTGAAATTTGCGTCAGAAATTGCCCATGCTTTAGTGAAGATTGTTTGCCAAAAACCTGTGTAATAGGGTGTGTCTCATGACCTTCAATTCCATACATTGTCACTTTTGCATCAGCAACTAAAAGAGGCAGCATACCTTCTCGGTACATTAATCTGCTATTTAAATTTCCACCCAGCGTAATTTTATTTCTGGAGGTATGGTCAGCAATATTTCTCAAGTTTTGGCTAAGCAAGGGAAATAGATTAGCCTCGATAAGCTGATTTAAATGAACGGACGCACCGAAAATAAGGTCATTTTCCTTTCCTTCCAACGCTGTACATTCAGGAATGCCCTTTAGATCAATGACTGAATCAGCATGGACCTGATGGACACGGGCAAACGTAATAAATTCAGTTCCGCCAGAAAAGAAACAGACTTTCTTCTTTTTTTGGTCGAGTTTTTGAAAAATTTCAATCGTCTCCTGAATGGATTCGGGCCTGTAGTACTCAAAATCAAAGGCAATCATTGATTAGTTCCCTTCTTTGCTATCCAAATTAATTCAGGTGTAAGGGGCAAATGATTTAAATCAGCTTCTGCAGCCGCCGTTAGTGCATTGCCAAGAGCGCCAGCCATCCCAATTACCCCATATTCGCCAATGCCGCGGGCGCCGAAAGGGCCATCAGCAGCAGGAGATTCAATGAAATCTACGATATATTCAGGATGTTCACCGAATCGGATCATTTGATAGTCCCGTAACTGCGGGTTTAAGACAACTCCGTTCTCATCAAAACAAAACGATTCATGGCTGGCAAAGCTTAGGCCTAAATACATGCCCCCGCGCATTTGCTGGGTGGCGGTTGCCGGATTAATAATGGTTCCGCCATCAAGCACATTGACAGCCTTTAAAATTTTATAGGTATAATCTTTTGTATTCCACTCGACTTCAACGGCTTGAGCGCCGACAGACCACCACGGCCCCGGCTTGCCAAAGCCAGTTTCTTTATCCATTGGTGTTAAATGCCTTTGAATGTATTTTCCTCTGCCGATGACTTGTCCTTCAATGGAGTGGCCATTAGGAAATTTATAGCCTAAGGCAATATCCTTTATTTCTACTCCATACTCAGGGTTTGGACGTAAAAAAACCCTGCCGCCTCCCAGATCCAAATCATCCTCAGAACATTGCAAAACAATTGAGGCGGTCTTTTTCAGCTGCTTAATCGCATCATCGGCGGCTGCAACCACGGCTCTCCCCGCTAAATAGGTGGTGCTAGAGGCAACGGTCCGCCATTGATGCGGATCATATTGCGTATTCAATTCCATTGTCACATGGACCTTTTTTATATCCATTCCGAGCTTTTCGGCGACAATTTGTGCGAGAATTGTTTTTGCCCCTTGTCCTAGCTCAATGGCTGCTGTATTTAGGTTGACACTCCCATCTGCTTCAAATGTTAAGACTGCTCCTGACTGAGCATTAGTCGCCGTCGTCGACGTTTTCCAAAAAAGGCTTATTCCTTTTGTGCGTATTTTATTTTTTCCGGTCTCTTGCTTTATGCCTTCATCCCAATTTATGAGTTCTTTGGCACGAATGATGCACTGCTTCGCATCCCCGATGTTATTTGCGGTGATGACGGCCTGTGTGGGCGATGTGTGTCCTGGTTTAATCGCATTTTTAATTCTTAAGTCGATTGGATCGAGATTTAATTTTTTCGCCAGCATGTCCATTGTCCGCTCGACAGCAAATGTCAGCTCAGGATGTCCGTAGCCTCTAAATGACGTAGCATAAGGATGGTTGGTGTACATGCAATAAGAATCACACCATACATTTTCAATATGGTAGGGCCCTGTACAGTCGAGAGCCATTGCTCTTGTAATTCCTGCAGCCTGATCAGTATAAGCGCCGGAATCAATGAGAAAGGTGTATTGCCCGGCAAGCAGCTTGCCATTTTTATCCGCTCCCAGTTTAATGGTGGCATCAAGTCCAATGTGGCATGGGGCCGTAATCATATCTTCTTCGCGATCATAATCCAGCTTTACTAATTTGCCCCCGACAGCGACAGATGCCAAGTAGGCAAGCGGTTCTAATTGAACCGTGCCTTTTCCGCCGAAGGCACCGCCAAGCATCGGCGTATGGACAATGATATTGCCGACCTCGATGTTGAAAAATTGATTTAACACCTTTTTAATCGTAAAAGGGGATTGGGTGCAGGAATGAATAACCACCTTTCCAGCTGGATTAATTTCAACCCTTGCACTTCTTGTTTCTAATGCTGCATGATCGGAAAGGTTAAAAGAAAAATTAGCTGTTACCGACGTTTCACAACTCTCCCATGCCGAAATAAAATCTCCTTTACGAATCTTTATATGGCTGCCAATATTGGATCCAGCCTGTGGATAAACATTGCTGATGATTTTCGTATACTGGCCTAAGTTTTCATGGATGACCGGTGCATCGCTTTGAAAAGCCTGCTTGACGGAATTAACAACCGGAAGAGGCTCATAGTCAACCTTTATTTTATTGGCTGCTTTTTTTGCCTGATGTTCCTGATCCGCGACAACAATCGCAACCGGCTCTCCATAATAGCGGACCTTTTCGTACGCTAAAGGGGGCCGGTCCGCTAAAATAGGACCGATATGATAAGGGAACATATCTCCAGTGACTATTGCACGCACCCCTTTGACTGCCCAAGCATCCTTTGTATCTATCGATTTTATTTTTGCATGAGCATATGTACTTGTTGCTAATTTCGCATGCAAAAGGCCTGGTACTGTGTAATCACCAATATATCTAAGCGTGCCAGCTGCTTTTTCGACCGTATCAATTCTTTGTTCAGGCTTTCCGACTGATGATCTGATCTGATTTTCGCTCATCCTTGAACCTCCTTACCCATCGGGCAGGTGCTAACAAAAATATTTATGGCATAAAATGATAATAGTTATGGACGATATGTACAATTATGCCTATTTTATCCATTTGCAAAAATCTCATTCATGATGAATGTGTTTGAAATAGAACATGTGGAATGTTGGATATTGGTTGAGGGGGGAGGATATGGATCGTTTTCAGGACCTGATTAGACACGCGCTAAACGACGACCAGCCGACAGTACTTGCTCAAGTCGTACAGGTTCAGGGATCAGCTTATCGAAAAGAGGGAACATCAATGCTAATTAGCAGAGATGGATCAAAGATGGGCATGATTAGCGGAGGCTGTCTGGAAAGTGATGTCATGATCCGGGCAGAAGAATTATTCCAAACGGGAAAGGCTGAAATCTATGAATATGATCTAAGCTCTGAGGATGATCTTGGCTGGGGAGCTGGAGCAGGATGCAACGGGGTTATTTCTGTATTCGTCCGCGATATTGACAGCCGGTTTCGTGAACAATTAGCCAGTATTAATGCTATTTTGCGGCAAAAGCGGCCCGTTCTCTTTTTTCAATCATTGGATTGCCATGATCATTATGGTTATGTTGCCGAGATGCAGCCTGCCGATTTCAGCGGCACCCCTGAATTTACGGAAATTTATCGTGATTTACTGAATAATGGTTTACCCTTTACTGCCATGTCGAAAATTTATCACTTTAAAGAAGAACGTTTATTTATACAAATAATCTGGCCAAAACAGGAACTATACCTGGCTGGAGCAGGAGAGGATTCGAGATTTTTGGCTTCCTTAGCCAACCAATTAGGTTTTTCAGTTCATATTCTTGATTGGCGCAGTGCCTTTTGTTCAAGAGACTTTTTTCCTTTTGCAAAATCGCTCCAGATTGGTGAAATCGATCAGATAATCAGACAGTTGCATTTGGATATATTTGACTCTCTCATTATTATGACCCACGATTTTCAAAGAGATAGGAAAATTTTAAAGGCCGTCAAGGATGCTCAACTAAACTATGTTGGAATTTTAGGTTCAAGAAAACGGACAGAACGCCTGTTAGACGGGGATATTCCCCAATGGCTGCATTCACCAATTGGACTAAGCATTGGGGCGGATGGACCAGAGGAAATAGCGGTCAGTATTATGGCTGAGATCATTTCAAAAAGAGGAAAACGACTATGAAACTGGCGGGGGTTTATCTAGCTGCGGGTACAAGCCGCCGTATGGGGCAATGCAAACTATCGTTACCTGCTGGCAATCTTACTGTTGGAAGCCTGGCGTTAAAGACCGCCCTGCATACTTCCCTAGAAAAGATATTTGTTATCACTAAAATGAATGATCCTCTAAATTGGCTTTCATATGAGCTCATTTCCAATCCTAAATGCAAAGTTTTACCCTGCAGCAAATCGCATTTGGGGATGTCAGAGTCGCTTAAAAGGGGCATCTTGCAGGCACAAAGGGAGAAATTTGATGGTTCAATGGTCATTTTAGGGGATCAGCCGTTTATAACAGCTGAAATGCTGGAATCCCTAATAAACGTTTTTAAAAAGGAGCATGCCTGCGATTATGCAGCCTCCTATCATAAAGGGAAAATACAGCCGCCTATTCTTTTTAGAAAATCAATTTTTGCAAGACTTTTGCTGCTGGAAGGTGACAAAGGGGCCAAAGACCTGTTAAGGAATCCTGCTATGAAAGGAAAGCACATTCCGATGAATGATGAAAGAAGCTTTCTAGATCTAGATACAAACCAAGATTATTTAAAGTTTATATCTGTGTATTCTTAACGCTTGGAATGAACCCAGGCGTTTTTTATTTTACCGTTTGGTAAATTTTGCCTTTAATTACAGCGGAAATCAGCGGACGAATTTTACCTTTTTCATTCCGAGAAAGATTACCTCCAAATATTGGTTTTCATGAAGTTAATAGTTGTAATCCATACTACTAAGTACAAAGAAAACATCTTTTTGGGAAGTGAACGTATGGATCAAACGGTGTATATTCGTCTTCGTCATCGGATTCAAGTCAGGAAAAACGATTCTATTATTTTAAAAGATATTGCACAAATCATTGCTAATGAAGAAGTCTATGGTCAGCTGGAGAAATTACATGTCTACCAAGTGTCTGAAAATGACAATAACATTGTTGTCATTGATGTCATGAAGGTTATTCAATTAATAACAAATTCATTTCCTAGAGCTGATGTCCAAACCATCGGTCCATCCCAAGTCATTGTAGGGGTCATTTCAAAAAAGAAGAAGATATCCTTTCCAGTCTTTCTGTCCGTCTGGCTTCTATTATTTATCGGTGCAGCCTTGACGATTATGAATTTCCATGAGGATGTCAGCATGCGGATTGTTCATCAGCGCATTTATACGATTTTGACAGGAGAAGTGGACGAAAAGCCGCTTGTTTTTCAAATTCCCTATTCGATTGGCTTAGGAATGGGAATGATCCTTTTCTTTAACCATATCTTTAAAAAACGCCTGAACGAAGAACCGAGCCCGCTTGAGGTAGAGATGTTTAATTATCAAATGGATCTTGACCATTACGTTGCCATGAACGAAAACAAAGAAAGTATGAAGCAAATTGACGACATTTAATGTTGTCATTGTTATTTTTATTGGCCTTGCGGGCGGACTTGCGGTGGGAGCAGGATTTGTCGCGTTCCTTGCCGTATTGGGGGTCATACCAAGATTAACCCAGCTGACGAAAACAATGAAAATGATCCGTTACTATGAGCTGGCTGTTGTTTTCGGAGCTGTGTGCGGGGGGTTGGGTACCCTGTGGGAACCGAGTTTTTCTATCACCAAATATATTCTCATCCCGATAGGGCTGGCATCTGGCATCTTTATTGGCATGCTCGCTGCCGCTTTAACAGAGGTGTTAAATGTCTTTCCGATTCTGGCGAAAAGAATCGGGATTGACGGAAAAATCGTTTATCTGCTCATGGCATTCGTTTTTGGCAAGATTTTTGGATCGCTGTATCAGTGGATCTATTTCGTTAAATAGGAAAAGGATGGCTGGAAAATTTAAATATGGTCATTCACTCACATAAATGCCCGGACTTCTAGGCATTAATAAACAAGAAAGGAATAAAAAACATGGATGATCGGCGGCGCGTTATTTTAATAACAGATGGAGACGATCACGCAAGAAAATCAATCGAGCTTATTGCAAAAGAAGTGGGTGGAACATGTATAACTTTATCACATGGAAATCCAACGCCGATTAATGGCAATCTCATTGTGAAGCTCATTAAAAAGGCTGCCTCAGACCCTGTTTTTGCGATGTTTGATGATAGCGGCATAGTCGGAGAAGGGACTGGAGAAAATGCGCTTAAATATGTGGCTAGCCATAAAGACATACATGTTCTAGGGATTATTGCGGTTGCAGCCCGCACTAAGCAGGCTGAGTGGACGAGAGTAGATGTCTGCATCGACCGTGATGGAGATCTCACTCCATATGGTGTCGATAAATATGGTGTACCTGAACTGGAAATTGGCCGATTAAATGGAGATACCGTCTATTGCCTGGACCAGTTAAACATTCCGCTCATTGTTGGAATTGGAGATATTGGAAAAATGGCAGGTAAAGATGATGTCAAAAAGGGTTCGCCAATCACAAGGAAAGCGGTTGAGCTTATTTTGGAAAGGAGTGGTTTCAATGGCTGAGAACAAGAATAAAATGCCTATTCCTAAAAGCTTAAATGAAGTAGAAAAATATATGGAAAAGCGAATCGGGCTTGGCAAAAGCTTTGATTTAGGCATTCGCAAGCTAAAAATCCTGCGCAAAGATGTACATATGTACTATGTGAATGGGCTGACAGATACTCTTATTATCGTTGAAATTATCGAAGAGCTTGTTCAGATCAATGATAATGAAAAAGTTTCAACGAAAATTTTTGAAATCGTTGAAAACAGAATTGTGCATAACTCAGTTGAAAGAGTAAAAACGATGGATGAGCTGGTGGATCAGGTTCTTTCCGGATTGCTTGTTATTTTGGTTGAAGGGGAAGAAGAGGCCTTTGTGATCGACACCAGAAGCTATCCGGGCAGAACACCGCAGGAGCCGGATACGGAAAAGGTTATCCGCGGATCCAGAGATGGCTTTGTAGAAAATATTATTCTCAATACCGCTTTAACCAGAAGAAGAATTAAAGATGAACGGCTGCGCTTTGAAATCACATCTGTTGGTGAGAGGTCAAAAACAGACGTAGCCATTGGTTACATTGATGGAATTGCCAATCCGGATTTAATAGAGATTATTAGGAAGGAAATCTCTAAGATCAAATTAGATGGAATACCAATGGCAGATAAAACGGTTGAAGAATACCTTTTCAAGCAGGGGTATGATCCCTTCCCATTTGTCCGCTACACAGAAAGAGCTGACGTTGCTTCAACCCATCTTCTGGAGGGTCATGTTCTTGTCTATGTTGATACGTCTCCAAGCGTCATTATTACCCCGACGACGTATTTCTACCATATGCAGCATGCGGAGGAATACCGGCAATCACCTGCCGTTGGTACTTTTGAACGATGGATGAGATTCCTAGGTATTGCTGCTTCACTATTCCTATTGCCGCTTTGGTTTTTATTTGTTTTAGAGCCATCGCTTTTGCCGGAGTCATTATCATTTATTGGTCCAAATAAAGAAACGAATGTTCCAGTGATTTGGCAGATATTCCTAGCTGATTTTGGAATTGAAGTGTTGAGAATGGCAGCTATACATACACCGACACCTCTTGCCACAGCGATGGGCTTGATTGCTGCTGTTTTAATTGGGCAAATAGCCATTGATGTAGGGCTATTTGTGCCTGAGGTGATTTTATATGTTTCGCTAGCAGCGATCGGTACCTATACAACGCCAAGCTATGAATTAAGTGTTGCCAATAAAATAACCAGGCTGATTTTCTTGCTCGCAGTTGCCTTATTCCATGTGCCGGGATTTGTTATTATTATCACGCTGTTTATTTTATGGCAGGCGGCAAAAAAGCCTTTGGGAACACCATATTTATGGCCGTTTATTCCGTTTTATCCAAAGGCATTGCTGATGATCCTTATACGCAGAGCTGTTCCGGGTGCAAGGCTTCGTCCAAGCATTACTCGCACAGCTGACAGGCAGAGGCAGCCTTCACAGTAGGGCGGTTTATTCAAATTTCCGTATTGAATTGCGAAGCTTGTCAATTTATGATAAAGTATTTTTAAAATTAAAAAACATCGTTTTAAAATAGACAGTACATCAGACTACTGTCTATTTTGCCCTAAAAAACTATGTTCAAAAAATTCTGAAGGTTTTTCTATATAGAAAAGTTTTCATAGGAAGAGGGGAAACATATGTACTTTCACGGAACTTCAAAAATTAACACAAAAGGACACCTGGAAATTGGAGGCTTGGATACAGTAGAGCTTGCTGAACAATTTGGAACTCCCTTATATGTGTATGATGTAGCTTTAATTAGGGAGCGGGCAAGAGGCTTCAAGGAAACCTTTGAAAATCTTGGCGTGAAAGCACAGGTTGCCTACGCAAGTAAAGCTTTCTCAACCATTGCAATGGTACAGCTGGCTGAGCAGGAAGGCTTGTCTCTTGATGTGGTTTCTGGAGGAGAGCTGTATACAGCAATTGCTGCTGGCTTTCCGGTAGAACGGATTCATTTTCATGGTAATAACAAAAGCCGTGAAGAAATCGAGATGGCTTTAACACATGAAATTGGCTGTTTTGTTGTCGATAATTTTTATGAATTAGAGCTATTAAGTACGCTTTGTAATGAAATGGGGAAAAAGGCAAAAATACTTTTACGGGTAACACCAGGTATTGAGGCACATACCCATGACTATATATTAACAGGACAGGCTGATTCAAAATTTGGCTTTGATTTGCAAAATGGTCAAGCTGAAAAAGCCTTAAAACAAGCACTTGACTCCGAAAGAGTGGAAGTACTTGGACTGCATTGCCATATTGGATCACAGATTTTTGAAACAACAGGTTTTATTGTCGCTGCACAAAAGCTTTTTGAAAAGCTTCATGAGTGGAAGGAAGCCTATGGATTTGAATCTAAGGTTTTAAATCTTGGGGGAGGCTTTGGCATTCGCTATACGGAGGAAGATAAGCCGCTTCCAGCTGCTCAATATGTAGCAGAAATCATCGAAGAAGTGAAAAAGAAAGCAGCCCAATATTCTATGAATATGCCTGAAATCTGGATCGAACCGGGACGCTCTCTTGTGGGTGATGCTGGTACAACCCTATATAAGATCGGCTCAAAAAAGGAAGTGCCAAATGTCAGACAATATATAGCTGTTGACGGCGGTATGACTGATAATATTAGACCGGCTCTTTATCAGGCAAAATATGAGGCTGTACTAGCGAATCGTGCTAATGAAAAGCCAGAAGAAACCGTTTCAATTGCAGGAAAATGCTGTGAATCTGGAGACATGCTTATTTGGGATCTTCCGCTTCCAAAGTCAGAAAGTGATGATTTGCTTGCTGTATTCTGTACAGGTGCATATGGGTATGCGATGGCAAATAATTATAACCGTATCCCAAGACCGCCGGTTGTGTTTGTTGAAAATGGCGAGGCAACACTTGTAGTAAGAAGAGAAACATATGAAGACTTAGTAAAGCTGGACTTATCAATAAAGGAAAAAATTAAAAATTAACATTCTAGCTGCCGATTCTGGCAGCTTTTTCATTGCAAGGTTTTTTATTCAGATGGAAATCATAATGTAATTGGTGTAAAATAATATAATATGATTGTATAAATAATATAAAATTTACAGCATTGGAATATCTACAGGAGGGTAATCGTCGCTTTATGAAAAAAAACAACTGGCTTCTATTTGGGCTGCTTCTTTTGATGAGCTTAGGATGGGGATTATACTATTGGTTCTTCATAGCGCCAGCACGATAAGCTTTAGTTCTAAGGAACATAAGGATGACACGTACATATTATATGATTAAAGTTTGAAATAAAGAAGTTTTGGAAAAAATAGATTTGAATGTTCGATTATAATGAGGGATAAATATGTTAATTCGCTATAAAAAGATTTTTGAAAAAATTGCCATGGGTCTTATGTCGTTTATGCCAAATGAAAAAGATCTTAAAATCCTCCAGCAAACGATGAAGCAATATGAAACAGAAGAAAATCTTCAATTATTTTTATGGAAAGAAGATGATGATATTATCGGTTTGCTGGGTGTTTTAACTGAAGGGGATTCCATTTTGATTAGGCACATTTCCGTCAATCCTTCCCATCGGCAGCAGGGAATCGGCAAATCTATGGTTAAAGCCTTGGGGGACATGTTTCCTAATAAAACGCTGAAACCAAACGAAGATACCGAAGCATTTCTCAGCAAATGCGAAATATAGAAAGCGAAAAGACAGGTGTGATTAGCTCCCTGTCTTTTTCTTATTCAAGGCCTGAAGTCTTTCTTCAATGACCTCGCTTCGGTCTCTAAGGGTGTGCCTGTGAATAAGATGCTCATTTTCTAAATCACTGTCAGAGTCCCATTTTAAGCCTCTTTTTTGACATTCTTTTTTACATTGGGTAACCAGTTTTAGATCACTAAAAGGGAAACAATAGCTGGTGTAGCTTGCCTTTTCTTGTATTTGTTTTTTCATATAGGAAAGATCTTTTTGAAATCTGTCTGGATCGAGCCCAAATTCTTCTAACCTGTCAATAGATTGATTGAAAATGTGAATGGATTTTCCTAATGTTCTCTCGGCTCCCTTGAAGTTCTTGCGCCTATGATGGTAACTGGCAACGGCTAGCTGGATAAAACCTACCCAGATGGATTCTTTATTCCCTGGATCAGTTTTTTTCCAATATTCTTCTAGGATCTCATGACATTCAAAGTAATCCCGATCGCCATGGAAGTGGATTAAGTAATGGATATATTCCTTTGGATACACCCTTTTCACCTCTTTTCTTAAACAATGGTATGTTTATCTTACCATACATATGAAAAACCCGGCTATGGAGCCGGGCTTATGGTAAATATTATATTTTGAGACTGCTTCCTAGCTTTAGCGGCTTAGCAGCTGCTTTTAGCTATTCGATTTAGAACCAAGAAGCCCCAACAATTATCAATAGAATAAACAACACAACAATCAACGCAAAGCCAGTTCCAAAACCGCATCCTTGAGACATATATTCATACCTCCTGTTTGTCATTCTCATTCGTCTTACAAAATCATCATATGTAGGCCCCGGCTGATTCGTATGGGCGGATTCATTATTTTTCTCCAGTAATTATGCTAATGCCCTTCATTTCATTGGAGTTAAATTTCTATTGGAACTGTGCTTCCTTTAATTTATACTTAATAATAGCCGTTATGGACGGAAATTAAAGTTATGGTGGGAAAGTTATGCAGGATGTTTTGCATTATAATGTTAAGATTGATGCATTTGAGGGACCGCTCGATTTATTGCTTCATTTGATTAATCGTCTTGAAATCGATATTTATGATATTCCTGTAGCTGAAATTACAGAGCAATATTTATTATATATTCATACTATGCAGGAACTGCAGCTAGACGTTGCCAGCGAATATCTGGTCATGGCGGCTACTTTGCTTGCGATCAAAAGCAAGATGCTGCTTCCAAAGCATGAGGAAGAAGTATTTGATGAAGATTACAGTGGGGACCAGGATGAAAATCCTATGGACGAGCTCGTTGAAAAACTAGTTGAATATCGAAAATATAAAGAGGCTGCCATTGAGCTGAAGGAATTGGAGCAGGAGAGAAGCTTAATGTTCACGAAGCCTCCAAGCGATCTGTCAGACTACGCCAAGGAAATACAGACGGAAAAAGCAGATTTGAATGTCACCATTTATGATATGATTGGTGCTTTTCAAAAATTAATGCGAAGGGCAAAATTGCAAAAGCCATTATCAACTAAAATTGCCCGTCAGGAAATTCCAATTGAAAAGAAGATGACAGAGATTCTCAGCGGACTTAAAAAAGTAAAAGGACGCAGCAGCTTTAGTGATCTGTTTCACGAGCCTCGCCGTGAGGAGATTGTTGTCACCTTTTTAGCTGTGCTGGAGCTGATTAAACGCAAGGAAATTCATATCGAACAGGAAGGGAACTTTTCTGAAATTTTCCTAAGGGCCATTTAGCTAATTTCAAGCTATTTGAATTCATTCTGACTTTTTAGGAAAGGTGCTGTCAACTTTGGAAATTGTTAATTGGAAAGGGATTGTGGAAAGTCTTCTTTTTACAGCTGGGGATGAAGGACTTTCGTTAAAACAAATTGCCCACGTCCTTGAAGTGGATGATTGGCAAGCGGAGTCCATTATGAAAGAGTTAATAGAGGAATATAATAATCAAGCGGATCGCGGAATTATGATTATGGAAGTGGCAGGAACGTTTCAGCTTGCAACAAAAAAGGAAAACTCAGTCTACATAAAGAGGCTTGTTGTTTCTCCTGCGACGGCCAGCCTTTCTCAGGCAGCACTTGAAACACTTGCCATTATAGCCTATAAACAGCCGATCACAAGAACAGAAATTGAGGATATAAGAGGTGTGAAATCGGAACGTCCCATCCATACCTTGGCAGCAAAGGCGCTGATCAAGGAAGTAGGAAGAGCTGAAGGGGCTGGGCGGGCCTATCTTTATGGGACAACAAAAGAGTTTCTGGATCATTTTGGACTAAAGAATATTGATGAGCTTCCGCAGATTCTTGAAAAAGATGACGATGAATTCCACCAGGAAGAAGCTGATTTATTTTTTGATAAATTTAAAGAAACGTTTGACGCATAAGCAGTTCCTACGGGGTAAATATGTTAAGATAGATTTGGAGAATATTAAGAAAATTTCAGGGAACTATTCTTGGAGGGTATGGCATGCTTATTAAAGAATGTAAAGGCTATGAACTTGAAAAAGAAAAATCAAATACATCAGAGGATTTTTTTAACCGAAGTGAGATCACTTTTGAGGATAATGGACAAGATAAAACCTTACATGTACTTTATGTGCGATACTTTGAGGAATTAGCAAATGAATTTACCCCTTTTGCGTCTAACCCGCTTTTTAAGGCAGGATCACGCGATGTGGAGCTAAAAGATATTGCTGCACTTGTATGCTTAATAAAGAATCCTGAGTTCAGGCATCGCAAGCGGGTCTACATTAATTCCAAAAACGAATTTGCATCTTATTTTCAAGATATAGACTTTTCGAAAATTGAAAGCCTGTTCCAATCACTTGAAAAACAACAAGTGTTCGAATTGCGCTCTCCCTTAGAATTTATTGTTCAGCCTCAATAACAATATATCATTTTAGCAGCTATATTTAGCTGCTTTTCTTTTTGTACAAAGGTAAATAGGCAATTTTTCATCCCTGGTTTCATACGATATCACGGATATCTAATGGAAAGAGGGATTTGATGAGCAGCATGGAGGAATACTTAAAGGATGTTTCCAAGTGGAACAAGGAAATGCGGCAATTTCTAGAATCGGAGAATGTGGAAAAGCATAATGATCTATGGGAACGAATGAATCATTTTACCGCGATTATGGATGGGATTCAAAATCCGCTGAATACTGAAGAATTACTATCATTGCAGGAACATATGGAAGAGCTTCATTCCGAGATGGAACGATACTTCATCGAGAGGCAAAATATCGGGCATATTTATATAAATGAGCCGAGTATTGCCCCGGGTTTCCATACACTGCCGCCGCTGCCTTATGCTTATGATGCCCTTGAGCCTTATATTTCAGAGGAAATCATGAGGCTGCATCATGATAAACACCATAAATCCTATGTGGACGGATTAAACAAGGCGGAAAAGGCGCTTCAAGAGGCTAGGAAGTCAGGTGACTTTTCATTAATCAAGCATTGGTCCCGTGAGCTTGCTTTTCACGGTTCTGGGCACTATCTCCACACAATATTTTGGAATAATATGAAGCCAAAAGGGGGCGGGCAGCCAACCGGCAGACTCCTAGAGCAAATAGAAAAATATTTTGGCAGCTTTGAATCATTTAAAAAGCAATTTTCTGAAGCAGCTAAACAGGTTGAAGGAGTTGGCTGGGCTATTCTTGTCTGGTCTCCAAGATCGCGTCATCTTGAAATTCTCCAATCGGAACGACATATGCTTTTAACGCAGTGGGATACCATTCCATTGCTGGTTCTTGATGTTTGGGAACATGCCTACTATCTGCAGTATAAGAATAATCGCGGAGAATATGTAGGTCAGTGGTGGAATATTGTGAATTGGAAAGACGCTGAAAACCGCTTTCAAGAAGCTTCTAATCTAAAATGGAAGCCATATTAATATTTATAGGAACAAAAGGCGGAAACCATGTTTACCGCCTTTTGCGTTTTTTGTAATATATACACTTGTCCCGCATAAAATTGTACAAACATTAAAATTTGTTAAGCGGCATTAGCGGCTTAAAGCTTTGGAAAAGGGATGAGGTTTTGTGCAATGAAAAAATGGAACAAGCTAGTGATCTTCCCCCTGATTGCAACAATCTTGCTTGTAATGATTCCGCCAAAAAAGGCAAATGCTTCTCTTACTGTTAGTGCACAAAGTGCCATTTTAATGGAACAGAGCACAGGCAGGGTGTTATTTGAAAAAGATGCGTACAAGCCAAAAAGAATCGCCAGCATTACAAAAATTATGACAGCCATCATAGCCATTGAGTCCGGAAAAATGGACGAGATGGTTAAGGTAAGTGAAAATGCCGTGCGAACGGAAGGCTCCTCCATTTATCTAAAGCCTGGAGAAAAGATCAAGCTTCGCGATTTGGTGTATGGTCTTATGCTGAGGTCGGGAAATGATGCGGCTGTTGCCATTGCCGAGCATGTTGGCGGGAGTCTTGAGGGCTTTGTTTACATGATGAATCAAAAGGCCGAAGAAATCGGCATGAAAAGCACGGAGTTTGCCAATCCCCACGGTCTTGATGATCATGAAAACCATTACTCCACCGCTTATGATATGGCCCTCCTAACCCGATATGCAATGAATAATGAAGATTTTCGTGAAATTTCCGGGACAAAGGTTCACAGAGCACCAAACCCAACAGAGAGCTGGGATCGTAAATGGACCAACAAAAACAGACTTCTGACAGAATTATATGAGAAAAGCACCGGCGGAAAAACGGGATTTACCAAAAGAGCGAAGCGGACCCTAGTTTCAACAGCAACAAAAGGAGAACTTGACCTAATTGCGGTAACATTAAATGCGCCAGATGACTGGAATGACCATATCCAAATGTTTGAGAGGGGCTTTAAAACTTATCAATTAGTTGAGGTTCTTTCGGAAGGCACAATCAAGGAGGTTACCGATGATTTTTACAAGAAGAAGGTCTATTTAAAGCATGGATTTGCTTATCCGGCAACCTCAAAAGAAAAAGAAAATTTTCATGTTGAATTTAAACTGCAAAAGCCTAGTGAAGAGTGGGAAGGCAACAGAGGGGTACCTGAAATTGTTGGAAAGGCAACCGTCTACTTTGATGATAAAAGGGTAAAGGACATGCCTATTTATTTTAGACAGGTACAAAAAGAGGATAAGAAGTCTTTTTTTGAGTTTTTTAGAAATATATTTCTTGCGATAGTTGGTGTGAAAACAAATGGTTAATATTATTTGGGTTGCATTGACAGTAATCGGAATTATTTTTGCCATGATTAATGGGACAATGGATAAGGTGAATGAGGCCATTTTTAAAGGGGCCTCAGATGCGGTCACCCTTTGTATCGGGCTGATCAGTGTTCTCGTTTTTTGGCTAGGAATTATGAAAATAGCCGAAAATGCGGGTCTATTAAAAAAACTGTCATTTTTATTTAAACCGATTGTTAAAAGGCTTTTTCCTGAAGTGCCCAATGACCACCCTGCCATGGGATATATATTATCCAATATGATGGCTAACATGTTTGGCCTAGGCAATGCAGCAACACCTTTAGGCATTAAGGCAATGGAGGAATTAAGAAACTTAAATGGCGGTAAAAATGAAGCAACTAGATCGATGATTACCTTTCTTGCCATTAACACATCAAGCATTACGCTCATCCCAACTACAGTCATTGCCATACGCATGACGTATAATTCGGCCTCCCCAACAGAAATTGTCGGGCCGACGATCATCGCTTCTTTATGTGCTACTATGGGGGCTATATTAATAGATCGGTATTTTTATTATAGAAGAAGCAGAAAAGGATGAGTCCGCATGCAAATCATATCTTTGATCTCGCTTTGGTTTATTCCGATTTTTATTGGGTTTATTCTCGTATACGGAACAATTAAAAAAGTACCGACTTATGAAAGTTTTGTAGATGGAGGAAAAGAGGGAATTAAAATAGCAGTCCAGATCATTCCTTTTCTTGTGGGAATGCTCGTTGCCATTTCGGTTTTCCGGGCATCTGGAGCACTTGAATTTTTAATGCTATACATTGGTCCCTTGTTAGAGGCAATCAAAGTACCGCCAGATGTGTTTCCGCTAGCTATCATCCGTCCAATCTCCGGAACAGCAGCCCTTGGGATGACAAGTGATTTAATTGCGGTTCATGGGCCCGATTCGTTTATTGGCAGGCTTGCCTCAGTCATGCAGGGGAGCACAGACACGACATTTTATGTTTTAACAGTATACTTTGGTGCTGTCGGTATCCGCAAAATGGGCGATGCCCTTAAAGTCGGCTTACTAGCAGACCTCGTAGGCATGATCGCCGCTGTAGTTATTGTAACGCTTGTATTTGGGAGTTTGTAAAAGGGTAACAAAAATTAATGTAAATCTGATAGCCAAGTTGATTGGAGCGCAGGGTGCGAAGACTCCTGCGGGAGGAGCGTGTCCAGGGGAGACCCCGCAGGAGCGGAGCGACGAGGAGGCTTCCGGACCGCCCGCACAAAGCGAAGCACCCGGAGCGGAAATCAACGGTTTAAAAGACGCCTATAAACTAGGTGTCTTTTTTTTATTTTTCGCAATAAAATCTGCTTACTTTGAAAAAACGATGATTTATGTCATAATTCATTAGGAAAGAATTAGGTATAATCCTTATATTAATCGTTTTGGAGTGAAATAAATGGAAAGATTACAAAAGGTAATCGCACACGCTGGGTTTGCCTCGCGCAGAAAAGCAGAACAGATGATCCTAGAAGGTCATGTAAAAGTAAATGGAAAAGTCGTAAAAGAGCTCGGTGTGAAGGTTTCAGGCTCCGACCGGGTAGAAGTGGATGGCATACCAGTAGAAAGAGAAGAACCAGTATATTTTCTTTTATATAAACCAAGAGGTGTCATCTCAAGTGTATCGGACGATAAAGGAAGAAAGGTTGTAACGGATTTCTTTCATTCTATTGAACAAAGAGTGTATCCTATTGGCCGTTTGGACTATGAAACATCAGGTCTTCTTCTGTTAACAAATGACGGCGAATTCGCCAATCTTCTTATGCATCCGAAAAGTGAGATCGAAAAAGTCTACGTTGCTAAGGTCAAAGGAATACCGACCAGAGAAAAGCTAAAAAGCCTTGAACGGGGCATTCGTCTTGAGGATGGGAAAACAGCACCAGCCAAAACGAAAGTGCTTTCCATTGACAAAAAGAAACAAACAGCCATTGTTGAACTGGTCATCCACGAGGGGCGTAACCGTCAGGTAAGAAGAATGTTTGAGGCGATCGGTCACCAGGTGATGAAGCTAAAACGTGAACGGTACGGCTTTTTAACCCTTCAAGGACTAACAGCAGGTGATGCCAGAGAACTGACTGCCCATGAAGTCAAGCAGCTTAGGGCGCTGGCACAGCAAAGTGAACGGTAAATAAGAGAAATTTCATAGAAAAGTCATACTTCCTTCATGATGTAAACATTAATCATAGGCTGATCAGTGCTATAATGGTGTCGGACTGTTTGGAAATATGGATCAAAAGGTGCAGGGTTCATGCTCCAAATAAAGGAAAAGGGGAACAATAACATGAAGAAAAAGCGTCTAGTGATGAGGACAGTTATTCTTACTGTATTAATTGCAGCTGTTGCCTACACTTTATATGCTAACTTTACAAAGGACGATGTTAAAAAAGTTGCAGTGGGTGAGACTGCTCCAGATTTTGCATTAGTTGATATGAACGGGGAACAGCATCGGCTCTCAGACTACAAAGGACAAGGTGTTTTTCTGAATTTCTGGGGTACATGGTGTAAACCGTGTGAAAAGGAAATGCCTTATATGGATAACCAATATCAGCAATTTAAAGACGAGGGTGTCCAGGTTCTAGCAGTTAATGTAGGGGATTCAGAGCTTGCTGTTAATAAATTTGCTGACCGTCTTGGAGGACTTTCCTTCCCAATTGTGATCGACAAGGACGGACAGGTGCAAACAGCCTATGGCATTAATCCGCTTCCAGCCACATTTATGATCGATAAGGATGGTAAAGTGGTTAAATATCATACTGGACAGCTGACAGAGGAAATGATTAAAGACCTAATGGAGTCAGTTAAACCATAGGTTACAGGGAGTTTTTATCATGCTTAAAAATGTAAAATGTGAATGCGGGCATGTAAACCCGCATGGAACGATTTTTTGTGAGTCATGCGGAAAGATTCTAGAGGAGTCAGAAAAAGATAAGAAGCTTATAGACATGCGGTATGAAGGGAGTGCCCGCCGGTCCCAAACCTATAATAAGACGATTGTAGATAAAATATGGAATTTCTTTTCGTCGGTTAAGGTTGGTGTCTGGCTTATTGTTGTTACACTGGTTGCTTCAGCCATTGGCACAATATTTCCTCAGGAAATGTATATTCCGCCGCTCATGCCTGCCAGCGAATATTATGAAGATCAGTACGGATTTTTTGGTAAGCTTTATTATCAGCTTGGCTTTCATAATCTTTACAGCTCATGGTGGTATTTAATCTTAATTGCCTCCATCGGAGTTTCGCTTATTATTTGCAGTCTTGACCGTGTTGTACCTCTATACCGTGCATTGAAGGTCCAGAGGGTAACTAGGCATGAAGGATTTTTGCAGCGCCAGCGTTTGTTTGGGGTTTCACAGGGAGATAAACTCGAAGACTCCTACGAGAAAGTCAAAGAAAAGCTGAAAGCGAAAAGATACCATGTTCGCGAAGAAGATGGCAATATTCTCGCTGAAAAAGGGAGATTCTCTAGATGGGGCCCTTATGTAAACCATGTTGGATTGATTATCTTTTTAATTGGAGGCATGCTGCGATTTGTTCCTGGTATGTATGTTGATAAGGTATTATGGGTCCGTGAAGGCGAGACAAAAGTGATTCCTGAGACTGACGGAGAATATTATTTGAAAAGTAATAGGTTTATACTGGAAGTTTATGATAAAGATAAAGATAATGAGGTTTTCGGAGATGCCATTGACCGTGCAGGTATGGTAGCGAAAAATTATCAGTCCAATGTAACCCTTTACAAGAAAAAAGGCGATACGGTTCCTGGAGAAAAACCGGAACTGGAAAAGGTCAAGGATTTTCCGATTCGCGTCAATGAGCCTTTAAAATTTGAAAACTTTGCTCTATATCAATCAACCTATAAATTAGATGAGTTAAATAAAATGACTTTTGCTCTTTCTGAAAAACAAACGAATCAAGAGTTTGGAACCGTCACGGTTGATTTGTACGATCCAAAGGAAAAATTTGATCTTGGCAATGGATATTCCGTAGAAATCGTCAGCTATTTTCCTGATTTTGAATTCGATGAAAATGGCGAACCGGTGACAAAATCAAGAATTCCTAATAATCCAGCCTTTGTTTTTAAAATGAATACTCCTGATAAGCCAGATGGAGAGGTTAGCTTCGTAGCCATAAAGCAGACGATCGAGCCATTCGGAGATAATACATATAAAATGGCATTCAAGGGTATTGAAACGAAAAACGTCTCTGGTTTAACAGTTCGCAAGGATTTAACCCTTTGGATTATTGCTTTAGGCGGACTAGTCTTTATGATCGGAGTTATCCAAGGAGCCTATTGGAATCACCGCAGAATCTGGATTCGCCGAGTGAATAACGAGGTCTGGGTTGCTGGCCATACCAATAAAAACTGGCATGGGCTGAAGCGGGAAATCGGCGGAGTATTAGAAGGAACAGGGATAAACGAGCCCGTTGACCAAGTTCAAGAAAAACAAGAGAAATAAGGAGGAACCTTGGTGGTTAGTCTCAGTCAAAATTTATTGCATGCAGCATTCTTTCTTTATTTGGCTGCAACCGTGCTTTTTGCAGGGGCAATTAAAGATAAAAGAGCCAAAAGCAAGGAAGCAGGCCCAAATAAATGGGGAAAGCTTGCTATATTAATTACACTTATTGGATTTGCATCACAGCTCGGTTATTTTATCACTCGCTGGATTGCAGGCGGACATGCGCCTGTCAGCAATATGTTTGAATTTACAACCTTTTTTGGAATGTCCCTTGTAGGTGCTTTTATTGTCATTTATTTTATTTATCAAACACCGTTTCTTGGAGTCTTTACAATGCCGGTGGCCCTTTTGTTAATTGCGTTTGCAAGCATGTTTCCTAATGACATTTCGCCGCTAATCCCGGCGTTGCAAAGCGAGTGGCTGTATATACACGTTACAACAGCAGCAATCGGCCAGGCTGTTTTAGCTGTCAGCTTTGCTGCAGGAGTTCTTTATTTGGTTAAAGATATTGATCAAACTAAACCAAGCAAGCGCACTTTTTGGCTTGAAGCCGTTATGTACGGGTTAGTTGTCACACTTGGTTTTATTATAATATCGTCTGTTTTCTCAACGATGGACTACAAAGCAGAATTTAATTGGATAGATAAAGGTGATCAGCAAGTTAAAGTCGAATATAACATGCCTGCACTCACAGGCCCTCATAAGGGTGAACTCCTGACAGAAGGCAAGTTCGATCCGCTTGTTGAAATGCCTGCAATCATCAATGCAAAAAAATTGAATACAGTGATTTGGTCATTTATCGTTGGATCGATTTTATACGCACTGATACGATTGATTCTTCGTAAACGGATCGGCGCAGCTATTCAGCCGCTTGTTAAGAAAATCAGCCTGGATCTTGTGGACGAAATAGGTTATCGTTCCGTTTTAATTGGTTTCCCAATTTTCACCCTTGGTGCTTTGATTTTTGCTATGATATGGGCACAAATCGCATGGACGCGATTCTGGGGCTGGGATCCAAAAGAAGTTTGGGCGCTTATTACGTTTTTATTTTATGCTGCCTTTTTGCACTTGCGTCTATCAAAAGGCTGGCATGGAGAAAAATCAGCCTGGCTTGCGGTAATCGGGTTTGCTATCATAATGTTTAACCTGGTAGCAGTCAACTTAATCCTTGCCGGGCTCCACTCTTATGCAGGCTAGCACCTGATCAATCGGATAAGAGCCAAAAACCTAAATAGAAGCCTTCACTCCTTTAGTGGAGGCTTCTTTTTTAAAATTTCATTAACTTTTTGGGGGGAAAAAGGATATGGAAAATGAGGTTAAAATTTTAGTTGTTGATGATGAAGAAAGAATACGCCGTTTGCTAAAAATGTACTTAGAAAGAGAAAACTATCAAATCGAAGAGGCTCAAGACGGGAATGAAGCGTTAACAAAAGCATTAGAAAACGATTATGATGTCATCCTTCTTGATCTTATGATGCCTGGAAAAGATGGCATCGAAGTTTGCCGGGAATTAAGAGAGAAAAAAGCTACACCTGTTATCATGCTTACAGCCAAAGGCGAGGAAGTTAACAGAGTACAAGGCTTTGAAGTTGGCACAGATGACTATATTGTAAAGCCTTTTAGCCCAAGAGAAGTTGTTCTTAGAGTAAAGGCATTATTAAGAAGAGCTTCAAAAACATCCTATATCCAAACAGAAACTACCGCCAAGGATGTCATTGTATTCCCGCACTTAACTATTGATAATGACGCCCATCGCGTATTAGCGGATGGCAAGGAAGTTGGCTTAACGCCGAAAGAATACGAATTGCTTTATTTCTTAGCTAAAGCGCCAGATAAGGTGTTCGACCGTGAACAGCTGCTGAAGGAAGTTTGGCATTATGAGTTCTTCGGCGACCTAAGGACAGTTGATACACATGTAAAACGCTTGCGTGAGAAGCTTAACAAAGTATCAGAACTGGCAGCCAAAATGATTGTGACAGTCTGGGGTGTCGGCTATAAGTTCGAGGTTATCAATGAATGATGTTCTGGCGGAGTGTAGTAGGTAAGCTATGGATAACAATTCTTCTTCTTGTATCGTTTGTTTTATTTATCCTGACTATTATGCTGCTGGAGTTTTTTCAAAACTACCATATTAATGAGATGGAAAAGGGCCTGACCACTACAGCGCAAAAAATTGCCACTACCCTTGACGAACATGAAAAGGATGTTGGGCTTGAGATTTCATGGGAACTTTTAGACAGCAGCACGAAAATTGTCATTATAGAAAACGAAAAGGAATATCATTTTTCTCCTCATCAGAGCCAGGAATTTACGCTCCCTTTATCCTATCTGAGAGAGGATAATGACCTGAAGAAGGTTTTCTCGCTGGATGAAACAGTAAGCAAAATGCTTTCCTTGCCTGATAGTGATAATGCCTTAGGCAAGGAGAAAAAAATATTATTGATTGGTGCACCCCTGAAAAATAGTACTCACGAACATGGGGGCGTCTTTATTTACCAATCTCTTGATGTTGTAGAGGAAACAACCCGTACAACTACAAAATATATCTTTCTTGCGGCAGGAGTAGCGATTATATTAACAACCATTTTTGCCTTCTTCCTGTCTACTCGTATAACAGCACCGCTGAGAAAAATGCGCGAAGCTGCTTTCGAGGTTGCACGAGGCAAGTTTGATACGAAGGTGCCGTTCCCTTCACAGGACGAAATTGGGGAATTGGCGCTTGCGTTTAATCAAATGGGAAAACAGCTGAAATTTAATATGAATGCGCTGCAGCAGGAGAAAGAACAGCTTTCCAACATCCTCAGCGCCATGGCTGATGGAGTTATCACCTTTAATAAAGATGGTGCCATAATGATCACAAACCCGCCAGCCGAGCGTTTCTTAAATTATTGGTATTATGAGCACGGGGATGTGAATCGTTCGGAGACTGTTCCAACAAGAATGATGGAACTTCTTAAATTAGCAGTAGCCACGGAAAAAGAACAAATTGGAGAAATCTCTATACAAGGGAGATTCTGGGTAATGATTATCAGTCCGCTTTATAATAACCAATATATACGTGGAGCGGTGGCGGTTATCCGGGATATGACAGACGAAAGACAGCTAGATAAGCTAAGGCAGGACTTTATTGCTAATGTCTCTCATGAACTAAGGACACCTATTTCAATGATGCAAGGATATAGTGAAGCTATTGTTGACGATATTGCCTCTACTGACGAGGAAAAAAGAGAGATGGCTAAAATCATTTATGATGAATCACTAAGGATGGGCAGACTGGTCAATGAACTGTTAGACCTTGCCAGAATGGAAGCAGGGCACGTCCAAGTGAATTTAGAAGAAGTTGAAATTCAGCCATTCTTAAGAAGGATCGCCCGAAAATTTCAGAATCTTGCCAGTGAAAAAGACATTGACCTTCAGCTCAACATTCAGGAAGAGGAGATTACAGTCGACTTTGATCCTGATGCAATCGAACAGGTGTTGACTAATTTAATTGATAATGCCATTCGCCATACACCTGAATCAGGCAGCGTGATCATTTCTGAATATATGAATGAAAAAGGATTAATTATTCGCATAACAGATTCTGGTACAGGCATCCCTGAGGAAGATTTGCCATTTGTCTTTGAACGTTTTTATAAGGCAGATAAAGCAAGGACAAGGGGCCGTTCTGGAACAGGGCTGGGACTTGCAATTGCCAAAAACATTATTCAAGCCCATAAAGGCGAAATATCTGTTCAAAGCAAGATTGGACAAGGAACGACATTCACCTTCTTTATTCCGCGAAATATAGATTAATATAGTAGAGATTGACGATTGTTCTTGATTCACAAGGAACATATTAGCGAAAAGTGAAATAGTAGAAAGGAAGGATTTAGTTATAAAATCCTTCCTTTTTTATGGTGAAAAAAAGTATAATAGGTCAAAGAACACGGACACGGGGACAGGCACCTTGTCCTAAGGACAGGGTGCCTGTCCCCGTGTCCCGGTGTAACTTTTACATAAAATTATTCGACTAATAAACTGAACGGGGAGGGGAAACGATGGACTCCGTTTTTGATGAACTATATAAAAAATACCACCATGATGTGTTTCAATTTCTCTTTTATATGGTCAAAAACAAAGAGCTTGCAGAAGATCTTGTGCAAGAGGTTTATATAAGGGTTTTAAAGGCTTATAGCAAGTTTGAAGGAAAAAGCAGTGAAAAGACTTGGTTATTTTCAATCGCAAGGAATGTAGCTATTGATCATTTTCGCAAGCAAAAGGGCTGGAAACAGCGGATAATGGAAAAATTTGATTGGTCAAAGGGAGAAATAAAAGATGAAGGCCGATTACCTGAAGAAATAGCCATGCAGAAGGAAGAAATTCAGCATATCTACAGATGCCTTGATCTATGTACGATTGATCAGCGGCTAGTTATTTTAATGAGGTATATCCATGAGCTGTCCATTTCCGAAACAGCCGAAGCGCTGAAATGGACAGAAAGCAAGGTAAAGACAACTCAGCATCGGGCTTTGAAGGTTTTAAAAGCCCATTTAGAAGAAATGCAAAGAAAGGAGGGGGTTGAAAGTGAAAAAATCAGAGTGGAGTGATAAGGATTTAGAGGAATTATTAAGGCAAATGCCAAAAGTAAAAGATTCCCGTGATCCAGAAGATATTTATCAAAATATAACCATAAGAATGAATAAGCGTAAGACTAGAAATTGGATCATGCCATCAGCTGCAGCAGCCTGTGCTTTACTCTTATTTTTTATACTTGCCCCTGGACTTATGCCTTGGGATGCCTCTGAGGAAAATGCTAAGCAAATGGCAGACAAATCATCAGGAAGCAATGAAATCGTAATGGAAAGGTCAGCGATTCCAGAGCATAAACAAGACAGTTTTAGTGCTGAACAATTTCAAACAAAAGAACCGCTTGATGAAAAGGGAAATGAAAAAAACCAAATCATGTCAGTGGAAGCCATAGATCAAACAACTGCCGTTTATGAGGAAGACACGATAGGAAAAGAAGTCCTGACTTATGCTATTCCTGATGTGGATGTACAAAATTTAGTACCTGTGAGCCTGGTTGTTTCAAATGATGATAAACGCTCGAAATTTGAATTATTTAAAGAATATATGAGTGTCATATCTGAAAAGGATTTGGGTTTGAGTGAGTATTATCCGTTAAATGCAAAATTACTGCTTGATGAAGAAAATAGAATTTTAACTGTTGATGTTCCTGCTGATCATTCATACAGTTTGTCAACTACAACAGAAAGATTATTGAATAAAGCTCTGGCAAATGTGATGACAACATTGGATATTAAACAAATCAATCTTATGACTGATGGGAAGCCTGGCATTGAATTCAGCCATTATGGCTATGTTGACCATTTTGAACCGGAAGATCAGCCTGGAAATCATGCCTATTATTTCTATTACACGGACCAGTCAAATAATTCAAAGCCCTATATTGTTCCTTTTGGTGAAAGACAAAATTCGATTACAGAAGCTTTTACAGAGATGAAAAAGGATCGAGAGGAAGCCAAACTAGCTGCTTCCATTCCTGAAGAGCTAAGCTTTGAAACTGAAGAGAACAAAAAGGATAAAGAACTGACGATTCGCTTTGAAAAAGGAGCGGCAATCGATGGTAACCAATCGGCTATTTATACCATCGAAGCGATTTTATTGACGGCGAAGGAATTTGATTATGAGTTTGTGAAGTTAGAAAATACAAATATTGACAAAATTGGCAGGTTTGATTTAAATCAGGAATTAAAGGTACCTGTAGCTGCCAACAAATTCAGCCTGCCGCAGTAAACGAATCAATATTTTTAAAAAGACGAATCAAATGGGTTCGTCTTTTTCCTTTTTGCCGTTCTAAAAGGGTACAAGCTTTCATAGGGTAGGAAGGGAATGAATTGTAGGAGGACATAAAAAGCTATGCTGGATTACATGAAAAGGTTTTTAATCGCGGGAATGATTGGGATTTGTGTCAGCCTCCTATTTATAGGGGGAACAGCCCAATCGGATTATTCTGATACAAAAGAGGCTGCTGAGCTGGCAAATAATCAAAACCCAACCGAATAACCAAAAAAAGACTTTTGGCCAAAAAGATGGACAAGAGTCTTTTTTTGTATAGTGAAAAATGATAACTTTTATCAAAGGTATATTTTGCTTTCATATTTGTTTCTTTTTAAGTATAATAAAAGTAAGATAGAAATGGAGAATTTATATTCATTTCTTCTGAAAAAATTAAATATGGTCTATCTTCGGGGCAGGGTGAAATTCCCGACCGGCGGTGATGAGATTATAACTCTAAGCCCGCGAGCCCGCATAATCTTAGAATTCAAACAGAAATTTATTTGATTTCTAAGCTTGGGCAGGATTTGGTGCGATTCCAAAGCCGACAGTACAGTCTGGATGGGAGAAGATGGAGGTTCTGCAGGCGTTCAAAAAATGCAGGTTTGAACGTTTATTTGACAAGCCTTTGTAATCTATCTCCCTCAAAGTTATTAGCTTTGGGGGTTTTATTTTGCTCTGGTAAAAATCTGCTGAACCTTTCTTCTATAGGAGAGATAGTCCTAATAAGGAGAGAGGAAAGTTGAAACGATTTAGTATTAAAGCATTAGTAGCCATTGGAATGCTGAGCAGTATATCGTATATTTTAATGCTGCTAAATTTCCCAATTCCGCCGTTTCCGCAATTTTTAATGATTGACTTTAGCGATGTGCCTGCATTGATTGCAGCGTTAATCTTTGGCCCTGCGGCTGGAATCCTAGTGGAATTAATTAAAAATGTTTTGGATTATTTTATGACAGGAAGTGCAACGGGAGTACCTGTCGGTCATATCTCAAACTTTATTGCCGGTGTGCTGTTTGTTCTGCCAACTTATTATGTATACAATAAACTAAAAACAAAAAAAGGCATGACATTCGGTTTAATCGCAGGAACAATGATTATGGCAATCGTCATGAGTGTATTGAATTACATCATTATTTTGCCGGCTTATACATGGTTCCTTAATATGCCTGCTATGTCTTCACCTGAGATGCGTACGATGATTGTTACAGGTATCCTGCCGTTTAATATAGTTAAAGGCTTTATTATCACGATTGTATTCATGCTTTTATTTACTCGCATGAGCACATGGATCCAAAAACAAACTGCATTAAGAAATGCATAAAATATAAAAAGCGACGGCCTGCACCGTCGCTTTTTTGCTGTAAAAAAAAGGCCAGGAATCCTGACCCTATTATCGACTATTCAAACTTTAATGGATCGCCATCAAATGATTCGTCAGCAACTTTAATGGAATCTGTTGGACAGCCTTCAAAAGCATCCATCATATCATCTATTAAAACATCAGGAATTTCAATAATTCCTTGGTTATCATCTAATGTTACGAATGCAATACCTTCATCATCATAATCATAAATATCAGGTGCAGCAGCTCCGCATGCACCGCAAGCAATGCATGTATCTTTATCCACAATTGTATACTTTGCCATGAAAACAAACCTCCCAGTTTTTTAAAAACAAATTTTTTATCTGTATTTTATAAAAACGTATTCCTCATCCCTATTGTAAGACTGAAACAGTAACTTTTCAATAGAAAAAGCACAGATAATGCTTATCAAAGCAAGGTTTTTTCTTGAAATTAAATCCCCTTTTATTATTATTCCTTAGAATGTGACAAATAAAAGGTTATGATTTCTTCGTTCATGATAAAATGAATGAGAATACAAATTTCGTTTGTATGGAAGTGATTGTCAATCTATGAGAAATTCATATTTAAATATGATAGTTTTATATTGTTTATATAAAATTAATGGGCAGCGTACCATTTATTCTGTTCTTCATCTCTTGAATGGGAAAAAGTCAGCACAAACGATTCAGGATGCCCATCTTTTTGCATTAAAGCATCTTTTTGGCTGCTTTCCGCGCTTAATAAGGGCTGACCTTGAAAAAACGGTTTGTGATCTGCAAAACAGCCGTCTGCTTCAAAAAGAATCAGATCAGAATTTTCATCTAACACCAATTGGAAAAAAGGAACTTAACGAATTTTTCAAGGAATTTCCTATTCCGCAAGCATTAGACGGGTGGAAATATAACCAATTAGCTCCATTATTTTGGTCAAGGCTTTCCCTTTTAATACAAGTAATTTCACAGTTAATCAATCATGATACAAGATATATCCCTATTCGAAAAGAGAGAGAGCTTCAGCAATGGGTAAAAGCCTATCTGCTGGAAACACGGCTAAATCGCATCGAGCTTGGTAAAGGGCTATATAATGAGCTTCTTGACTGTCTAAAAGGAATTAAGGATGGTGATCCTTCGATACTCGTTTTAAGATTGTCAGGCTATCAAAAGGCAGGGTTAACCTCCAGTCAGGCTTCTGAGACATTAAACATGGATATCCATGCTTACCACGTCCAATTCCTAGGCATGCTTCATTATATTTTAGATGTGGTTTCTGCAGAGAATAAAAAATATCCGCTTTTATTTCGCCTTGCTGCCCAACAGAATCAATGGATGCCGTTAACTCAATCAGCAACGAAAACTTTTGCTTTATTAAAACAAGGGTTTCAATTAGAAGAGATCGTTCGAATCCGCCGTTTGAAAAAAAGCACCATTGAAGACCATATTGTTGAAATTGCTATTAACTATGATGGTTTTGATATTTCTCCATTTGTTGGCGAGAAAAAACAGCAGACGATCGCACAGGCAGCAAAAACATTGGCAACTAAGCAATTAAAGCATATTAGGCAATTAGTTCCTGATGCAGCCTACTTTGAAATTCGTTTAGTCCTGGCAAAGGAAGGTGATCAAAAATGATGCTGGAACAAGCGCTAAAACATCATTTTCAATTGACATCTTTTCGGCCAGGGCAAAAGGAAGTGATAAGTTCCGTTTTGGAAGGCAATCATACGATTGCCATGCTCCCGACTGGAACAGGGAAATCTCTGTGCTATCAGTTGGCAGGGTACATGCTTTCAGGACATGTCATTATTATTTCTCCGTTATTGTCATTAATGCAGGATCAAGCGGAACAGATGGTCATGAATGGGGAAAAACGTGTAATCGCCTTTAATTCCTTTTTGACACGCGAAGAAAAGGCAGAGGCCATTACGAATCTTGAGAAATATAAATTTATTTTTTTATCACCTGAAATGCTCCGGTTGGAGGGAATAACCAAAAGGCTTATGGAGCTCGATATATCATTATTTGTTATTGACGAAGCCCATTGTATCTCACAATGGGGCTATGATTTCAGGCCTGACTATCTTAAGCTTGGAGAGGTTAGAGAACAGCTGGGATCCCCTTTAACCCTTGTTTTAACTGCTACTGCGACACCTGAGGCAAAAGAGGATATCATTCGCTCCTTGCATTTATCTGAATGGAAGGAATTTATTTATTCAGTCGATCGGCCGAATATTTCTCTAACTGTGGAAAAGCTCCATTCACAAAAGGATAAGATTGAACGGCTTGTTCATCTTGTGAAAAGTCTACAGGGGCCAGGAATTATTTATTTTTCCAGCAAGAAATTATCGGAGCAAATGGCTCATCACTTAAAGGAAAAAGGCATAGGAAGGGTAATGGCCTATCACGGCGGCATGGAACAGGAAAGCAGAATATTAATTCAGCAGCAATTTTTGAACGGCCAGCTAGACCTTATCTGTGCAACAAGTGCATTTGGAATGGGGATTAATAAAGAGAATATCAGATATGTGATTCATTTTCATATGCCGCTTCAGCTTGAATCGTATTTACAGGAAATTGGACGTGCTGGAAGAGATGGAAAGAAAAGCATCGCTATACTTTTATATTGTCCTGGAGATGAACAGCTTGCCTTTCAGATTGCTGAAGGCGAGCTGCCGGATCAAGCGCAGTTAGATAGAATTCATTCCTTTTTTAAGGAATATCCGCTTAGTGATAAGTTATCAGAATATGAAAATCAAATTAGGTCTTTTGCAGGGTTGACAGAAACCCAGTGGAGAATGATTGAGGGTTATATTGAAGAAATGGGACCTGACCATTTTGATGAATTAGCGGTTTTTGTTAAAAACCGTTCGGAAATAAAAAAGAACAAAATCTTTGATATGTATAAATGGATCCAGTCTGATCAATGCCGCAGAAGTAACATCCTAAGCTATTTTAAGGAAGTTATGAATAAGGTGCAAGCGGATTGCTGTGATTGCTGCGGGATTGATATCACCCAGTTTTTTATATCAGAAAATAATGAGGCTTTCTTACATCATTCCTATGATTGGAAAGAACAGCTGAAAATTTTATTATTAAATGAGTGAGAGAAAAAAATGAAAAAAGAAGAGTATGCTGACCTAATTAAGGGGCTTTCTGATAAAGAATTAACTTTTCACCTATTTTTAACGCAAATAATCCTATTAACGATTTCTGTTATTTTAGGTATGATATTATTTAATAGCATGGCGGAATTTGTCGGTTTATTTACCTGGAATTGGCAAATTGTGTCGGTTGGAGGAACCGCTGGGCTAGCAGTTGTTTTTCTTGATCTATTCTTTATGAAGGTTCTGCCATCATCATTTTATGATGACGGCGGATTAAATGAAAGAATTTTTAAAAATAAGTCTGTTATTCAGATTGCTTTCATTTCTGCCATCATAGCGATTGTTGAGGAAAGTTTATTCCGAGGGGTTATCCAGACACATATAGGTCTGATTATTTCAAGTTTGATTTTTGCCGTTGTGCATTACCGCTATTTATTTAATTGGTTTTTATTTATCAATGTGGTACTTTTAAGCTTTTTTATTGGTTATATATTCCTGCTGACCAATAATTTGCTAGTGACCATCTTTATGCACTTTATCATTGATTTTTTACTTGGTGTCACGATCAAAATTCGCAAAAAGAACTAGGAAGGGATTCCCATGAACAGAGAAGATCCTTACAGAGACCAGGCTGAACGTCTTAGAAAGAAAATAGCAAAGAATCAGGAAGAGGAACAGGTACCCGAATTAGAGGACCTGCCGCCAAGAAGCCGGCTTCATCATAAGAAAAGAAAGAAAAATAAATTTAGGGTAAAATACCCTATAATCCGCCTGCTGGCATTATTTTTTATCCTGCTGCCGATTACTATATTTAGTATGTATTATATAAACTCAGGAAAAATCGGCGGGTCGCAAAAAGTATCAAATAATCAATCTGGTTTTGAAACCGTTGGCTATGATGATGGCAAAGGGGATAAAGCAACTATAATAGAAGAAAGGGAAGTTCCTTCTGAAAATGAATCAGCTGCAGAAGCTGAAAAAGCGAAAGAAATAGAGAAGGAAATAGAGACCCATATCCCTGTACCGCAAAAGCCGGAAGTAGTCAATGATACAGATAAAAGTTCAGCTCCGGAAGAGGAAGAGAAGAAAGAACCTAAAAAAGGTAAGATTGTCTACCATACGGTTAAGCCCAATGAGACAATCTTTAGAATATCCATGAATTATTTTAATTCACCATCAGGGATTGAAATAATAAGGAAAGCAAACAATCTGAAAGATAATGAAATTCAAGCAGGACAGGTGCTGATCATTCCAGCGGAATAAATAAGACCCCCTTCTGACATAAACGGCTGTACAGGCTCATATTTATATTATGGAAGGGAGGGGGCCATGTGGAACAAAATATTATTATGCTCGACGAACGAACAGATCAGGCTACGAGACAGATGCTGCAAAAGGTCGTTGAACGCAAAAGAAAATATGAACATTTAAAACTCCGTCATTTAATTGTTATGTGGGCAACTGTGTTTGCAGCATTTTTATATTTATACTATCTCTATCAAACGGTGCTAGATCCGTATTCTTATTCATTTGCCGCTATGTTTTCCGCGTATGTCGATAATTCAGCAAATTTATATTATCTGGTTTTCACAGTAGGTTTGTATGGGTTTATGAATCTTTTGCAGAAGAAACGGGATAAAGCTGAAAATGAATACAATGCCCTCCGCTGTGAGATTATTGATAAGAGTAAAGACTTATGGAAACAAGAGGATCAGTGGAAAAATCGCCACCTTGTGTTTGAGATGATGAAGTCTAACTATGATATTAATTTATATCATGAGAATAAATAAAAGAAGCAGAGAGTTTGGTTTCTGCTTCTTTCTTTATATTTTCGCGCCTTCCGTTCCAATCAACTGAGATATAAATCAACATTAAGCTTGAACAAAGCCATATGTTTAAAATATTCTCTTTTTTCCCCGCTCTTCTTTAAGTATTTCTACAGCTTCCCTAAATCTTTGCGAGTGAATGATTTCCCGTTCCCTCAGAAAACGCAAACCATCATTTAAGTCTGGGTCATCACTCATGTTAATGATCCATTGATAAGTAGCTCTTGCTTTTTCCTCAGCGGCAATATCCTCATATAAATCTGCGATTGGGTCACCTTTAGCCTGTATATAAGTGGCCGTCCACGGAACACCTGCTGCATTATGGTAAAAAAGTGCCTTATCATGATTAGCATAATGACCGTCTAGACCAGCTGCTTTCATTTGCTCTGGTGTAGCATCTTTTGTCAACTTATAAACCATGGTTGCTATCATCTCTAAATGGGCAAATTCTTCAGTCCCAATATCTGTAAGAAGCCCAATAACTTTATCAGGAATCGTATATCTTTGATTCAGGTATCGTAAGGCAGCAGCAAGTTCCCCATCAGCTCCTCCGTATTGTTCAATAAGAAACTTCGCCAGCATCGGATTACATGTACTTACGCGTACAGGATATTGTAATTTTTTTTCATATACCCACATTTAGTACAGCCCCTCCTTTGTTCTGCATAGAGATTACAACTAGCTTCAGTGGCCAGTTACGCGTTGCCGCAGGACGTTGTGTTCTTAGCCAGCAAATCTCGTTAAACTTGCCATGGCCATGGAGCATCGTCCCAATTCCATGGGTATCCTGCGTAACTTTGTCCAAAATGCATAAGCGGGCCGTATTTGCTTTCTATAGCGTGTCTTAATTTTTTTGCTTCCCCAACATAGTGATTATATTGTTTTATTGCTTCCTGATCGCCATTATGTGTATCAAGGTATAAGTTTAATTCCACCAGGACAAAATCTACAGCTTGAAGCTGCTCCAAAAGCTGATAATATTCCGCCGGAAGCTGTTTTTTCATTCTGTCGGTTCTCCTTTCGCAACCTCATACGGATTATAGTAGGGGTCGTAAAATGGCTTCCATAAGGTTCCGGCCTTTAGCGCTTCCATTGGTGAAAATTGAGGGAAATTGGGAGGCTGAAAGCCAATATAAAGATTTGGCGGTGTTGAGTAGGTTTTTGTTGTCATAGGCTTGCAAGGGTCAAATGGGCTGATATAAGGATGGTAAGTTTTATAAAGTGTAAACATGCTGTCCCTCCTTTTATATATATCATTGAATCTTATGACTTGAATTTTGATTTCATGTTTGAATTTGCAGGTTTTTTTTAGACTATAGGCGAATAAAATAAGGAATGGAACTTAACACTTTGGGGTGATAACCATGTTTGTAAAAAGCGTCATGATGCCAAAGCATTTATCTCTGACAATCGATAGGAACCAGACCGTCCAAGAAGCATTGAACACATTGGAGGAACACGGAATTGATGGTTTGCCCGTATTAGATGGGGAGAAATATTTTGGAATTATTACAAGGTATAATATTTATGAGTATTTTTTTGAATCAGGCATGAAGAAAGAGGAGTTTCTGCAAATAAAATCAGGTGAAATAGCTACACATAAGGATATCTATTTAACCGGAAATGAAATATTCGAGAATACACTATTAAGCCTTAAGGATTTTCCGCTGCTGGCAGTACTGGATGAAAATCAAATGTTTATGGGAATTGTCACCCGTTTTGACGTCCTTGAACAATTCCAATCAGCGTTTGGAATGAATAAAAAAGGTGTACGCATCGCCTTTACTGCCCATGAAACCGAAGGAAGGATTGCCCGTCTATCTGAAATTGCCAAACAATTTCATGAGCATATCATTTCGATCGTTACTTTTGATGAAACAGATAAGCTCATCCGCAGAATCGTTATGAAGATAGAAAAGAAAGATAATATTAATAAGTTTATTCAAAAGCTTGAAAACTCAGGATTTCGTGTCCTTGATGTTAAAGAGGATTAATTACATTCCCCACGACAATTTCCTGCCCTCTCATACATATGTATTGGGAGGGATTTTTATTTTGATTGTGGTAAGATTTTGGTAAAAGGAATTGACAGGAGGCATTATGATTTATTTACTTACAATTATCATCATTTTAGGGATCATTGGAATATTCCTTATTTTGTTTATGGTCAAAGAGGCTTTTGCCAATCGGGTCATTCAAAATGAGCTGTTGTTTCCTGATTTTCCTGAAAGCTTTGGCGAAGTGAAGATCTTTTTCATTTCCGACATACATAAAAGGGTTATTTCTGATCAGCTAGTAGAGGAAGTAAAAGGGATGAAGCCAGACATGGTGATTATTGGCGGGGACCTAATGGAAAGGAAGGTACCGCTGCAAAGAGTGGAGGCCAATATCTCAAAACTTAAGACACTGGGTCCTGTCTTTTTTGTTTGGGGGAACAATGATTATGAAGGAAATTATCACCACCTAGATGTGCTGCTGCTTGATAATGGGGTGAAAATCCTTGATAATACAGCCGTTACGTTCGAGTCGCTCAAAGGAGATAAATTTATTTTATTAGGAATTGATGACATTAGCCAAAAGCGTGCAAGACTTGATTTAGCCCTTTTAGACGCTGGGGAGGACGGTTTTAAAGTTTTAGTCAGCCACAGCCCGGAAATTGTGAGCAGTGTGAAAAAGGAACACCAAATTCAGCTTGTCCTATGCGGGCATACCCACGGAGGACAGATTCATCTATTCGGATATAGTCCATATCCAAAAGGCTCCGTAAAGAAGCTGCCGCAGACAACGCTGCTGGTGAGTAATGGATATGGAACAACCGCCCTGCCATTTAGATTGGGAGCAAAGGTTGAAACACACTTAATTACCATAACGAAACAATAACGGGTAAATCACCTATATAAGGGCAAAGTATATTTACAAACATCGCTTTTTCTTTTTTAGCGGCTGGACGACTCACCAACCTTTGTAACTATCATAGACTGAACAAAAGAAAGGTTTCACGGCAGGGGGCATAATAAATGCGCTTAGAACGTTTGAATTATAATAAAATTAAAATATTTTTAAGCTTAGATGATTTGTCCGAGAGAGGCCTGACGAAAGAGGATATCTGGAAAGATTCCTTGAAATGGCATCAGCTTTTTAATGATATGCTTGAAGAAGCAAGCATTGAGTATGGGATGGAGATACACGGGTCAGTGGCCGTTGAGATCTTTTCCATGCACGCCCAGGGGATGATCATGATCGTTACCATGGAAGAACAAGGGGATGAAGACCTGCTGGAAGAGGATGGATTTATTGAAATGCAGGTTATTATGAATCGCGATGAAGAAATACTTTACGAACTGATGGAATTTGAACACGCCATCCAGCTTGCTAAAGGTTTAGCAAACTTAAGTATTAAAAATGGCAGTCTATATTCTATGGGAAACAAATATTATTTTCATTTTGCAGGCCATTCAGCTGATGAATCACAAAGACTTACAGCGATCCTAGGAGAATTTGGCCAGCCATCGATGATCAGTATACATGTGCTTGAGGAATATGGAAAAGCGGTATTGAAAGATTGCGCGGTAGAAAAGCTGGTGCATTTTTTTGTTTAGATAATGACAATAGGGGCGGCTTAAACAGCCCTCCTTTTTCACTTTTTTTATTGGCTGGGTTAAAGCTATATGTTGACTTTAACTACTTAATTGATCTTCGCTGCAGGCGCGTAGACTCCTGGGGGATCAGCATTGAAGTGAGACGTGCGCAGGAACGTATGTGACGAGGAGGCTCGCAAAATGCCCCCCGGAAAGCGAAGCGCCTGGAGCGGAAATCAACGGCCAAGTTTAACAGAGTCTTTTTAATAAATGGTTTTCTTATTTTTAGGGAAAAACAAAATGGAGGTTTAGACCTTATCTATTCGTGGAATAGGGGTTATGAATGGTGATGCAAACTGGAGTATAAAGAAAGAAAAAGCCGTCTATATCAGTAGTGGCAGCGTTTACATAACCATGATAAATGAAAGCAGAAAAACCTTTTTCATCTTGCATAAATTACCCAAAAGTGTATACTATTTCATGAAAGCGGACAACAAATGATAGTGATTTACTAGGAGGTTTACAAATGGTAGCCAATAATGGTGCTGATACTGCTAAAGAGGACAAACTTGACGTCTTAAAGTCAACACAGACTGTTATTCATAAAGCATTAGAAAAGCTGGGTTATTCAGAAGAAATGTATGAGCTTTTAAAAGAGCCAATTCGGATGATGACTGTCAAAATTCCAGTTCGGATGGATGATGGAACCGTGAAAATCTTTACTGGCTACCGGGCCCAGCACAATGATGCAGTCGGTCCAACAAAAGGTGGTATTCGTTTCCATCCAGATGTAACTGAAAAAGAAGTAAAGGCTTTATCGATATGGATGAGTTTAAAATGCGGAATTGTTGATCTTCCTTATGGGGGAGGAAAAGGCGGTATCATCTGCGATCCCCGTAACATGTCATTTCGAGAATTAGAAGCGTTAAGCCGCGGATATGTTCGGGCAATTAGCCAGATTGTCGGTCCGACAAAGGATATACCTGCTCCGGACGTATTTACAAACTCGCAAATCATGGCTTGGATGATGGATGAATACAGCCGTATGGATGAGTTTAACTCACCAGGCTTTATCACCGGGAAACCACTAGTATTAGGCGGTTCACATGGCCGTGAATCTGCAACGGCAAAGGGTGTGACCATCTGTATCAGAGAAGCAGCGAAGAAAAGAGGCATTGAACTAAAAGGTGCCCGTGTGGTTGTACAGGGATTTGGAAACGCTGGAAGCTTCCTGTCTAAATTCCTTCATGATGCAGGTGCGAAGGTCATTGGTATTTCGGATGCCTATGGAGCCCTATATGATCCAAAAGGGTTAGATATTGATTACTTGCTTGATCGTCGTGATAGCTTTGGTACTGTAACAAATCTTTTTAACGATACTATTTCCAATAAAGAACTTTTGGAGTTAGATTGCGATATTCTAGTTCCTGCTGCAATAGAAAACCAAATTACCGATGAAAATGCCCATAATATTAAAGCAAAAATTGTGGTAGAGGCTGCAAACGGCCCAACAACGTTAGAAGCGACCCAAATCCTGACAGAACGCGGCATTTTATTAGTGCCTGATGTGCTTGCATCAGCCGGCGGTGTAACGGTTTCTTATTTTGAATGGGTACAAAATAACCAAGGTTACTATTGGTCAGAAGAAGAAGTAGAAGAAAAGCTTGAAAAGATTTTAGTGAAAGCTTTTGAAAATATATTTGAGACATCACAATCCCGCCGGGTTGATATGCGTTTAGCCGCTTACATGGTCGGAGTACGTAAAATGGCTGAAGCATCAAGATTCCGCGGCTGGGTATAAAGTTTGAAACTTATAATAAAATCTCCTATCATAATGGTGGGAGATTTTATTATTTAGTCTGTGTTTTTGTTTAATGCGATTAATATACTAGCTGATTAGAGCAGAGGTCAAAAAGCTCCTTAGAGGAATTATTTGAAGGAAGTGAACGGTTATGAAAAGGATCGATGCCGTAATTATTGGGGGAGGGCCATGCGGGCTCGCGGCTGCTATATCCTTGCAGGAAATTGGCAAAAGTCCTGTAGTGATTGAAAAAGGAAATATCGTCAATGCGATTTACCATTACCCCACACATCAAACTTTTTTTAGCACAAGCGAAAAGCTTGAAATAGGCGGAGTTCCATTTATATCTATAGGGTATAAACCGAAAAGGCTTGAGGCTTTAACCTATTATCGTGAGGTTGTAAAAAGGAAAAATGTCCATGTCAAAGCCTATGAAACTGTTCTAAAGGTTGAAAAACAGGAAAAGGATTTTGTTGTGACAACAGATAAGGATCAATACATAACGTCATACGTCATAATTGCAACTGGCTATTATGATAACCCTAATTATATGCATGTTCCTGGTGAACAGCTCCCAAAGGTCTTCCATTACTTTAAGGAGGCCCATCCGTACTTTAATAAAGACGTGGTTGTGGTTGGCGGGAAAAACTCTAGCGTGGATGCTGCTCTTGAGCTGGAAAGAGCTGGAGCTAGAGTAACTGTCATCTACAGGGGCAGCGAGTATTCTCCAAGCATCAAGCCATGGATCCTTCCAGATTTTGATTCTTTGGTCCGAAAAGACATCATTAAAATGGAGTTTAATGCTCATATAAAAGAAATTTTAGAAGATAAGATCATCTACACTAAAGATGGCCAAACCATTGAAATAAAAAATGACTTCGTCTTCGCGATGACAGGCTATCACCCGAACCATCAATTTTTAAAGGAGATGGGTATTCAAATTGATGCTGAAACGGGGAGACCTCTTTTCGACAGTGAAACAATGGAAACGAATAAGGAAGGAATGTATATAGCAGGTGTGATTGCAGCGGGCAACAATGCCAATGAAATTTTCATTGAAAACGGCCGTTTCCATGGCGGGCTTATTGCAGCGCATATCCTTAAGAAGGAAAAAGAAATCGGCTGAGCTTTAGCCGATTTCTTTGGTTTATATCTGAAACATTTTTTCTATTTCTTTTATATTCTTTGTATAGGCTAAGCCGATAAGAAGCTTAATCCGGGCCTTTTGACCGTTTAGCCCATTGGAGAAAATAACCCCCAAATCTTTTAGCTGTTTTCCGCCGCCCTCGTAGTTGTATACATCCTGGGCGATTCCGTTGAAGCATCGGGATACCAGGACAACCGGGATATTTCTATTAATTAAGGCTTTTATCCCATCCACCGCTGCTGGCGGAACATTGCCTGCTCCAAGAGCTTCGATTACCACACCGTGATAGCTCATGTCCCTGATAGCATAGAGCAAAGCAGAGTCCATTCCAGCATGAGCTTTAATCAGCGCGACCTTCTTTAATACATCACTTACAGGATAGTATTCATTATTTTTTGGCAAATGGTGGAAAACGACCCCCCTTTTCGTCACAATTCCAATCGGTCCGTACTGTGGGCTCTGGAAGGTTGAAACATTGCTGGTATGTGTTTTTGTTACGTTTTCTGCCGTATGTATCTCATCATTTAGTACGACGAGAACCCCTTTATTTCGTGCATCCTCACAAATAGCTACGCGAATGGCGGAAATTAAATTGTACAAACCATCGGAGCCGATTTCATTGTTTGACCGCATAGCTCCTGTTAAAACGATTGGCAGCTGCACATTGGTTGTCAGCTGCAGGAAATAGGCAGTCTCTTCCAGCGTATCGGTTCCATGCGTAATAACTACACCAGATATTTCCTTTTGTTTGGTATGTCTTTCAATTAATTCCTTCAGTACATTCATTTCTACGGTCGTAATATGCGGGGAAGGGAGATGAAATGGTTCTTCCACCACCAAATGGGCTAGAGAAAATAATTCTTTTGTCTTTTCTGAGAGAGGGTTGCTTTCGGTTGGCTTTACAGAACCTGTTTGGTCCTCTGCCATTGAAATGGTGCCGCCTGTATGTATCACAAGAATTTTTTTCTTATTCATTGCTTAACCTCCTGTTGTAACTATCATAAGCGTTTGAAGTGTTTAATTCCAAATCTTGAAAACCCATTTTATTTATTTTCGTATCGTGTTACGATAAGTAATGGCGGCCATTTCAGGCGCTATAAATCTGATGGGAAGAGAGGGCCGCATATGCTGGGAATTTTATCTGCTGGTATTGCTCCAGGCTTAGCATTATTAAGCTATTTTTATTTAAAAGATCAATATGATTCAGAGCCGGTCTTCTCAGTATTTAGAACCTTTATCTTCGGAGCCTTGCTTGTTTTCCCAATTATGTTTATCCAATACGTATTAGAAGTTGAAAATATATTCCAGTCAAGCTTTATCCATGCCTTTTTTTCGGCTGGGTTTTTAGAAGAATTCTTTAAATGGTTTATTTTATTTTACGCCATCTATCAGCATGAGGACTTTGACGAGCCATATGATGGCATTGTTTATGGTGCTTCAGTCTCATTAGGCTTTGCTACAGCTGAAAATATCCTCTATTTGATTGCACACGGAATAGAGCATGCCATTGGAAGAGCCTTGCTCCCTGTTTCCAGCCATGCCATATTTGGTGTAATTATGGGTTATTATATCGGAAAAGGGAAATTTACGGCAACCAAAAAAACAAAATGGCTGCTGGCTTCTCTAATTGCTCCTTTAATTTTGCATGGATCTTATGATTATATCCTTATTACACAAGAAAATTGGCTTCTTGCTATGTTTCCATTCATGATATTTCTCTGGTGGCTCGCACTAAGGAAGGTCAAAAAAGCTAGAGAATTAAGCGCAGAGCATCTAAATAATAATCTATCGGTGTAAGCTTTCTATTTTTAAATAGAGAGCTTTTTTTGTGCTTTCTTTTTGCCGGTGATCCCAAATCATTGAATAAAAATCCAGCTACTACAAAATATAGTGATAACGTTAAAAGAATACTTTGGAGGTAACAGCCAATGAATAAGAACATATTGAGAACAAAGGTATTTCTTATCGTTTTCTTATGTATCATGCTTATTCCGGTGAGCGGGATGGAGGAAACAGCGACAGCTTTTTCAAATCAAGTGATTCAGCAAGGGGCAGTAGGAGACGACGTTATCGAGCTTCAATCACGGTTGCAGTATCTTGGATTCTATAATGGGAAAATTGATGGTGTATTCGGCTGGGGTACATATTGGGCATTGAGAAATTTTCAGTACGAATTTGGGTTGGATATTGACGGAATAGCGGGCCAGGGGACAAAAGATAAGCTGGTTAAAGCATCCAAATATAATGAGCAATATGTAAAGGAACAAATCCGTAAGGGCAATAAATTCACCCATTATGGCGGAGTGGAGCTAAATCAGCAGACAAAGGGAGGAAATAAGACAAATCAGGCACCCGCGCAGCAGAATAATACCGCACAAAAGCCAACAGCGACAAATGTTCCGAATGGGTTTTCCCAAAACGATATTCAATTAATGGCCAATGCTGTTCATGGTGAAGCCAGAGGCGAGCCATATATCGGCCAGGTTGCTGTAGCATCCGTCATTTTGAATAGGGTGGAAAGCGCGTCTTTTCCTAATACGGTTTCTGGGGTGATTTTTGAACCGCGCGCATTTACAGCAGTTGCTGATGGGCAAATTTGGCTGACACCTAATGAGCAGTCAAAGAAAGCCGTTTTAGATGCAATTAATGGCTGGGATCCGACAGGAAATGCCATTTATTATTTCAACCCTGATACAGCGACAAGTCCTTGGATTTGGTCACGTCCGCAAATTAAGCAAATCGGTAAACATATATTCTGTAAATAGAGAGGTGATGAACAATGTTAAGAGGAATCATGATTGGGGTTTTAACGCTGGGTGTAGCGGGGGCCGCCTATTGGGGCTACCAGGAGCATCAAGAGAAAAATGCTATCTTAATTAATGCAGAAAATCAATACCAGCGGGCATTCCACGATTTAACCTATCGAATCGATCTATTGCACGACAAAATAGGTACCACCTTGGCAATGAACTCGCCTAAATCATTATCACCAGCTTTAGCAGATGTCTGGAAATTGACATCGGAGGCACATGCAAACGTCGGCCAGCTTCCATTGACACTGCTGCCTTTTAATAAGACGGAGGAGTTCCTATCTAATATTGGGGATTTCAGCTATAGGGCAGCGGTTCGGAATTTGGATAAAGAGCCGTTAAATGATAAGGAGTACCAATCATTGCAGCAGCTTTACAAGCAATCGGAACAAATTCAGAATGACCTCCGAAAAGTCCAGCATATGGTTCTGAAAAATAATCTACGCTGGATGGATGTGGAGGCAGCGCTTGCATCAGGGAAGGAAGCAGGGGATAACACCATTATCGATGGTTTTAAGACGGTTGAAAAAACAGTAAGTGAATATGGTGATACAGAATTTGGACCTGCGTTTGTAAATATGCAGAAAGAAGATGAAAACTTCCAGTATCTCTCCGGAAAAGAAATCAGCAAAAAAGAAGCCGGGGATATTGCGAGGAAATATGCAGGCTTTAAAAACCCAGTAAACGTGCGTGTTACAGAAAATGGAAAAGGTTCTAGCTATGGGTTTTTCAGCGTATCAATACAGGATGAGAAAACTAAGCAGGAAGCAAATATGGATATTACGAAAAAAGGCGGATATCCAATTTGGTTTATTGTTTCCAGAGATGTCAATAAACAAAATGTTAGCCTTAACGAGGCCAGCACCAGGGCAATTAAATTCTTAAAGGATAATAATTTTAAAAGCCTTGATCTATTTGAAAGTGCTCAATATGATCATGTAGGTGTGTTTACCTTTGTTACAAATGAAAATAATGTACGTATTTATCCGGATTCCATTAAGGTGAAGGTGGCATTGGATAATGGAAATATCCTTGGATTTTCTGCTGAGGATTATTTAAGAACCCATCATCAAAGGGAAATTCCAAGCCCTGAGATTTCAAGTAAAGAAGCGCGCTCCACGATTAATCCAAATGTAAAAGTAATGGAAGAGCAGCTGGCGGTTATCGTCAATGACCTAAATCAGGAAGTCCTTTGCTATGAATTTCTGGGTACTCTGGGCAATGACACTTATCGAATTTTTATCAATGCAAAAAACGGACACGAAGAAAAAATTGATAAACTCAAAAATGCCGAGCAAATCTATGAAAACGTTGTTTAGGAAAAGCATGCGCTTTTCCTTTTTTGTTTGGTATAATATGACTAAAATACTATTAAAAGTCTATTGATGGTTGAAAGAGTGAGTCAGATGATTAAAGTTGGGGATATTTTAACCTTAGAAACGGGCAAAGGCGAAACGCATGAAAAATATAGATGCAAGGTTGTTGAAAAACAGCCTAACGTCATTTATATTGATTATCCCATTAACGTAAAAACAGAAAGAACAGTATTTTTGCTTGATGGAACACAGCTAAAAGCAACATTTGTGGCAGACGATTCCACAGCTTATTTTTTTGATTGCGAGATCCTTCGCCGGGTTAAAGCGAATATACCGATGATTGCCCTATCCTACCCAGGAAAAGAAAACCTATTGAAAATTCAGCGCCGAAGATTTGTCCGTATTGAAACATCCGTGGATATGGCGATACATCCGATGAATGGTGAATTTGCTCCTTTTATAACGGTTACTGAAGATATAAGTGCAGGCGGAGCTGCGATTGTTTCCGATAACAAAAAGCTGGTACCAGATACGGATGTAAGGACTTGGCTTGTACTGCCAATGCAAAATGGCGAAACACATTATTTAACTTTAACGGGCAAAATTATCAGATCCGTTGACCGACAAGGATTAAAGCCGCTTTTGTCTATTGAATTTGCTGAAATAACGCCAGCTGACAGGCAGCTTTTGCTCCGATTTTGTTTTGAAAGACAGCTTGCACTAAGGAAAAAAGGACTAGAATAAGGGTGTAAAGCTCCATTTTTAGGGAAATAGAATAAAATTTTCAAGATGCCCCTATACTAATTTTATATAGAAATTTTTTGGGGCGATTTGATGAAAACATTTGAAAGAATTTTAATAAAGGTTGTAATCATTCAATTGATTTTTTTACTGACAACACAGTTTTTTTTGCACGAATTAAAAATTTTTCCCGAATTGCTGCAGCTCAGCCAATATGAAGGTGTAACTGATGATAATTTCTCGGAGCTGCTGAATGTATTTAGAGGCCAGTCAGGAGGCAGGTGATTACACCTGCCTTTTTTTATTCCTTGTTAATATATTTTTCTTCACAAGCTAGTGCATTAAAAAAGGTTATTTGAGCCAGCATGTGATAAAATAAAATGGAAAGCTTAACCTGAACATAATAGTAAAATTTCAATTTCGAGGCTTTCCGAGGAGCCCATATGTTAAGCAGGCGGGCGCCTTGCGCTTTTCTTATAGGAGGTATTATGACAAAGAAAATTTCTATTGCTATTGACGGACCTGCTGCTGCTGGCAAAAGCACGGTTGCGAAAATAGTTGCCGAAAAACTCTCATATGTATATATAGATACAGGTGCCATGTATCGGGCATTAACCTTGAAAGCTCTTCAGAACGATATGGATTTGGAAAGTGAAGAGCTTTTGACCAGGCTGCTGGCTGAAACATATATCGATTTACAGCCGGGAAGTAAGGGTCAGCTAATTTTGCTAGACCAACAGAATGTAACGAATGACATCAGAAGCTCGGCGGTTACCAATGCTGTATCCATCGTCTCCAAGCATAAAATGGTCAGGGAAGAAATGACTGCCAGGCAAAAGGCATTTGCCAAAGACGGCGGCGTAGTTATGGATGGCAGAGATATTGGCACTCATGTTCTTCCAAATGCTGAAGTGAAGATTTTTCTCCTTGCTTCAGTTGATGAAAGGGCTATCCGCCGACATAATGAAAATATAGAAAAAGGATTTCCATCCGATTTGGAGAAATTAAAAGAGGAAATCTCCACAAGAGATAGACTGGATTCAGAACGCGAGGTAGCTCCATTGAGAAAAGCTGCAGATGCAGTGGAAATTGATACAACTTCTATGACCATTGAGCAGGTTGTTGAGAAAATAATGGCCTTGGCACAAGAAAGGATCGGATGGAATTGACGTTTTATTCTTTCGCAAAATCAGTTGTCTATGGCATCTTAAAACCTATCTACCGATTTGAGGTCATAGGAAGAGAGAATTTTCCTAAAGATGGCGGCGTGCTGATGTGCACAAATCATATTGATAATCTTGATCCGCCTGTTATTGGCATAAATGCCCCGAGACCTGTGCATTTTATGGCAAAAGAAGAGTTGTTTAATGTGGCTATACTAGGGAAAATGCTCCCTAATTTAAATGCGTTCCCGGTGAAAAGAGGCATGAGTGACCGTGAAGCATTAAGGAAGGGCCTTGCACTGTTAAAAGAAGGTCATGTACTTGGGCTTTTTCCCGAGGGCACAAGAAGCAAAAACGGCGAACTCGGCAAGGGTCTTGCTGGTGCAGGTTTTTTTGCTCTAAGGACGGAAGCGCATATTTTGCCGTGTGCGATTGTTGGCCCATATAAAGCTTTTAAAAAACTGAAGGTGATATATGGAAAGCCGATTGATATGAGTGAACTGCGGGCAAGGAGAGCATCTGCTGAAGAAGCCACTGAATTAATTATGAATGAAATCCGCAAACTGATAAATGAGCATCGATAGGCTTCTTGCTTGACAAAAGGAACTGTTTATAAGAAGTTAGTTAAAAGGCAATCTTTATCAATTAGCTGGGTTGGATTAAGGAGGAATACATATGACAGAAGAATTGAACCAAGTTGAAGTGAAAAATTTCGAGGTAGGAGACAAAGTCACTGGCCAAGTAACAAAAGTTGAAGAAAAGCAAGTCATCGTTAACATCAATGATAGTAAGCTTGATGGAATTATTCCAATTAGTGAATTATCAAGTCTTCACGTTGAAAAAGCTGGGGATGCTGTTTCTGAAGGCGACCAGCTTGAACTGGAAGTACTTAAGGTTGAAGAGGAAGCGCTTATTCTTTCCAAACGTAAGGTGGATGCTGAAAAATCATGGGCAGCTCTTGAAGAAAAGTTCCAAAGCGGCCAAGTATTTGAAGCAGAAATTAAGGATGTCGTCAAAGGCGGATTGGTTGTTGATCTAGGTGTCCGTGGATTTGTACCTGCTTCATTGGTTGAAACTTTTTATGTAGAAGATTTCTCTGAATATAAAAACAAGACAATGACCTTCAAAATCGTTGAGCTTGAAAAAGAGAAAAATCGTTTAATCCTTTCTCATCGTGCTGTTGTTGAAGAAGAAAAAGAAAAACAAAAAGGCCAAATTTTAGATTCCATTGAAGCTGGGCAAGTATTGGAAGGAACTGTGCAAAGAATTACTGATTTTGGTGCGTTTGTTGATATTGGCGGCATCGATGGACTTGTGCACATTTCTCAGCTATCCTATGAGCATGTTGACAAGCCTTCAGACGTTGTACAAGAAGGACAAAAGGTACAGGTTAAAGTTCTTAGCATTGACCGCAATAATGAAAGAATTTCCTTATCTATCAAGGAAACATTGCCTGGGCCATGGACAGATATTGCCGAAAAGGCACCAAAAGGCAGCACGCTTACTGGAACAGTCAAGAGAATTGTGTCTTATGGCGCATTTGTAGAGGTATTCCCAGGTGTTGAGGGTCTAGTTCATATTTCGCAAATTGCTCACAAGCATATAGCAACACCGCACGAAGTATTAAAAGAAGGCCAAGAGGTTCAAGTGAAAGTTCTTGATGTGAATGAACAGGATCAGCGGCTTTCATTAAGCATTAAGGAGCTTCAGGAAAGAGAAGAAGATTACCCATCAGATTATGAGCTTCCTGAAGAAACAAAAGGTTTCCAGCTTGGCGAAATGATTGGTGATCAATTAAAGAATCTGAAAAAATAATGGTGATAAATCGTGTCCAGATCTAAACGCAAGTGGGATCATATTCAATTAGCCCTGGAAACAGGACAGGAAAGCCAAACAGGCTTTAGTGATATTACTTTTATCCACCAAAGCTTGCCTGACACTTCATTGGAACTGGCGGATTTAACTGCAAAGATTGGCGAACTTCGTTTGAGTTCGCCAATTTTTATCAATGGAATGACAGGCGGCGGCGGGGAACGAACATTAGAAATTAATCGCAGTCTTGCTATTGCCGCAAGAGAGCTTGGTTTAGCAGTTTCCGTCGGATCGCAAATGTCCGCTATCAAGGACCCGGCTGAAAGAAAAACCTATGAGGTAGTAAGAGAGGAATTTCCAAACGGCATTATTATCGGAAATCTTGGCAGCGAGGCGTCGATTGATCAAGCAAAAGCGGCGGTTGATATGATTGAAGCTAATGCTCTGCAGATCCATTTAAATGTAGTGCAGGAACTGACCATGCCTGAAGGCGACCGCGATTTTTGCGGTGCAATAAAAAGAATTGAAGCCATTGTAAACCACGCAGGTGTGCCTGTAATTGTTAAAGAAGTGGGCTTTGGAACGAATAAAGAGGCCGTTAGTCAGCTGCAGTCCATTGGGGTCACAGCTGTAGATGTAGGCGGCTTTGGCGGAACTAATTTTGCCCGCATCGAGAATCACCGGCGAAAATCAGCCTTAACCTATTTTGATGACTGGGGAATTCCTACCGCTGTTTCAATTGCTGAGGCTAGACAGGCAACCGGTCAATTATCCGTGTTAGGTTCTGGAGGCATTCAATCGTGCATGGATATTGCAAAGGCTATTGCTCTTGGAGCGGATGCTGTAGGTGTTGCCGGGTATTTTCTAAAAATCCTTATTACCGACGGTATAGAGGCGTTAATTGAGGAAATGAAAGCTATTCATGATGATCTTGCTATTATTATGACAGCATTAGGAGCAAGAACAATCAATGAACTTCAGCAAGCGCCGTTGATTATTGCTGGAAGCACCCATCATTGGCTAAATGAAAGAGGCATTCCTACAATAAAATACAGCCAAAGAACGATCAGATAAAGAGCTCCGGATTAAGGGAGCTCTTTTTTGCCGTTCATAAAAATTTATGCTTTTAATTTTTGGTAACTTGCTTCTATTTATAACTTATTATTATTAAGGTCTCTTGCTTCCTCAGGACTCTGCATTTTTGTTGCACCTTTGTAGTGTAATGCCTGATCACGATCCGATTCCACTCGTTTGCTCTGTTTTAGTTTCTTTTCCTGGCGATCATTACCCATCCAAAACACCTCCTCTTATTAAGATGGAATGTAGTGATTGATTTTATTCGGCCTATCGACCTTTCTTCATGAATAACCGATTAAAGTACATACAATCGTGCAATAATGGGGATGATAGGAGGTGGAGATATGGAAGGAATAACATTTTATTTTATTTCCTGGTGTTTTTGGATCATTTCTACTTTTTTCTTGAAAAAAACCAGTGCCATCCGGCTGAAGCTTTCCCTTTGGCTGATGCTAATGATTATTTTAGCACCTCATACAGTCGCCATATATTCTTTTGAGATATCTTTAGCTGCCATTTTTATGGTTTTTTCTTTGGTTATAATGGCTAGTAAGCTTAAAGGGGTAAAAATCATCTCTTTGCTGATTTCCTCTCTTATTATCATGCTGGCCTATACTTGTTTTCATTTATTTGCTATGTTTGATCCTGTATGGGTCATTTTCCCAAAGGACTGGATGCTTGCTATTTTGCTTGTTTCCCTTGCATTTCTACTGCAGGATAAAGGATGGGAGAGAATCTTTATTATTTTTATGGGAGCCCTTCAGGGTGAGTTCTTGTTTGCCTGGGTGATTGGAAAGTATCCATTTCCTTATACAATTGGGTCCTTTGCTTTCTTAGATACGATTTTCCTTTCTGCTATTATTCTTTCTGTATGGCGGGTAATTGAGCTTCTTTCAATTTTCCTAAGCAGGTACATCAATCCGATTGAAAAAGGAAAACAAAAGATTTCGTAAAAAGGGCTATTTTCTCGGCCGTTATGTTCATGCTTGCGACAAGTGATTTGCTTTGGTAAGATAATGAAGTTATCCCTTCTATTGATTAGGAAGGGTTTATTTTCTATATAAGGAATATTAGCAAATGGTTTCGGATAGGAGGCTGCATTGGCGGATAGCCAAGGAACGATCCTTTGAAGAAATCGGTGCATGAAAAAAGGAGTGATGTTCATGGCAAAACCTGTAGTTGCCATTGTCGGACGTCCAAACGTAGGTAAATCAACAATTTTTAATAGAATTGTTGGAGAGCGGGTTTCCATTGTTGAAGATGTTCCTGGTGTTACCCGGGATCGAATATATAGCTCAGCTGAATGGCTGAATTATGATTTTAATATTATTGATACTGGCGGTATCGATATTGGTGATGAACCTTTCCTGGAACAAATTCGCCAGCAGGCCGAAGTGGCTATCGATGAAGCAGACGTCATCATTTTCTTGGCAAATGGAAGAGATGGGGTGACCGCTGCAGATGAGGAAGTAGCCAAAATTCTTTACAAATCTAAAAAGCCCGTGGTTTTAGGCGTCAATAAAATCGATAATCCTGAAATGAGGGAGCATATCTATGATTTCTATGCCCTTGGCTTTGGCGAGCCTTTTCCGATTTCTGGGGCGCATGGTCTGGGTTTAGGAGACCTGCTTGATGAAGCAGCAAAATATTTTCCAAAACACGGCCAAAAGGATTATGATGACGATACAATCAGATTTTCTTTAATTGGACGTCCAAATGTCGGGAAATCATCACTAGTTAACGCCATCTTAGGTGAAGACCGCGTAATTGTCAGCAATATTGCCGGCACAACGCGGGATGCCATTGATTCTGAGCTTACTTATAACGGTGGGAAATATGTCATCATTGATACAGCTGGGATGCGCAAAAAAGGGAAGGTCTATGAAACAACTGAAAAATATAGCGTCCTTCGTGCGTTGAAAGCTATTGAACGTTCCGATGTAGTTCTTGTTGTTCTTGACGGGGAAGAAGGAATCATTGAACAGGACAAGCGGATTGCAGGCTATGCTCATGAAGCCGGCAGGGGTGTTATCATTGTCGTTAACAAATGGGACGCGGTTGAAAAAGATGAGAAAACCATGAAGGAATTTGAAAGGAAAATCCGTGAGCATTTTCTTTTCTTAAGCTATGCGCCTATCTTATTTCTCTCTGCCAAAACGAAAAAACGGATTCATACGCTAATACCTATGATTAATACAGTCAGTGAAAACCATGCGTTAAGGGTTGAAACTAGTGTATTAAATGACATCGTTATGGATGCCGTTGCCATGAATCCTACGCCGACTGATAAAGGGAAACGATTAAAAATATATTATACTACACAGGTTGCTGTTAAACCGCCGACATTTGTTATATTTGTGAATGATCCTGAGCTGCTGCATTTTTCCTACCAGCGATTTATTGAAAATCGAATTCGAGATGCCTTTGGCTTTGAAGGCACACCAATAAAGATCTATGCAAGGGAAAGAAAGTAAAAAACGTATGCAAAAAGCGGGTGATCGTATGGATAATAACAGGGAAAGTATTGCGGTAATTGGGGCTGGAAGCTGGGGGACTGCTTTAGCTATTGTTTTAGCTGATAATGGCCACGATGTCAGGCTATGGGGACATAAACCAGATCAAATAAGGGAAATTAATGAGCATCATACGAATAAAAAATATTTGCCTGATATTGATTTGCCTTTGGGGATTCGCGGATATTCCTCGCTGGAAGAGGCCCTTAATGGTGTAAATACAATGGTCTTAGCCGTCCCAACTAAAGCTATTCGTGAGGTCTTAGGCAAAATTGTAATGATCATTACTGAGCCTGTAACCATTGTACATGTCAGCAAAGGGATAGAGCCAGATACGCTTATGCGAATTTCTGAAATGATTGAACAAGAGGTTCCGGAGCACTTGCTGGAAAGCGTTGTTGTTTTATCCGGCCCAAGCCATGCGGAGGAAGTTAGCTTAAGACACCCGACGACAGTTACTGTTTCCTCAAGGAATATGGATGCTGCTGAAAAAATTCAGGACCTATTCATCAATCAGCATTTCCGTGTATATACAAATCCCGATATCATTGGTGTCGAGATTGGCGGGGCGCTAAAAAATATTATTGCCCTTGCGGCGGGGATTACCGATGGACTGGGCTATGGCGATAATGCTAAGGCTGCCCTTATCACACGCGGCCTAGCAGAGATTGCCAGGCTTGGAATGAAAATGGGAGCAAGCCCCCTTACGTTTTCGGGACTGGCTGGCATTGGTGATTTGATTGTCACGTGTACCAGTGTCCATTCAAGGAACTGGAGAGCAGGGAATTTATTAGGAAAAGGTCAGAAGCTTGATGAAGTGCTTGAAAATATGGGCATGGTTGTAGAAGGGGTAAGGACAACTAAAGCGGCAAAACAATTGGCAGAAAAATATGATGTAAAAATGCCGATTACCGATGTACTCTATGATGTCCTTTTTAAAAATGTTAATGCAAAAGATGCCGTGGATTTATTAATGTCACGAGGCAAAACTCATGAAATGGAGGATCTGACCAACCTCCTTCACGATGAAAATGAGTAAAAATGGCTGAAATTCGATAATATATTAGAAAAATAGGCATTCGAGGATGCGAGTTGGCTCCTTTTAGCATACAATGCAACGAAGCAAACTGGTAAAATGAACAGGGAGTTTGGGTTATTTAGTCACTTCGCCGAGTTAAAGAACTGCCCCTTCTTTAATTCGGTTTTTTTAACTTTGTGGTATAATACATTTGGTAAAGGAGCTAAAGAGTATGTCCCCTGGATTAATGAAAATGTGGATATCCCTGGGTTCAATGGGGTTAATGACTTTATCTATTATTTTAATCTATTTAAGCCGTTATAAACTAAAGAACAGTGTTTTAAAAATGATTTCAGCTATAATAGCTTATGCATTTATGGTTGTATCCGGAATTATTATTTTTCTTGTTGTCTTTTCAGGACCCGTACCAGAATAAGCGTATTTAAAAAATACATAGTTTTAAAGGTTGATGAAGATGAAAAGAGGATTACAGTTACTTATTCTTAGTCTGTTGGCTATCCCTTTGTTAGCTGGATGTATGTTTCCAAAGGAAAAATTGGCACAAAATCAGATTGCCTATGATGATCAGGTACAAGCTGTGCAAACAGCCGTTAAGCAGTATCAGGAGGAAAGCGGCGGCCTGCTGCCAATCAAGACAAGAGATCAGGAAACACCTATTTACCAAAAGTATCCCATTGATTTCAAAAAATTAATTCCTAAATATATGGCTGAAGCGCCAGGAAACGCCTATGAGTCAGGAGGCGTGTTTCAATATGTTCTTGTAGATGTGGAAGATGACCCGAAGGTGAAAATTTATGATTTAAGAATTCCTGAAGCGATTCGTGATATTAAGCTGAGAATTGCCGCTCTAGGGTACCCTCCATATAATGAGCAGATAGCAGACAATGTTTATACATTGGATTACACAAAAATTGGCTTAAAGGAAGCTCCATCTGCACAAAGTCCTTACAGCCAATTAGAGCTTCCATTTGTAGTTACTCCAGATGCACAAGTGTATGTTGATTATACACCAGATCTTATTGAAGCCTTAAAGGGCCAAAAAACTCAAGTAAAGCCTGGGAAGGATATTCGCCATCTCCTTGTTGAAGATTCATTGTTTGTTCCGGCATATTCGCTGCCGTATACCCTTGATGAAACAGGGAAAAAGCCAGTTTTTCTTGAAACGCAAAAATAAAGTGCATAAGTTTTCTTATGAAATTGTCATAACCCTTCTTCTTGCAAATATATTGTAGGAGAAGGGTTTTTCTTTTTTATATTTTTCCTTTTTCTATCTAAGAGAAAAATAATGAGAGTAAAAATAATATGAAATCGGGGTATTTATTATTAAAATCTGTCATAACACAGTAGGACAACATCATAAATATATAATGTCCAAATGTATTTGATAGGATAATATTATCCCACAGATTTTAGGAGGGGATCTCTTGGAAAAGGTAGATATTTTCAAAGATATTGCCGAGAGAACGGGCGGCGATATATATTTAGGGGTAGTTGGAGCAGTAAGAACTGGTAAATCAACCTTTATAAAAAAGTTTATGGAATTGGTTGTCTTGCCTAATATGAGCAGTGAGGCTGACCGTGCTCGCACCCAGGATGAACTCCCACAAAGTGCGGCCGGAAAGACCATTATGACAACAGAACCAAAGTTTGTACCCAACCAGGCAGCTGCCATTCACGTAGACGAAGGCTTGGAAGTAAATATTCGTTTAGTAGATTGTGTTGGCTATACGGTCCCAGGAGCAAAGGGATATGAGGATGAAAATGGCCCGCGGATGATAAATACTCCATGGTATGAAGAGCCGATTCCTTTTCATGAGGCAGCTGAAATCGGTACGCGAAAGGTCATTCAAGAGCATTCAACCATCGGAGTTGTGATTACGACAGATGGTACCATTGGGGAAATCCCAAGGCAAAATTACATTGAGGCTGAGGAAAGAGTCATTAATGAATTAAAAGAGGTTGGCAAACCATTCATCATGATCATTAATAGTGTTCAGCCACACCACCCGAATACTGATGCATTAAGGGCAGAGCTTTCTGAAAAATATGATATCCCTGTATTAGCCATGAGTGTAGAGGGCATGCGTGAATCAGACGTAATGAACGTGATGAGGGAAGCCTTGTTTGAGTTCCCAGTCCTAGAGGTGAATGTTAATCTTCCAAGCTGGGTAATGGTCTTGCATGAAGATCACTGGCTAAGAGAGAGCTACCAGGATGCAGTGAAAGAAACTGTTAAAGATATTAAGAGATTGCGTGACGTGGACAGAGTTGTCCAGCAATTCAGCGACTTTGAATTTATTGATCGTGCGGGTCTAGCAGGTATTGAAATGGGTCAAGGTGTTGCAGAGATTGATCTTTATGCTCCAGACGATCTTTATGACGAGGTCTTAAAAGAAATTGTTGGAGTAGAAATTCGCGGCAAAGATCATTTGCTGGAGTTAATGCAGGACTTCGCTCATGCGAAATCTGAATATGATCAAATCTCTGATGCCTTAAAGATGGTCAAACAGACTGGCTATGGAATTGCGGCCCCATCCTTAGCCGATATGAGTCTTGATGAGCCTGAAATCACCAGACACGGCTCCAGATTCGGCGTAAGGCTAAAGGCAGTTGCCCCGTCGATCCATATGATAAAGGTTGATGTGGAATCTGAATTCTCACCAATTATCGGTACTGAAAAGCAAAGCGAAGAACTGGTAAGATATTTAATGCAGGACTTTGAAGATGATCCGCTTTCCATCTGGAATTCAGATATCTTTGGCAGAAGCCTAAGCTCAATCGTCAGGGAAGGAATTCAGGCAAAACTGTCCATGATGCCTGAGAATGCACGATATAAACTAAAAGAGACCTTAGAGAGAATTATTAACGAAGGTTCTGGCGGATTAATCGCGATTATCTTATAAGACTCCAATTTGGGGTCTTTTTTTTGTTTTGGTAAACAAAACCGTTGATTTCCACTCCAGGCGCTTCGCTTTCCGGGGGGCGTTTTGCGAGCCTCCTCGGAGCACGGCTCCTGCGGGGTCTCACTTCAACGCTGATCCCCCAGGAGTCTACGCGCCTTCCGTTCCAATCAACTAAGATATTAATAATTACCATAAACCAATAAAAAAAGTGAATTTTAACTTTTGGGAATTGACAGCTTCCTCTTCTGTCGTTATGCTTTGCCATGTGCGTTTCTTATAGCCAATTACCCCTTTTGTGAACAAATTAAACCAAAAAATGGCGAAAACGCCCTCTAAATAAGAAAAGTTTGCCAATAAACCATGAATTTTCTTGAATCCTGCAATTGATTGTGATAATCTTTTATCAGAATTACCGTTGTAATGCCGTCAACCCTTGTGGATAAAGGGTTTTTAAAGAAAATAGATTGAAAACTTTACGTTTTTGATTTATTATAGGGCATGTCAAAGAAAATGGTTTACAACGTTTAGAATTCAGAAAAATTGTTTAACATGCAGGTAAAAGCCTTATATGACAGTTTTTAGCTAATCCATTTTGGGAGGAGGTGAAAGGCATGAACAAGACAGAACTAATTAATGCAGTTGCTGAAAGCAGTGAGCTTTCTAAAAAGGACGCTACAAAAGCAGTTGATGCTGTTTTTGATACAATCTTAGATGCTTTAAAAAACGGTGACAAAGTACAACTTATTGGTTTTGGAAACTTTGAAGTTCGTGAACGTGCTGCACGCAAAGGACGCAACCCACAAACAGGTGAAGAAATCGAAATCGCTGCAAGCAAGGTTCCTGCTTTCAAACCTGGTAAGGCATTGAAAGACGCAGTAAAGTAAGTACATAATGTGTGCTTTGTTTAAAAACCGCGAATCGTTCGCGGTTTTTTCTTTTTTTATGCGAATATGCTAATATTGACATGTTAGATAAGAGAAAGTGGACTTGAGGAGGAAGTTTTATGGCTAACGTAAATCGTACGCAGATTGAAGATGCGATACGTTTAATATTAGAAGCGGTAGGGGAAAATCCTAATCGTGAGGGACTGCTTGACACTCCAAAAAGAGTAGCGAAAATGTATGAAGAAATGTTTGCTGGTCTAAATGAAGATCCAAGAGATCATTTTGATACAATTTTTAGTGAAGAGCATGAGGAACTAGTTCTGGTTAAAGATATCCCATTCTATTCAATGTGCGAGCATCATCTGGTGCCTTTTTTCGGTAAAGCTCATGTTGCTTACATACCGCGTAATGGGAAAGTGGCCGGTTTAAGCAAATTAGCCAGAGCAGTTGAAGCAGTCGCAAAGAGACCCCAGCTTCAGGAACGCATTACTGCAACCGTTGCAGATGCTATTTTGGAGAAGCTTGAGCCGCATGGCGTTATGGTAGTTGTAGAAGCTGAACATATGTGCATGACTATGCGCGGGGTAAAGAAACCAGGATCTAAAACAGTCACTACGGCCGTGCGAGGAACTTTTGCCAATGATGAGGCTGCCCGATCAGAAGTATTGTCATTAATAAAATTCTAATTTATCTAGATAAAGGGTGTTAAATATGGAGGAAAAAAATCCTATGGGTAATGAGTATATCGTTATTAAGGCAAAAGAAGATGGAGTGAATGTGATTGGATTAACAAGAGGATCTGATACACGTTTCCATCACTCGGAAAAATTGGATCAGGGCGAAGTAATGATTGCTCAATTCACTGAGCATACTTCTGCCATTAAAATTCGCGGCAATGCCGAAATTTTAACAAGGTTTGGTGAGATTGACAGCGAATCAAAGAAATAATTGATTCAATATTAGAGCTTTTCGCTTTTCCTGAAAATCTCCTGTTACCCCCACTTCAGATATGATATAATTGTCACGGCTTTGTTTAAATCATTGTAATGTACGACATATTTAGCTGTAAATAAGCTTTTATATAAGTTATTAAATTGGAGAAACTAAGAAAACTTAGGGAAAACAAGGGTGATGGCATGCGAGATGTGAACAAAAGACTGGCAGATGTGAAGGAAAAATTAGAACAAAAAATCCGGCACCCTTATTTGCTAAAGAATATTGGCTCTCCATTAATCGATGAAGATAAGCTTCTGCTGCTGCTTGCGGTTCTTGAACAATTAAATCTTCCAGAAAGCAAGTTAGAGAAATACGCTGTGACGACAATGCTCGTTCAAATTGCCCTTGATACCCATGAGCTTGTGTCAAATGAAAAGTTAAAGCCTGAAGATTTAAAGGAAAGACAATTGACCATTCTGGCTGGAACTTATTACAGCGCGCTTTATTATCATATACTTTCTAAATTGGAAGATGTAAAGATGATTCGCTCTTTGGCAACCGGCATTAAAAACGTCAATGAAAATAAAATAACTGTTTATCAAAAAGATCCTGAAGCAGTAGATACATTAATGCGAAGTGTAAGAAAAATTGAATCCTCCCTTTTTGATCGTTATACAGAGCAATTAGATGATCCTGATTGGGGCGAGTTTGCAGCTAACTTTTTATTTGTCAAAAGGTTAATTGCGGAGAAAGAACTTTTTATGAAGAATCAATCTTCTGTAGTGTTCTCTGCAATGAAAACGATTCTTTATCCAAGTAATCATGTTAACGAACCATCTAATGATCAGCAAAACCACTTGCTGATTGCATATGACAAATATTTAGATCATACAATCCAGCTGCTTCAAAAACATGCGAGTAAACTCCCGTTAATGAATGGATTATTAGCTCAAAGAACTGAATCCATTATCAATCAGCATCGGTCTGCAGCTATTACATTTGTGGAGGAAGGATAATATTATGCAACAATCTAAAGAGGAACGCGTCCATCATGTATTTGAAAAAATTTATGATAATTACGATAAAATGAATTCTGTCATCAGTTTCCAGCAGCATGTTAGATGGCGGAAGGATACGATGAAGCGCATGAATGTCCGCCCGGGTGCAAAGGCATTAGACGTGTGCTGCGGGACAGCAGATTGGACTATTGCTTTAGCTGAGGCTGTAGGTAAAGAAGGGGAAGTTACTGGCCTTGACTTCAGCAAAAATATGCTGAAAATTGGTGAGCAAAAAGTCAAAGAACAAAAATTGGATCAAATTACGCTCATTCATGGCAATGCTATGGAGCTCCCATTTCCGGATAATACATTCGATTATGTAACGATTGGATTTGGATTAAGAAATGTTCCAGATTATTTGCAAGTTTTAAGGGAAATGCACCGTGTAGTTAAGCCTGGGGGAATTGCGGTATGTCTAGAGACATCGCAGCCGACTCTTATCGGCTATAAACAGGCCTATTATTTTTATTTCAGGTTCATAATGCCTATATTTGGCAAGGTTTTTGCCAAAAGCTATAACGAGTATTCCTGGCTGCAGGAATCAGCAAGAGATTTCCCTGGGATGAAAGAGCTTGCCCGGATGTTTGAAAAAGCCGGTTTTGCAAATGTCAGCTATAAGCCATACAGCGGCGGAGTGGCAGCGGTTCATATTGGGGGAAAAAAATAGATTCATTTTTAAATCTTTTTTCTGAATGCTTTTTTTCATCATGTATGGAAGCTGCAGACAGGATCTAAGCTGGGTGAGTAGAGGAAATGAAATTTAAAATGATGTATTCATTTCTGAATGCAGATTTGAGAAATATCGAGCAGACGCTTGAGGAGACCGTTCACGCTGAGTCTCCTTTATTACATCAGGCTTCCTTGCACTTATTGCAAGCTGGAGGGAAAAGAATCCGTCCAGTCCTTGTTTTGCTTTCGGGAAAGTTCGGGAATTACGATATCAACAAAATAAAAAACGCAGCTGTTTCACTGGAGCTTATCCATATGGCTTCTCTTGTTCATGATGATGTTATTGATGATGCCGAATTACGCAGAGGTAAGCCAACGATTAAAGCGAAATGGGATAACCGTGTCGCTATGTATACGGGAGATTATATTTTTGCCCGGGCTCTGGAGCTAATAACTGAAATCCAAAAACCATATGCTCATAAGGTTCTGGCTGATACATTAGTCGAATTATGCCTGGGTGAAATTGAGCAAATCAAAGATAAATATAATTTTCAGCAAAGTGTCCGAACCTATTTTAGGAGAATAAAGCGGAAAACAGCGATTCTCATTGCAGTAAGCTGCCAGCTCGGTGCGATAGCTGCAGATGTGGAAGAGTCTCTCCATCAAAAGCTTTATCGGTTTGGATATTATGTGGGAATGTCCTATCAAATTATTGACGATGTCCTTGATTTTACTGGAACTGAAAAAGAATTAGGCAAACCAGCCGGGGATGATCTTCATCAGGGTAATATCACCCTGCCTGTCTTTTATGCGATGGAAGATGAATACATCAGGCAAAAAATCATCAAGGTTAATGAAGATACAGAGCGTCCGGAAATGGATGAAATTATTTCCTTGATCAAAAGCTCTGGGGCCATTGAGAAGTCGCTTCAAGTTAGTGATCTTTATCTTAAAAAGGCATTAGCCATCTTAGAAGAGCTTCCGCAAAACAGGGCAAAAAATACATTAAGAGATATTGCCAAAGTGATAGGGAAACGGAATTTTTGATGTGTTTGTTCCTGCATTAATTCTTTTTCCTGTCCTTTACTTGCTTGTAAAATTGTCAAAACAATGATAATATTTCAAGGGATTGTCTATACTGATAATCAACTATACATAAGCTTTAGGAGTGGAATTATGGAAAAAACATTTTTAATGGTTAAGCCTGACGGCGTTCAGCGTAATCTTGTCGGTGAAATTGTTGCTCGTTTCGAGAAAAAAGGTTTCAACCTTGTTGGTGCAAAATTAATGCAAATTTCAAATGAACTTGCCGAAAATCATTACGGTGAGCATAAAGAACGTCCATTTTTCGGTGAATTGGTTGACTTCATTACATCTGGACCAGTTTTTGCAATGGTTTGGGAAGGTGAAAATGTAATTGCGACTGCTCGCCAAATGATGGGTTCAACAAATCCAAAAGATGCAGCACCTGGTACCATTCGCGGCGACTTTGGCGTAACAGTAGGAAAGAACGTTATTCACGGTTCTGACTCACCAGAAAGTGCAGAGCGCGAAATCGGCCTATTCTTCAAACAAGAAGAGGTTGTCGAATACTCTAAATTAATCAGTGAATGGGTTTATTAATTAATCATACACTCGCTATATGCGGGTGTTTTTTATTTATATTAGACAAAAAATCCCCTATACTTTTAGATTTCCGTTATACTTTATTGATATAGGAAAAATCTTGCAATCAAAGAGGAGAAGTTTAGGATGCAGCGGGATTATGAGAATTTCATCAGCAACATAAAAAGGAAAACAGGGATCGATCTATCCCTTTATAAAGAGGCCCAGATGAAAAGAAGATTGACATCGCTATACGAGAAAAAGGGCTTTCCATCTTTCCAAGAATTTTTTCAAGCATTATCTGCTGACAAGGTGCTATTAAATGAATTTTTAGATCGAATGACCATAAATGTGTCAGAATTCTACCGGAATGCGAAGCGCTGGGAGGTCTTGGAAAAGAAGATTCTTCCGCAATTATTGGCTGCAAACAAACGCCTAAGCATCTGGAGTGCAGCATGCTCGACAGGGGAAGAGCCTTATACAATTGCCATGATTCTATCAAAATTTATGCCCTTATCCCAGGTGAAAATTTTGGCGACAGATATTGATGATAACGCTATTGCAAGGGCAAAGATTGGTATGTACCCAGAGAGATCGTTAAATGAGGTGCCTCCTGAAATGAAAAAAAGATTTTTTAAGCAGGACGGCGATCTTTATAAAGTAGCAGATGAAATCAAAAACACTGTTACTTTTCGCAAGCAGAATTTGCTTGCAGACCCATATGGCGGCCCGTACGATCTCATTGTCTGCAGAAATGTGCTGATCTATTTCACTGAAGAGGCGAAAGACAGTCTTTATCGAAAATTCAGTCATGCACTCAATCCGAACGGCATCTTTTTTGTCGGGAGTACAGAGCAGATTTTTAACCCGGGGAAATATGATCTTCAGACGGAGGATACCTTTTTCTACCGCAAGCTTTTATAGGAGATGCAAGAGCCTGGATATACATCCTTGCTCTTTTTTAATTTTTCCGTCAAAGAGCCTAATCCCATGTTACAATGTAAAGAATCAAAAATATTATGGAATTTTAAATTTTTACTATGTTTATTTTTATCAATATGATATATTGATACATAATCCTTTAATGAGTTGAAGGGGGAAAGAGTTTTGAGATACTTAACTTCAGGTGAATCACATGGACCGCAGCTGACCGCGATTATTGAAGGACTGCCTGCAGGTATGCCATTGCTTGATTCAGATATTAATAATGAATTAGCCAGACGACAAAAAGGCCATGGAAGAGGCCGGCGAATGCAAATTGAAAAGGACACCGTTCAAATTACTGGCGGAGTCAGACACGGGTATACTCTAGGTTCCCCGGTTGCATTAGTTGTGGAAAATAATGATTGGAAGCACTGGACGAAAATCATGGGCCAGGATCCAATTGGACCAGAGGAAGCGGAAGAAATGAAAAGAAAGATTTCCCGACCGCGTCCCGGACATGCTGACTTAAACGGTGCTCTTAAATATGGACATAGAGATATGCGAAATGTGCTTGAACGTTCCTCAGCCAGAGAAACAACGGCAAGGGTTGCGGCAGGTGCTGTTGCAAAAAAATTACTTAAAGAACTTGGCATTGAAATCGCCTCTCATGTTGTTGAAATTGGCGGGGTTAAAGCTGAGGTCAGTGAATATGAAACAATTCAACAACTGCAGGAGATCTCTGAGAATTCACCGGTAAGATGCCTTGATCCGGAGGCAGAGAAAAAAATGATGCAAGCGATTGATACAGCAAAGGAACAAGGTGATTCAATCGGGGGAATCGTTGAGGTGATATGTGAAGGAATGCCTCCAGGGGTTGGAAGCTATGTTCACTATGACAGAAAGCTTGACGCCAAGCTGGCAGGTGCGATGATGAGCATCAATGCATTTAAGGGTGTCGAAATTGGCATTGGATTTGAAGCTGCCCATAAACCAGGAAGTGAAGTGCATGATGAAATTGTCTGGAGCGAGGATCGCGGCTATTATCGCAAATCCAACCGTCTTGGCGGATTTGAAGGCGGGATGACTAATGGCATGCCCGTTGTTGTTCGCGGGGTTATGAAACCAATTCCAACTTTATACAAGCCATTGCAAAGCGTCGATATAGAAACGAAGGAGCCATTTTCGGCAAGCATAGAACGCTCTGATAGCTGTGCTGTACCAGCGGCTGCCGTTGTTGCAGAAAATGTTATTGCATGGGAACTGGCCTCAGCACTTGTTGAACAATTTTATTCCGATCGCTTTGAGACATTAAAGGCAGTCATCGATCAGCAAAGAGATTTCGCGAGGGAATTCTAATATGGAAACCATAACCATTACCACTCCTTCAAAAACGTATCCTGTTTTTGTCGGAGCTGGGGCACATAGCGAAATAGGGCCATATATTAAGGAAGCCTTTCCTGCGTTAACTGTCATGATGATTATAACGGATGAAACAGTTTCGAAATTATATTTATCAGACCTGCAAAAATCATTATCTGAATTTAATGTCAAGACCTATATTGTTCCTAGCGGAGAAAAAGCAAAAACCTTCGAAGTATACTATGAGGTATTGAGCTTTGCATTGGAAAATAAGCTTGACCGCAAATCGATTGTTCTTGCCTTGGGCGGTGGAGCTGTTGGAGATCTTTCAGGATTTGCTGCTGCCACTTATATGAGAGGGATCCCTTTCATTCAGGTGCCAACAACCATACTGGCCCATGATAGTGCTGTCGGCGGGAAGGTTGCCGTAAATCACCCGCTGGGGAAAAATATGATAGGTGCTTTTCATCAGCCTGCTGCTGTCTTTTATGATTTGAATTTTCTTAAGTCACTCCCTATTCATGAAAAAAGATCAGGGTTTGCCGAAGTAATTAAGCACGGGCTTATCCATGATGAGCATTTTTACCTCTGGCTTATAGAACATATTGACAGCCTTGAGGTGATTGGTGAAGAGTATTTGCATCATGCCCTGGCAAGCGGCATTGAAATAAAAAATTATTTTGTCTCACATGATGAAAAAGAAGCAGGGATAAGAGCTTATTTAAATTTTGGCCATACACTTGGCCATGCCATTGAAGCGGAAATGGGCTATGGAAACAGCACTCATGGTGAATGCGTCCTGATCGGAATGGTATTTGCACTGGGCTTAAGCGAGAAATATGCTAATCTATCATTTGAAATGGAACCTTTTAAAGCCTGGCTTACAAAGCTTGGCTATAAGATTGAAGTTCCTTCCGATCTCTCGCTCAATAAACTGATTGAGCGGATGAAGCAGGATAAAAAGTCTGTCGGCCAAAAAATAAAGTTTGTGCTTTTACATAGAATTGGCGAACCAGCTTTATATGAAATTTCAGATGAAGAATTAATGAAAGAACTTGAACTTTTTCAAAAAGGGAGGGAACATATATGATCCGCGGTGTAAGAGGCGCAACAACTGTAAATGAAAATAATAAAGAAGAAATAATAGAAGCAACTGAAAGTTTGCTTAGACAAATAATAAAAGAAAATTCTATAGATCCTGATCTGACTGCATCTGTCATTATTTCTGTTACTGAAGACATCACAGCTGTGTTTCCAGCACAGGCGCTTCGTTTAATTGATGGTTGGAAATATGTTCCTGTCATGTGTACAAGAGAAATTCCTGTTGAAGGGTCACTTCAGAAATGCATTCGCGTTATGATGCATGTAAACACAGAAATACCGCAAAAAGAAATCCGCCACATATACTTAGGCGAAGCTGTAAAACTAAGACCAGATCTAAATATGGCGGATCAGTCAAAATAAAATTTCATTGTTTGTTAATAGAAGGCTTTCAGGCATGCCCGCTTAAAAGCGAGGCACCCGAAGCGGAAAATCAGCCAAGTCAAATTAATCAAAGGGTGAAGAATAATGAAATGGAAACAACAACTTTTACAATTAACCCCATATCAGCCAGGAAAAGCAATTAGCGCTGTTAAAAGAGAATACGGCCTTGAAACAATCGTAAAGCTTGCTTCAAATGAAAACCCATTTGGATGTTCACTAAAAGCAGCTGCAGCAGTAAAAGCTTTCACAGAGGATTTCCCAATTTACCCTGATGGATATGCTACAGATTTGCGTGAAGCCGTAGCTGAATTTCATCAATTAAACCCAACACAGCTTATCTTTGGCAACGGTGCCGACAACCTGATTCAAATTATCTCCCGTGCCTTAATTCGTCCAGGCTTTAATACAGTTATGGCTGAACAGACATTTTCACAATATAAGCATAATGCAATTATTGATGGCGGAGAGATTAAAGAAATTCCACAGATCAACGGTGAGCATGATTTGGATGGCATGTTGAAGGCGATTGACGAAAATACATCTGTTGTTTGGGTTTGTAACCCGAACAACCCAACAGGGACTTATATCCCTGAAGAGCGAATGAAGGGGTTTTTAGAAAAGGTCCCATCGGATGTATTAGTAGTGTTGGATGAGGCATATTGCCACTATGTTACGGCAGAAGATTATTTCCAATCCCTTCCTTATTTAGCGAAATATCCAAACTTAATTATTTTAAGGACATTCTCGAAAATTTATGGTCTTGCTAGCCTTCGGGTAGGATATGGTATGGCAAGTCAAGAGGTTATAAAGGCGTTAGAGCCTGCAAGGGAGCCATTTAACGTAAGCAGTATTGCACAGGCAGCAGCATCAGCTGCGCTTAATGACCAGGAATTTGTCCAAAGCTGCAAAGAGAAAAATGCTTCAGGACTGAAACAATTTTATCAATTTTGTGAGGAGAAGGGATTAAACTACTTCCCATCCCAGGCAAACTTTATTTTGATTGACTTTAACAATGACGCAAATGAAGTTTTTCAATACCTTCTAGAAAGAGGCTTCATCGTTCGTTCTGGCAAGCCGCTTGGTTTCCCGACTGCTGTTCGTGTAACTGTGGGATCTGCTGAGCAAAATGAAGGTGTCATAAAAGTAATGAGTGAATTTCTATCCGAAAAGGCAGTCATCTCATAAGACAAGCACAGGGCGCCTGAAAAGTGCGACTGATATTTCACCAGGTCGAAATTTATTCATTTTATCCTTTAAAATCAATCTTAACTCAGAGGCTGTAATGGCCTCTGAATTTATTTATATACAGCTAGGTTTAGCGAAGGGGGCAAGGAACTTGGAGGGCCGGGTTTTTATTATTGGTTTGGGCCTAATTGGGGGATCATTGGCATTAGGTATTAAAAAAGCACACAAAGAAGCTGTCATCGTTGGATATGATGTCAGTGAAGAACAATTAAAGCTTGGAAAAATGCTGGGTGTCATTGACGAAATTTCTCCTTCAGTTGAACAGGGGGCAAAAGATGCAGATCTAATCATAATCGCCACCCCTGTTAAGGTAACAGAAAAAATTATCGAAATATTAGAACAAACACCGCTTAAAAAGAACGTCATCGTTTCTGACGCGGGCAGCACGAAAAAAGAGATTGTCGAAAAGGCTGGAAAACTTAAAGAAAAGGGGATTACCTTTATCGGCGGTCACCCTATGGCGGGATCCCATAAAAGTGGAGTGACTGCTGCAAAATCCATTCTTTTTGAAAATGCCTTTTATATATTTACACCGGAAAACCATATCCCTGAAGAAAAAATTCAGGAACTGACAAATTGGCTTGCCGGCACAAAGGCAAGATTTATTACGCTATCTGCAGAGGAGCATGATTACTTAACTGGAGTCATCAGCCATTTTCCTCATGTAGTAGCTGCCTCTTTGGTTCATCAGGCAGAAAAGACGAGTGCCAAGCAAAAGCTTGTTCCTAGTCTGGCAGCAGGGGGATTCCGTGACGTGACAAGAATTGCTTCGAGCAGTCCTGAAATGTGGCGGGATATTTTACTGCAGAACAAGGATGTTATTTTGCATCTTTTGGAAGATTGGCAATCAGAGATGCGCAGAGTTGCAGATATGCTGAATGCTGAGAACAGTGAAGCCATTTATAATTATTTTTCAAAAGCAAAGCAATTTCGGGATGAACTACCGCAAAAAGAAAAAGGAGCCATCCCATCATTTTATGATCTCTTTGTTGATATACCGGATTATCCGGGGGTTATCTCTGAAGTTACAGGATATCTGGCTAAAGAAGAAATCAGCATCACAAATATACGCATCCTAGAAACACGAGAAGACATCATTGGTGTTCTAGTCATCAGTTTTCAGACCGAAGAGGACCGGGCCAGGGCGGAAAAATGTATACACAAATATTCAGCCTTTGATACGTCCATCGGCTTGTAAATGAAAAAAGATAAGGGTGAAAAACAATGGAGCCAATCAAATTACAAACAAATATTCCCTCATTAAAAGGGGCTATTGCGATTCCGGGAGATAAATCTATTTCACACCGCTCAATCATGTTTGGTGCCATCGCAGAAGGAAAAACAGAGGTAACCAATTTTTTAATGGGCGAAGATTGTCTTAGTACAATCGCTTGTTTTAAAAAATTAGGCATCGATATTCAGCAGCAGGATGAAAAAATCATTATTCAGGGAAAAGGGTTTGATGGACTCCAGGAGCCAAAAGAGATATTAGATGTTGGAAATTCAGGAACTACTATTCGCCTGCTCATGGGCATCCTGGCAGGACAGTCATTTCATTCGGTATTAATTGGCGATGAATCCATTGGCAAAAGGCCAATGACACGTGTAACAAAGCCTTTAAAATCCATGGGAGCAGTTATTCAGGGAAGGAACAATGGAGAATATACCCCGATTTCTATTGCTGGCGGCTCTATCAATGGAATGGAATATGAACTTCCTATGGCCAGTGCACAAGTAAAATCATCGATCCTATTTGCCGGAATGCAGGCAAACGGGACAACAACGATTATTGAACCTCAAAAAACGCGTGATCATACAGAGAGAATGATTCGGAAATTCGGCGGGGAAATCGAAGTAGACCAGAGGCATATCAGCATAAAAGGCGGTCAAAAACTCAAGGGAACAACGGTCAATGTCCCTGGGGATATCTCCTCTGCCGCTTTTTTCCTTGCTGCAGGTGTGATTGTGCCTGATAGTGAAATTACGCTGAAAAATGTTGGTTTAAACCCCACTCGAACCGGCATCATTGATGTATTACAGGACATGGGCGCAGATCTAACCATTATTCCACAAGCTGATGATTCCTTTGAACCTAGCGGGGACATCATCGTTAAAACATCAAACTTGAAGGGAATAACCATTGAAGGAGACTTAATCCCAAGGCTGATTGATGAAATTCCAGTTATCGCGCTATTAGCGACACAAGCTGAAGGGAAAACCATCATTAAAGATGCTGAGGAATTAAAGGTGAAAGAAACAAACCGCATTGACACCGTTGTTGATGAGCTGAGAAAATTGGGTGCTGATATTGAAGCCACTAATGATGGAATGATCATTAACGGCAGATCACAGCTTTCTGGCGGTACGGTTTCAAGCCATGGCGATCACCGCATAGGTATGATGCTTGCCATTGCTGCAGCAATATGTAAAGAGGATGTATATCTAGAAAAAGAAGAGTCCATCCGCATCTCCTATCCAGCATTCTTTGACCATCTAAAAGGCTTATCTAAATAATGAAAGGGCTGCGTTGCAGCTCTTTTTTTTACACATAAATTCCTGAATTCGTTCATAGCTTGTCTTATAAGAATGGCAGAAAAGGAGCGGATGGAATGGCCTACATAATTGAAAATGCTAATATTTTGAAAGAAAAGAAACTGCACAAGACGTCGCTTCTTGTTGAAAAGGGACGCATATCTATGATGAGGTCTGATTTTAAAAGATATAAGCATATGAGAATGAATTTCGATTCTTATATTATGACCCCGCCCCCTGTACTTTTGATCAAAGAATTTCCTTCACATTTATCCTTTCAGGAAATGAAACATTTTTATATTAACGAGATCATTTTAAAAGGCTGTACAGTATTTCTTACAGCGGCAAGAGTCCATTTAGAGCATGAATTAACTTCTGAAATCAAAAGGCTGAAAATGAAGTTGATAAACAGCCCCGTTGATTATGTTATTGGCGTTCGGATCCCAGTGAGGCTATTGTCGCCAAGCTTTTTAAGAAAATGCAGAAGAGAAAAGGTCCCTGCGATATTTGTTGATGTTTGCGATGAACAAGAGCTTAGGCGCTTGCCCTGGGGATGGCTGAGAGAAGCTATGTTTCCTTACAATAGCCCCCTTATCCCTATTTTTCATGGTGAAATCGAGAAGTCTCTCAAGCAATTAAAAGCTTTATGGAAAGAAACACTCGAAAAAGAGAGGATTCCAGCTATTTATGAAGAAATAAAAGAAAATGAGCCTATTCCTTTACCAATACTATCTAAAATCGGTATTATTCCATTAAAAGCGAATATCCAGCAGGGAACCGAGTTATCCTATAATCTTTACCATACAGATGCCCAAATCAGATATATTGAAGAAGACGGGCTGTTTCATTATCATAGAAATAAGCTCATTATAACCGTCCACAAGGGCGAGGTAATTACTGCCGCTAATAAGGTTTATTTCCGCCCGGGACAAGGCGAGCATGTAGAGATAAAAACACCATCCTTCTATAAACTGGAGGAGTAAGTGCTGAAAGGAAAATATTTATGGATAAAGTTAATCAGATTATTGCTCTTTTAGAGCATGGCCAGCATCAGGAGGCTATGCAAATGTATAAAGAAATTTTGCATTCGGGTTCACACGAAGAAAGATTCACTTTAGGTGAAGAGCTTTTTCAATACGGATTCCTCGAGGAGGCAAAAGCTTTATTCAAAAGATTGCTTGAGTCTTATCCCGAAGAAGGTGAACTATTAGTGCTGTTAGCTGAAGCTCATATGGAGCTGGGTGAAGAGGATGAAGCGATACTTGTTCTGGAACGTCTCAATGAAGCAGATGCAAGCTATCCGCAATCTCTTTTGCTGCTAGCAGATCTATACCAAATGCAAGGACTTTATGAAGTTAGCGAGCAAAAGCTGTTACAGGCAAAAGCTATATTGCCAGAAGAAGTGATTATCGATTTTGCTCTAGGTGAGCTGTATGCGGAGGAAGGTAAGTTTCTTGAAGCCACCCGGTGCTATGAAAGGGTTATAGAAACAGAGGATGTAATCGCAGGTGTAAATGTAAACCAAAGAATGGCAGATGTCCTTAGCGCAGGCGGTGCGTTCGAAGAGGCGCTCCCGTATTATGAAAAAGCTATGGATGAAAAGCTTGAAATCAATACTCTTTTCAGCTATGCATTCACTGCTTTGCAAGCAGGATTTAACCGGACAGCGATTGAAAAATTTAATGAACTAAAAGAACTCGATCCTGAATATCATTCATTATATATCAATCTAGCCAAGGCGTATGAACGGGAAGAAGAGCTGGAAAATAGCTTTCACGCTGTTCAGGCAGGCATAAAACAGGATGAATTTAATCCAGAACTGTATCAGTACGGCGGTAAGCTTGCCTTAAAACTTGGAAATGAAGAAGAGTCAGAGAAGCTTCTAAGAGAGTCCTTAGCCATTGATCCTGAAAATATTGAGGCTGCGCTGACGTTAACAAAGCTGCTGATCAAGCAGGAACGATATGAGGATGTCATAGAGATCTGCGGGATGATGAAGGAATTTGCTGACGAAAATCCTCGTTTTCTATGGGATGAGGCCATTTCCTATCAGGAGCTTGAAGAATATTCCTTGGCATTAAACAAATACAGTCGTGCATATACTTTCTTTAAAGAGGAGCCGGATTTCCTTTCGGATTATGGATATTTTCTAATTGAAGAAGGAAAAAGACGTGAGGCCGCCGAAATTTTTAATAAGTTAATTACCCTGGAGCCTGATAGTCTTGAGTACCAGGAAGTTCTGCAAAGACTTACCGAATAACGTGAATGAGAGCACGGTGAAGAAAAACTATTTAAAACATTCCATTTAGGGACGTTAGGATAGAAGCTTAGCCTTTCTCTATTCTGATTTCCGGCTATAAATAGCAGAGGAGGGAATCTCACATGTCAGCCCCTGTATCTGTCAACGAGAAAAAAGATTTTATTCGCTGGTTTTTAAATCACTACCAATTGAAAAGGCGTGAATGTGTCTGGATCTTAAATTATTTAATGAGCCATGACCAGCTTATGGAAAAAGTCCATTTCGTTGATCAGGCACAATACTGTCCAAAAGGATTGATTATGTCCACACACTGTGTTGATGAAGTTCCATTTCGTTTTTATAAGGAAAATGTTATGACGACTGATGCTGAAAAATCCTTTCATGACATTAGGCTGAATCGCGATGAAGAAATATTTATCCAGCTAAACTTCCATGCATCGAACAAAGCCCATCAATATGCAGCCGTTTTAGAAGAAAATCCTTTCATGCCGAAAAGTTTGCAGATCAGTGAAAAAGAGCGACTTGAAGCAGCAGGATTTCTTGAAGCCAGTATTAAAAAGTTTCAAATTGAAAGCCTGCTGCAGAAAATCGACGAAGCCCTGGATAATCAGGACAAAGAAACGTTTATGCAATTGACAGAAAAACTTAATAAAATAAAGAATGGTTAACAGAGTCTGCTGATTTTCTAGCAGGCTTTTTTTTATTTCATAGAACATTAGAAATTTTTATCTAAGTTGAGGAGAACGGAAACGAAGAGCGTGGAGTAGAAATTTAAGATGCACATTTTTTCCGAAAGCAATATTCACAGAATGTTCACAAACACTAATGGAAAGGCATGGAATTATTTTTTGACCAAAATGATAATAGTGTTATGATAAGATGGACAAATTAACTAATGGAGTGAAGTGGATGAGGTGGGTTTCTCAGGAAATAGACATGTACCTAAAATCTAAGGAGTACATTGATACAATTGTTCTCCCGCTTCTGCCGGTGTCTTTTGGCTCAGATATAAAGCAGACAGCTTCGATGTCTGAATTTATTATCATGCTGAGCAATCAGCTCGAAAGACAATTTAAAGGCAGGCTAATAATGCTTCCAGGGTATGCTTATTTAAAATCGCTTACGGAGGACAAGCAAGTCAGTGATTTGAAGGAATGGGAAAAAGAATTAATCTCAAAGGAATTTAAGCATGTCTTTTATCTTACTTCCGACAGCAGCTGGAAGACTTACGAAAATGATTTAACAGGCACTCTTATTTGGCTGCCTTCCCTTCCGCTGGAACATTTGGACGAACAAAGCAAAGCTTCGATTATTGGAGATCAGGTCAAACAGCTTTTAAGCCTGTTCACGCAAAAATGGAAGACTGATGAAGCAAATACTAGCGGACAATAATATCAGTATAAATGGCTCCTTTCGTGATTGCTGATGAAAAATGGCATCAAATTCACAGTGTTGCCATTCTTTAAGGAAGGATTATATTGACCTTCCATAAAGATTGATATATCATGGTTATGTCCTAGTTTTATATTGTGTTGGTTTTTGTCCGTTGGACTTAACTTCATAATAGAGGGGGGAAAAAATATGAGTAAGAATCGTGTAACAAGACGCCAATTTCTAAGTTATACTTTAACTGGTGTTGGCGGTTTCATGGCAGCTGGAATGCTTATGCCTATGGTAAGATTTGCGGTAGACCCAGTATTGGAGGCAAAAGCTGAAAGTGATTTCATTCCAACTCCGCAAAAGATGGCAGATGTTACAGATGTACCTACGCGGGTTGACTTTAAATTTGAGCAGCAGGATGCTTGGTATACTTCTGAGGCTACTGGCACCGCTTGGGTTTATAAGGATGAAAAGGGAGAAGTTGTTGCCCTATCACCAGTATGTAAACACTTAGGCTGTACTGTTGACTGGAACACTGACAAAGCTAACCCAGATCATTTCTACTGTCCATGTCATGGCGGCCTTTACACTAAAGATGGAACGAATGTTCCGGGTACACCGCCGTTAGCACCACTGGATGTCTATCCTTACAAAGAAAAAGACGGTTTCCTATATCTAGGAAAAGCTAAGCCGAGAAAGGGGGCGTAATAATTGTTAAACAAAATTTATGATTGGGTAGATGAACGTTTAGATATTACGCCTATTTGGCGCGACATTGCAGACCATGAAGTACCGGAACATGTTAACCCGGCCCATCACTTTTCTGCTTTTGTTTACTGCTTTGGCGGTTTAACGTTCTTCATTACTGTCATTCAGATTTTATCTGGTATGTTCTTAACTATGTACTACGTTCCAGATATAAAGAATGCATGGGAATCAGTTTATTATCTGCAGAACCATGTAGCTTTCGGACAAATTGTCCGCGGTATGCACCACTGGGGTGCCAGCCTTGTAATCGTAATGATGTTCTTACATACGTTACGCGTTTTCTTCCAGGGAGCTTACAAGAAGCCGCGTGAATTGAACTGGGTTGTCGGCGTGCTTATTTTCTTCGTTATGCTTGCACTTGGTTTAACTGGTTACTTATTACCTTGGGATATGAAAGCCTTATTTGCAACAAAGGTTACAATGCAAATTATTGAATCAGTTCCATTCATTGGAATGGCTTTAAAAACGCTAATTGCGGGAGACCCTGAGATTGTCGGAGCACAGACGATTACACGTTTCTTCGCGATTCATGTATTCTTCTTGCCAGCAGTATTGTTTGGACTACTTGCTGCCCACTTTATCATGATTCGCAGACAGGGAATTTCTGGTCCACTGTAAAATTATCTTTAAGTTAGACGACTTTTTTGCTAAAGGAGGGGGAATCGCCCAATGCATCGCGGTAAAGGTATGAAATTCGTAGGTGACTCACGTGTGCCTGCTGGACGTAAACCGAACATTCCGAAAGACTATTCTGAATATCCAGGGAAAACAGAGGCATTCTGGCCTAACTTCCTTTTAAAGGAATGGATGATCGGTGCTGTTTTCTTAGTAGGATTCTTATGTTTAACAGTAGCACATGAACCGCCTCTTGAAAAAATTGCTGATCCTAGTGATACAGCTTATATCCCTATGCCAGACTGGTATTTCTTATTCTTATACCAATTGTTAAAATACACTTATGCTTCAGGCCCATATAATATTATTGGTGCCTTAGTTATTCCTGGACTTGCTTTTGGCGGACTTTTACTGGCACCATTTATTGACCGAGGACCAGAGCGCCGTCCTTCTAAACGTCCATTTGCTACTGGATTTATGCTATTAGCTCTAGCAGCAATTACATTCTTAACATGGCAATCAGTAGCAACTCACGACTGGGAAGCTGCTGCAAAACAGGGTAAAATCGTAGCAGAGGTTGATATTGATACTTCTGCTGAAGGTTATAAAATCTTAGAAGCTAATAACTGTTTATCTTGTCATGGTGCTGAGTTAGCAGGTGGAGCTGGTGCACCGGCACTAATTGATACTGGACTTGCTCCTGACGAGATTAAAGACATTGCCCATAACGGCCGTGGCGCTATGCCTCCAGGTATGTTTAAAGGCACTGACGAAGAGTTAGAAAAACTAGCTGAATATATTTCTACTCTCGGAGCTGAATAATTTAAACTAAAAAAAGCTGGCGTTTTACGTCAGCTTTTTTAGGTACATATTGCACTTTTTTAGGTACATATTTCTAATTTTATGAAGAAAAGAGGGAAAAAATGAAGTGGATTTATACCCTTTTAGCCAATCGTGCAATACTCTGGCTTCTTTTGATTGTTAATATAGCAGGAACCGTGTACGGATACATTTGGTATAAGTGGCAGCTGGTTGAGACCCCAGCTAAATTTTTGCCTTTTGTCCCGGATAGTCCGACTGCAAGTTTGTTTTTTTGTTTTGTTCTGGTTGCCTTTTTATTGGGGAAAAACTGGCCTCTTCTTGAAGCATTAGCAATAGTCACTCTTGTTAAATACGGCATTTGGGCTGTTGTTATGAATTTATTAGTTTTCAAGGTGACCGGCGAGGTGGATCCGATTGCCTTGATGCTTATCATTTCTCATGGGGCTATGGCAGTGGAAGGGTTGCTGTATGCACCTTTTTACCGGATAAAAGGCTGGCATCTTGCTGTAGTGGCTGTTTGGACATTGCATAATGATGTGATTGATTATGTTTTCTTTATGCTTCCGCGATACCCGATACTAGACTTGTACATTCCACAAATAGGTTACTTTACATTCTGGCTGAGCATGTTCTCCATCGGTATTACAGCTTTTTTAGCCTTACGAAAAAACCGATACGAACTAAAGATTTACTGATTACATAAAACAGCCTTCTTTCTGCATGCGAAACTCTAAATACAGGTCTAACCTTGTCCACACTCTCATACATATTTAATAGGAATTTGAGGGGGGACAAGTATGAAAGCAAGGTTTTTAATTACAGTCTTAATGATTTTTCTTCTAATATTGCCCGTATCAGTATATGCAGAAGAATCCTCACCCGTTGATAAGTTGAATCAATTATCTGATGAAGCACTGCAGATGGTTAAGCTTCACCGATACGAGGATGCACAAAAACTTCTTGAATATTTTTCGGACCAGTTTTCATCCATTACAGGAAAAGAGCGTTCACTTTCTGCGGATGAATTAAGGATTATTACACTTTCTCATGATGAAGCTGTACAAGCTACTGCGAATGCAACGATGAATCATAATGAAAAAATCAATCGTGTCACCAAATTTAGGCTTGTCATTGATGCGATTACAAATCGGTATCAGCCACTCTGGACCGAATTGGAGTCTCCCATTATGTCCACTTTTGGACAAGTAAAAGAGGCAGTTTATAGTGGAGACCAGGATCAATTTAATGAAAACTTTAATAGTTTTTTGTCTTTATACGATATTATCTATCCGAGTATGAAAATTAACGTCGATTTTGAAAAAGTCCAGCAGATTGATGCCAGGATTAGCTTTATTGATCAATATCGTCCACAGGTCCTTACTGAGTCTGCAGGGCAGCAGCAAATTGAAGCATTGGAAGCTGACCTGCAGGGTCTTTTTGATGATTTGACTGAAGATGAAGCAGATCCATCGCTATGGTGGGTGATTATCTCAACAGGAAGTATTATTATCCTTACATTATCCTATGTTGGCTGGAGAAAATATAAGGGAGAACAAGAGCAAAAGGAAAGAAATCGCTCTAGAGAGCATAAACATTGACTTTTAGTTTTAGGTATAAATACAATTAATATATAGACCCCTACACTTTTTAAGATTGGTGCTTTAAAAGAAACATCCAAGATTCAGCTGAAAATAGGAGGAACAAAAGTGGGAGGATATTTAATATATTTTTTGATTATTATTCTAATTCCAATTTGGGCGCAGCTAAGGGTGAAAGGATCGTACTCAAAGTATTCGAGGGTTCCGTCTTCTTCACATATGCGAGGGGCTGAGGTTGCCAGAAGAATTCTTGATGCTAATGGTTTGTACCAGGTAGGAATAGAGGAAACTAGAGGTCATTTGACAGACCATTATGATCCCCGTACGAAGACAGTCCGGCTATCAACAGCGAATTATCATGGACATTCAGTTGCGGCTGCTGCCATTGCTGCACACGAATGCGGCCATGCGATTCAAGACCAGCAAGAATACGCATTTTTGCGTTTTCGCCACGCATTAGTACCTGTAGCAAATCTTGGATCAAATTTTTCATGGATATTAATTATGATTGGTTTTTTTGCAGGCATTTCAGGCTTTGTCCTTTTAGGTATCCTTTTTATGGCTGCTGCAGTGATTTTCCAGATTGTCACATTGCCGGTCGAGTTCAATGCATCTAATCGGGCGATGGATCAGGTTGTCGCTTTAGGTGTTATCAGAAATGATGAGGAAAGGGAAACAAAAAAAGTATTAAATGCAGCCGCTCTTACCTATGTCGCAGCCGCTGCAGTTGCAGTTGCGGAATTACTCCGCCTTCTTCTTATATATACTGGCATGCAAAGAGATGAATAGTAAATTAAAAGGGGCTGACAGTAAATGTCAGCCCCTTTATCTAGTCATGGATTGGCTGTTTATTTTCATCAAGGGTAAAACCTTCTCCAAGCACATCATGCACGACAGTGACGGAAACGAAGGCTTGCGGGTCCACGGATGTAATAACATTCTTCAGCCGGACAATTTCATTTTTCCCGACAACGCAATAAAGAACCTCACGATCCATTTTTGTAAAGGAACCGTGTCCTTTTAAGACAGTAACTCCACGTTCCATTTCTTTCATGATTCTTTCAGCAATCTCAGCATTTTTCTCGGAAATGATCATGGCCCCTCTTGCTGCATAGGCACCTTCCTGCATAAAGTCTATAACACGAGCCCCAACAAATACGGCAACAAGGGTATACATGGCTTCTCTATAAGATAGATAGAATATCAAGGATAGAGTAATGACCGAGGCGTCGAATATAAACATTGTTTTTCCCATTGGGACACCGGCAAATTTATTGACGAGTCTCGCAATAATATCGACTCCTCCTGTTGTTCCCCCAAAGCGGAAAATAGTTCCCAGTCCAACTCCGATAAAAACGCCTGCAAATAAGGCGGCTAAGGTTAAATCCTCTTTAAGCGGCATATGGATCTGATGGCGCTGAAAAATCCACAAAAACACGGAAACACTGACCGTGCCAAGTATGGTGTAATAAAAAGCGTGCCTGCCAAGCATTTTCCAGCCAATAAAAAACAGCGGAATATTCAATAATAAATTCGTATAAGACGGATCCAGGTTAAACAGGAAATATAGCAGAAGCGTTATACCAGTGAAGCCGCCTTCAGAAAGATTATTTTGCATATTAAAATGGACAATGCCAAATGAAAAAATTACAGATCCAAAAATAATAAATACGATATTTTTAAATTTCATAAAGTCCTCCATGAAATGAAATAAATCCCATTGCAACCATTTTGCCTGTTCAAAAGCAGGAAAGTCAAGCCATCCTCAAATTAACGCTTTAATGCACTGGGGGCCTGTCCCCCAATGGGTTAATGCGTTTAAGCAACGGGGGACAGGCCCCCGATGCGTTAAAGTGATAAAGCTATTTAGAAAAAAATATTTGTAAAAGCTTTGCTGTTTAGCTAACATGAAAGGAGAAAAACTATGGGATATTCCTATTAATACCGAGGTGAAAGGTTTTCATGGCAGGAAAGACAATGAAGCAGCTGCAGGATGAAGTGGATGCATACATAGGCCAGTTTAAGGAAGGGTATTTCAGCCCTTTGGCATTGACAGCAAGATTGACAGAGGAATTGGGGGAACTTGCACGTGAGGTAAACCATCAATTCGGAGAGAAACCGAAAAAATCAACAGAAACGGAGAAAGCAATCGAAGAGGAAATCGGCGATATGCTTTTTGTTCTCATTTGTTTTGCCAATTCTTTAAACATTGATCTGGAAAGAGCGCATGATATTGTCATGAACAAGTTTAATACAAGAGATAAAGATAGATGGACAAGAATAGAGGAGTAAAGGAGAACTAATTATGGAAAATGTTAAAGTTGTTATTGCAGGTCCACGCGGAAGAATGGGCAGAGAGGCAGTAAATCTAGTGCAAAGCACAGAAAATTATCAATTAGCAGCAGTTGTCGACCATAAGAATGACGGAGGGCTGCTAAGTGATTTTGAAGGTTTTACGGGATTAGACGTTCCCGTATACACAAACATTGGAGAATGCCTGCAAAAGGTAAATGCTGATGTATTAATTGACCTGACTACACCTGAATATGGTATGATGCACACAAAAACGGCATTAGAGAATGGTGTCAGACCTGTTGTAGGCACAACTGGTTTTTCAAAAGAAAACCTTAAAGAACTAGAGGATTTATGCCGTGAAAAAGGGATCGGCTGTGTGATTGCCCCGAATTTTGCCGTAGGTGCCGTGTTAATGATGAAGTTTGCTCAAATGGCTGGGAAATATTTTAATGACGTTGAAATTATCGAAATGCATCATGATCAAAAACTAGATGCTCCATCAGGTACAGCTGTAAAAACAGCAGAAATGATCGCTGAGGCAAGAAAACCGAAAATACAGGGACATCCTGACGAGAAGGAAACCATAGCTGGGGCAAGAGGTGCAAACTATGATGGCATGCATATCCATTCTGTACGCCTGCCAGGTTTAGTGGCTCATCAGCAAGTTATGTTTGGCTCAGAAGGGCAAACCTTACTAATCCGCCACGACTCCTACAACAGGGCTTCCTTTATGTCAGGTGTAAAACTGGCAGTAGATACAGTGCTAAATATTGATACATTAGTATATGGTCTTGAAAATATTATCGACTAAAGTGAGGGGATTAAATGAATATTGCCCTAATTGCCCATGATAAGAAGAAAAACGATATGGTTGGCTTTTCCACTGCCTATAAAGGCGTCCTACAGGAACATCAGCTTTTTGCTACCGGCACGACCGGGTCAAGAATAATGAGCGAAACAGGCTTGGAGATTCACCGGTTTCAAAGCGGTCCTTTTGGCGGAGACCAGGAAATTGGCGCAATGGTTGCCAAAAATAAGATGGACATGGTTATTTTCTTTAGAGATCCATTAACAGCACAGCCGCATGAGCCTGATGTCACTGCCCTTATTCGGCTTTGTGATGTTTATGCTGTTCCTCTCGCTACAAATATGGGAACGGCCGAATTGCTTATTAAAGGTTTAGAACGGGGAGATATGTCTTGGCGGACAATTGTCAATGGAAAAAGCGGTGATGAAAATGCAGCAAAACAAAAATAACAGCAAAGTTCAGTATGGTGACGTTCAATGAAAGCAAAACTCAAAATCGGCATCACCTGTTATCCGACTGTTGGCGGTTCGGGTGCTATTGCCACTGAGCTCGGAAAAAAGCTCGCAGAAAGAGGTTACGAAATTCATTTTATTTCTTCAAGCGTTCCCTTTCGTTTAAATAGAATGCATCCGAATATTTACTATCATCAAGTGGAAGTCAATCAATATTCTGTCTTCCAGTATCCGCCTTACGATATTGCGCTCGCCAGTAAAATGGCCGAAGTCATCGTTAGAGAGGATCTTGATCTGCTCCATGTTCACTATGCGATTCCTCATGCTGTCTGTGCCATTTTGGCGAAGCAAATGAGCGGGAAAGATATAAAGATTGTAACGACCCTTCATGGGACCGATATTACTGTTTTGGGCTATGATACGTCATTAACAGGCGCAATTAAATTTGGCATTGAAAAATCAGATGCTGTCACAGCTGTTTCACAGTCATTAACCGCCCAAACTTACGATCTAATTAAACCGAATCAGGCCATTAAGGTTGTTTACAATTTTATTGATGAACATGTTTATCGGCTGACAGATTCCTCTTATTTAAAAGAGGAATTTGACATTTTGCCCGAGGAGAAGGTTATCATCCATGTGTCTAATTTTCGGGCGGTCAAAAGGGTGCCAGATGTTGTTAAGACCTTTGCCCTAATTTCAGAGAAGCTTCCAGCAAAGCTTCTTCTTGTCGGGGACGGGCCAGAAATGACAGGTGTCTATCAGCTGGTACACCAGCTTGGTTTAGATCAAAAAGTTATTTTCCTAGGAAAACAGGATAATCTTGAGGAAATCTATTCGATTAGTGACTTAATGCTTCTCCTGTCTGAAAAAGAAAGTTTTGGCCTTGTTGCTCTTGAGGCTATGGCGTGTGGTGTTCCATGCATAGGAACAAATATCGGAGGTATCCCTGAGGTCATAACCGATTCTATAAACGGATACTTATGTGAGCTTGGCAATTATCAAGAAGCAGCAAATAAGGCTATTCCTCTTCTGAATAATAAAGATTTACATAGATCATTATCAAAAGAGGCAGCAAATACTGCCCATAGAAATTTTGCCTCAAAGTATATTGTTTCACAATACGAAGAGATCTACTATGAAATATTGGGAAATCGGTGAGCGACATGAAAGAACCTTTTTTAAATGCTGTTCCCCTCTTGGAAAAAATTGAAAAAGCGGGTTATGAGGCTTATTTTGTAGGCGGCTCTGTCAGGGATTTATTAATTGGCAGGGAAATCTCTGACGTTGACATCGCATCCTCGGCAACACCCGTGGAACTTAAAGCTATTTTTTCCAAAACCATTGATGTTGGAATTGAACACGGGACGATTGTCATTTTGTTCAACGGCATGGCTTATGAGGTGACGACGTTTCGTTCAGAATCAGAGTATGAAGATTTTCGCAGGCCTGCCGGGGTAGAATTTATCCGGTCTCTGCAAGATGACTTAATGCGAAGAGACTTTACAATGAACGCTATAGCTATGGATAAACAGGGGAAGCTTATTGATCCATTCAGGGGCACACAGGCGATAAAGGAACGCATGATTCGCACAGTTGGTGATCCTTTTGAGCGTTTCCGGGAAGATGGCTTGAGAATGATGCGAGCCATCCGTTTTCATAGTCAGCTTGGTTTTGAAATTGAAGATAAAACGTTAGATGCCTTGAAAGCATTAGCACCCTTGCTTAAGCACATTTCTGTTGAGCGAAAAACAATGGAATTCGAAAAGCTTTTAGCAGGTACATACCGAAAAGACGCAATTATTAAACTGACTGAAACAGACATCTATCAATTTTTGCCTGGTCTGGCAGACTTGAATAGTGAAATCACGCATATGGCGGAATATGACTGCGGTGATCTTTCCGTTGAGGAAATGTGGGCACTCCTTCTATTCCAATGTAAATGGCGGCAAAAAGAACTAGACGCCTTTTTAAAGGCATGGAAACTTCCAGTTAAAAAAATCCAATATATTAAATCGCTGCTTGCCTGGCTGAAAATAAGATTTGCAAAGAACTGGACAAAATCAGCATTATATCAGGCTGGTTTTATGATAGCGGCAGGAGCAGAACGCTTATTTAACATTCTCCATCATCAGGAAGCCAACCTTAATCTGGAACATTTGCAAAAAAGCTATGAAAGCCTTCCTATTAAAAAATTGACAGATCTTGAAATAAACGGGGGAGACCTGCAGGAATGGTTTCAGAAAAAGCCTGGGCCGTGGATAAAAGAAAAATTAAAAGCTGCCGAAGAAGCAGTTATTAATCAAGAAATAGAAAACAAAAAAGAAATCTTGAGGGAGTGGCTATCAGGGTGCAATCAGAACTAAGAAAAAAATTGCTTGATGCTTTTACAAACCATCAAGAGGAATATTTATCTGGTCAGTATTTGGCCGATCTAATTGGCTGCTCAAGAACTGCTGTCTGGAAACATATCGAAGACCTTCGCAAAGAAGGGTTTGAAATGGATGCGGTTCGGAGAAAGGGCTACCGTATTACAAAAGTTCCTGACAAAGTGACCGCCGATGAGATTACTCTTGGTTTGAAAACAAATATTTTGGGGAGACACATACATTACGAAGAAAGTGTTGATTCCACCCAAAAAATTGCCCATCGGCTTGTTCAGGATGAGGCACCAGAAGGAACCATTGTTGTTGCTGAAGAACAGGTATCTGGACGGGGCAGAATGGGGAGGAATTTTTATTCGCCCAAATATACCGGTATTTTTATGAGTGTGATTTTAAGACCCAATATCCCGCCGCCAAAAGCACCGCAGCTTACTCTGATTACAGCGGTTGCTATTGTACAGGCCATAGAGGAAATGCTTGAGATAAGCCCGCAAATTAAATGGCCAAATGATATTTTAATTAATGGTAAAAAAATTACGGGCATTTTAACAGAGCTTATTGCAGACGCTGATCGTATTCAATCGATTATTATAGGAATTGGCATCAATGTTAACCAGGAACAAAAAGATTTTCCTGATGAATTGAAGGAAATTGCTGGATCGCTTGCGATTGCATGCAAAAAGCAAATAAAACGCTCAGAGTTAATTCAGCATGTTCTTATGAAATTAGAGCAATTATATTTGCTTTATTTAGAAAAAGGCTTTTACCCGATTAAGCTTATGTGGGAAAGCTATGCCATTAGTGTTGGCAGGGAAATTACAGCTAGAACGCTTACTGGCAGCATTCATGGCTTTGCTAAGGGAATTACAGAAGATGGGGTCCTTTTAATTGAGGATGCAGCCGGAAAAGTTCATGAAATCTATTCTGCTGATATTGAAATAAACAACCAATAATTTTCAAAAAAAAAATTATAGTCAAATGTTCTAAATTTTTGTTATACTCTTAGTGTTAAGCTTGAGCGTTACTAAAAATATCTTACTAAATAAAACTCTTGCTTTTCGTGTTATTCTGGGCAGTATCCTCTCGTGAACTGCACCGCTAAATCTTTTTTATACTTATAGATTTTCTGCCTAGATCCAAAATAGGACCGGGACAGAGGGATGAGACACTTTACTAAGGGACAAAAATTCTAAATCCTTCTGTATTTTCAGAAGGATTTTTATTTTTGCACGCCATTCACCCTCTTCCTTAATTAAGGAGGAAAAAAATGAAGAAGACGACTGATTTTTTGAAAATGAAGCATGCAGGAGAAAAGATCGTCATGTTAACAGCCTACGATTATCCAAGTGCAAAACAGGCTGAAGAAGCGGCAGTCGATATGATTTTGGTCGGAGATTCGCTTGGAATGGTTGTTTTAGGTTATGACTCGACGATTCCTGTAACCATGGAGGATATGATTCATCATACAAAAGCGGTGAAAAGAGGCGCGAGACAGACCTTTGTTGTTACAGATATGCCGTTTATGAGCTATCATCTTTCTGTTCGCGACACGCTCCTAAATGGGGCAAAGCTTATCCAGGAGGCTGGTGCTCATGCCGTTAAGATTGAGGGCGCCGATGATGAAGTTCTTGCTGGAATTAAGGCATTAACCAAGGCAGGCATTCCGGTTGTTGGCCATATTGGATTAACACCGCAGTCTGTCGGTGTCCTTGGCGGTTATAAAGTACAGGGGAAAAATGCAGCTGCTGCCAGAAAATTGATTGATGATGCAAGGAAATGTGAAGAAGCAGGAGCTTTTGCTATTGTTGTTGAGTGTATTCCAAAGCAGTTAGGCAAAGAGGTTTCAGACGTGCTGCAAATTCCGGTGATCGGTATTGGAGCAGGACCGCAGACAGATGGACAAGTACTTGTTTATCATGACATTCTTACTTATGGCGTAGAAAGACTTCCGAAATTTGCAAAGCCATATGCCAATATTGGACAAAAGACCGTAGAGGGATTATCTTCCTATGTCTTTGAAGTAAAAGGCGGCATCTTCCCGGATGACCAGCATAGTTTTTCCATGAAGGAAGAGGAGCTTTTAAGTATGTATGGAGGAAAAGCATGAAGATCATCACAAGAATAACAGATATGCAAAATCTCTCAGCAAGTGAGAAAAAGTGCGGTAAATCAATTGGCTATGTGCCAACAATGGGTTTTTTGCATGAAGGACACTTAACCCTTATTGATCGTGCAAGGGCGGAAAACGATCTTGTCATTGTCAGCATTTTTGTTAATCCTCTGCAATTTGGCCCAAAAGAGGATCTTAGCAGCTATCCAAGAGATTTTGAACGTGACTGTAAGCTTCTGGAAAAACACAAGGCAGATTACGTGTTTTATCCATCGGCTGAGGAAATGTATCCGCGTTCATTATCCGTAACAGTAAAAGTCCAAGATCGCTCAGATGTATTATGCGGAAAGTCTCGTCCGGGGCATTTTGACGGAGTGGCAACCGTTCTTACGAAGCTGTTTTCTATTATTCAGCCTGAGAAGGTATATTTCGGCTTAAAAGACGCTCAGCAAGTGGCTGTTGTCGACGGACTTGTTTCTGATTTCAACCTCCCTATAGAAATTGTACCTGTAGATACAGTAAGGGAAGATGATGGCCTAGCCAAAAGCTCACGCAACGTGAACCTTCTGCCTGAGGAAAGATTGCAAGCCCCAACTCTCTATCAAAGCCTTATTGAAGCAAAGAAAATGATTTTAGCCGGCGAAAGTAATCCTAAGGCTGTCATTGCATACATGAAAGATATGATCAGCGAGGGCACGGATGGCATTATTGATTATGTTGAGATTTATTCTTACCCTGAACTAAAGGAAATAAAAAAGCTGCATGGAAAGGTGATTATTGCCCTGGCAGTTAAATTTACAAAAGCCCGATTAATTGACAATGTAATCATAGACATAGACGGAAACGACCAATAGGGGGGTAACCACATGTTTCGCACCATGATGAACGGAAAAATTCACCGCGCTGCAGTAACAGAAGCAAATTTAAATTATGTTGGAAGTATTACCATCGATTCAGATATTCTTGATGCTGCAGGAATGCTGCCAAATGAAAAGGTTCAGATTGTTAATAATAATAATGGAGCCAGATTTGAGACCTATATCATTCCTGGCCAAAGGGGAAGCGGTGTGATCTGCGTAAACGGCGCTGCCGCCAGATTGGTTCAAGAAGGCGATATCGTTATTATTATTTCTTATGCTTTAGTAGCTGAAGAAAAAGTATTATCACATAAACCAAAAGTTGTGATCATGGACAGCAATAATAAAATAAAAGAACTGGTTCATCAAGAACCCGAAGCAACCGTTTTTTAATATAGTGAAAAGGGGTCGAAGACTTTGTCTTTGGCCCCTTTTTACATAAATAAGTTCAAATTATCCCTTTACCTTTATGATTTTGCTATTTAGTTGATCCTCGCTGCAGGCGCGTAGACTCCTGCGAGAGTGCGGGACAGGGGAGACCCCGCAGGAGAGTTTGCGACGAGGAGGCTTCCCGAACCGCCCGCGGGAAGTGTAGCGCCTTTAGCGGAAATCAACGGATAAGTTTTGGCAAAAATAAAAAACGGCATAATAGGCTAAAAATAAACATAAGGCGAGATATTTCTTTTTCTTTTTCTGTTTTTATGGTACCGTTTTGATTGATGAATATTTGAGGTGTATAAAATGGGTAATAAATTTGTGGTCATTGATTTAGAAACAACAGGAAACGCTCCGAAAAAGGGCGATAAAATCATTCAATTCGCCGCAGTGGTCGTCGAAAATGGAAAAATTACAGAAGAATTTTCTTCGCTTATTAATCCTGGCCAGACCATTTCTCCTTTCATTGAAGAATTAACGGGTCTAACGGATGAGATGGTAAAGGATGCTCCTGTTTTTTCTGAAATTGCCCCAAAGGTTGTCAGCCTATTGGATGATGCTTATTTTGTTGCCCATAATGTCCTTTTTGATCTATCCTTTTTACAGGAAGAGTTATCGGAGGCAGGCTTTCCAAGCTTCTATGGCCCTATTTTAGATACAGTAGAGATGGCGCGGGTCCTTTTGCCGACTGCTGACAGCTATCAGTTATCAGAATTGGCTGCGCAAGAGGGGTTTGATCATGAACGGCCGCATCAGGCGGACAGTGATGCATACGTAACGGCAGAGCTTTTGCTGCTTATGATGGATCGTCTTTATCAATTGCCGCAAAACACCGTTAGACAGCTCCAGAGGCTCTCTGGGGGGCTGAAAAGTGATTTAGACCTGCTTATTGATCAAGTAATTTCCGAAAAAGAATCTTCCATCGAAACACTCGCAGAAGACCTGGAAATTCACCGGGGTATTACATTGAGAAAATATCAGGCAAACGAGGGGCAAGATGCTTCGGAAGTAAATCAGAAGATGGCATATCCCGTGGAGAAAGCTGATAAAATAGAGCTATTGAAAAAGGCCTTTCCTGACTTTGAACTCCGTATGGGACAGTTTCAGATGATGGATTCTGTATTTTGTGCTTTTAATGAAGGAAATCATACAATGATTGAAGCAGGAACAGGGGTAGGTAAATCTTTAGCTTATTTGATTCCCGCTGCTTTTTACGGAAAGCAAATCAATAAGCCCATTGTTATAAGTACATATACAACGCAGCTTCAGGAGCAATTATTAAATAAGGATATTCCCCTTTTGAAAAACATGATTCCCTTTCCCATTCATGCAGTCTTGCTAAAAGGGAGAAGCCACTATTTGAGCCTGGCGAAGTTTGAGCAGGCGCTGAAAGAAATAGAAGATAATTACGATATTATCCTAACAAAAATGCAAATCCTCGTGTGGCTGACAGAAACCAGCACAGGGGATGTGGATGAGTTAAACCTATCAAGCGGCGGAAGGACATTCTGGAACAAAATAAAGAATGATGAAACCGTATTTTTTCAGAAAAAAACCTGGCTCGCAAAAGACTTTTATTTACGGGCAAGGAAAGCTGCTGAAAAGTCTGAAATGATCATTACGAATCATTCGTTTCTAATGTCCGATTTAACGGCAGACAAGGCCATTTTGCCTTCTTACAGCCATGTGGTGATAGATGAGGGGCATCATTTTGTAAAAGCAGCCGGTAAATACTTTGGTTTATCACTGGATTATCTGAGTACACGGATACTGCTTAATCAGATTGGTAACTATGATCAAAAGCAATTGCTTTACAAGCTTGAACAGCTTCTGGAAAAAGCCAATTTAAGTGAGAGACGTCTGGCACACAGTTTTGAAATCAGCCAATTAATGCAGAACCTGACCTTTGAGATGGATGAATTTTTTAAGGTAATTGGAATTTTTGCGAAAAGAAAAGCAAAATCCAGAAAAAATGAGCACCGTATTAGCTGCAGGTTTTCATTCAATGATTCCAGCAGAGAATGGCAGGCAATGAAAACTGAAGCCGAACGCTTTATGTTCCTAATGAAGGATTTGATAGCGATATTGCAGGATCGCCTTGAGGTTACTTCAAATGGGCAAATTTCATTGTCTGCAAAGGAAAAGTCCCTTTTAGATGAGCTCACATCTGCAATAGGTCAGTTAGAGAAATTAACTAAAGCAATTAGAGGAATCTTTTTATTCCCTGAAGAGGGCTATGTTGCTTGGATCGAAATGGATGTGAGGTCGGCGCAAAATGCAACAACTGTCTATCTTCAGCCAGTTTCCATCGGTTCCTTTTTACAAGACAGATTCTTTCGTGAAAAGAAAAGTGCTGTAATCACGTCAGCAACCTTGTCTGTTAAAAACTCATTTGACTATATGATGTCCGAAATGGGGTTAACATCCTTTGATTGCACTGTTGAGCAGATTCAATCCCCATTTGATTATACAGAGCAGGTAAAGTTAATGGTGCCAGATGATTTACCAGAAGTGAATGCCGTCCCTTTAGAGGAATATGTTGCAGCAATTAGCGAACATATTATTTCTATTGCTGAAGCAACGAAGGGAAGGATGCTTATTTTATTTACTTCCCATGAAATGCTGAAGAAAACACATGAATTAATTAAAGAATCCGGTTTCTTAGATGATTTTGCCATTATTGCACAAGGAATCTCAAGCGGAAGCCGATCAAGGTTAACTAGAAATTTCCAGCGTTTTGATAAAGCGATTTTATTAGGAACAAACAGCTTTTGGGAAGGTATAGATATCCCTGGGGAAGATCTAACATGCTTAATCATCGTCCGGCTGCCGTTTTCTCCGCCAGATGAACCGATGACAGAAGCTAAATGCGAGCTAATCAAAGAAAAGGGCGGAAACCCATTTGCAGACTACTGCCTGCCAGAAGCTGTCATTCGTTTCAAACAGGGCTTCGGCAGATTAATTCGAACAACCAAAGACCGAGGCTTTATATTCGTCTTCGACCGTAGAATCATCACAACATCCTACGGAAAAGCATTCCTAAACTCCATCCCGCCCATACCAGTTGAAAAAGGAGATTTAGGAGAACAGATAAACAAAATTCATTCTTGGATATAATAAAATTTTAAAGCGCCATTTTGTTAGTTGATTGGAGTGGAGGGGGCGTAGACTCCTGGGGAATCAGCGTTGAAGTGAGACCCCACAGGAGCGGCAGCTCCGAGGAGGCTCACAAAACGCCACCCGGAAAGCGAAGCTCCCGGAGCGGAAATCAACTTTTACCATACCCAAAAAAAGGCTGCGCTATGTTGGCGCAGCTAAATGACGTATGGTGGATTAGAAGATATTTTATTAAAAGGGTTACTGCTTTATATTAAAAACAATTAAGTTTTAAATGCTTTGTACATATAGTTTGTCCGAAAAACCCTGTCATATCACTTACAATTATTGTTGTTCTTGAGGAGGAATTCCATTATGGAAAGTAAAATTGAAGTTCTGTCCACGGTCAAAATCGAGCTGAGCTCAGATCTATATAAAATAGTTGATCTTCTAAACAGAACCTTAAAAGAAAAAGACTTAATGTTTGGCCTTGCCCTTGACAAAGATGATCAAAATAAAGCAATTTTTTCAATTTATCGGACATAAGAAGAGTGACAAATGTGAAAAAAATAATTATTATTATACTAATTATAGTTCTAGTCGTAATCGGTATTAGCAGCTGTATTTATTTAAACGCAGTTGATCCAATTGATGCCGCCCAAGAAAAAGCTGTGAAAATAGCCAAAGAGGAAAGTGATCTTCAGGAAATTGAAGATTTTTCCGTATATAATGGTGAAGAGACCTATTACGTTATAAAAGGCAAGAATCAGTATGGTACCGGCATTTATATTTGGATCCCAGAAAAAAAGGGCAGAATTATTGTCCGTAAACAATCGGATGGAATTTCCAATAAAGAGGCGGTAGATAAATTAATGGAGGAAAAAAATCCCACCGAAATTATATCCGTCCGTCTTGGAATGGAAAAGAATATCCCACTTTGGGAAATTTACTATCGTTCAGAAGGGAATTTAATCAATTATTATTATGTTGATTTTAAAACCGGAGAATGGCTGAAAAAAATTGAAAACTTGTGACATGAGTTTATCATGAACTTCTTAGAAGAAAGTGGAGGACTAGAAATGGAAATTCAACTTGCTCAACGGGTTAAAGCATTAACACCATCAACAACACTTGCCATCACAGCCAAGGCAAAAGAATTAAAAGCTCAAGGATTTGATGTTATTGGGCTAGGTGCAGGCGAGCCTGATTTTAATACGCCGCAGCATATTATTGATGCCGCAGCAAAATCAATGAATGAAGGCCATACGAAATATACACCTGCTGCAGGGCTTCCGGCCTTAAAAAATGAAATTGCTAAAAAGTTCTCTAATGATCAGGGGATTGACTATAATGCAAATGAAATTTTTGTCGGCAGCGGTGCTAAACACGTATTATATACACTTTTCCAGGCTCTTCTTGATGAAGGGGATGAAGTCATTATCCCTATTCCATACTGGGTCAGCTATCCTGAACAAGTAAAATTGGCTGATGGTGTTCCGGTATATGTTGAAGGAAAAGAAGAAAATGATTTTAAGATTACACCAAATGAATTAGAAGCAGTGTTAACTGAAAAAACAAGAGCTGTTATTATAAATTCTCCAAGCAATCCAACGGGCATGCTTTATTCAAAAGAAGAATTAAAAGCGCTTGGTGAGGTCTGTCTAAAGCATAATATTCTTATTGTCTCAGATGAAATTTATGAAAAGCTTGTATATGACGGAAACAATCATGTATCCATTGCGCAAATTTCCCCTGAGCTTAAAGAACAAACGATGATTATTAATGGTGTTTCCAAATCCCATTCCATGACAGGGTGGAGAATTGGTTATGCTGCAGGAAATCAGGCTTTAATCAAGGCAATGACTAACCTTGCAAGCCATAGCACTTCAAACCCGACTACAACAGCCCAATACGGAGCAATTGCTGCCTATGCAGGCCCGCAGGAAAAGGTTGAAGAAATGAGAATGGCATTTGAAAGACGCTTAAATACCATATATGAAAAATTAACCGCTATACCTGGGTTTACATGTGTTAAGCCACAGGGTGCCTTCTACTTTTTCCCAAATGTGAAAAAAGCAGCTGAGCTTACTGGCTATAACAATGTAGACGATTTTGTTCAAGCCCTGCTTGAAGAGGCGATGGTGGCAGTTGTTCCTGGTTCTGGCTTTGGATCACCAAATAATATCCGTCTATCCTATGCAACCTCACTTGAATTATTGGAAAAAGCAGTCGAGCGGATGCGTGAATTTGTTGAAAAGAAAATGTGATCATATTAGGGCAGCTATAAGCTGTCCTTTTCTATTTGCTTGTCTTTGTCTCAAAATGTATAATTAATGCTGATACATACAAGATTTGCAAGTTTTTGGAGGGAACATTGTGGTTAATAAAATAACAATTGCTGAAAGTCCTAAATTCGTTGATCAGGAAGTGAAAATCGGTGCTTGGGTAGCCAATAAGCGCTCAAGCGGAAAAATAGCCTTCCTGCAGCTTCGTGATGGAACGGGATTTATTCAAGGCGTTCTTGTAAAAAGTGAGGTTCCTGAAGAGGTATTTCAGACAGCGAAATCAATTACGCAAGAGTCTTCTATATATGTAACAGGTAAAATTCAAAAGGATGAAAGATCTCCATTTGGCTATGAAATGCTGGTAAGCGGCATTGAGCTTATCCATGCAGCGGTGGATTACCCGATTACACCGAAAGAGCATGGGACAGAGTTCTTAATGGATCATCGCCATCTTTGGCTTCGTTCCCGCCGTCAGCATGCGGTCATGAAGGTTAGGAACGAGATCATTCGTGCAACATATGAGTTTTTTAATGAAAATGGCTTTTCAAAGGTTGATCCGCCAATCTTAACTGGAAGTGCTCCTGAGGGAACATCTGAATTATTTCATACCAAATATTTTGATGAAGATGCATACCTTTCACAAAGCGGACAATTATATATGGAAGCGGCTGCTATGGCGCTTGGAAAGGTCTTTTCATTTGGCCCAACCTTCCGTGCGGAAAAATCAAAAACACGCCGTCACTTAATTGAATTTTGGATGATTGAACCAGAGATGGCGTTTTATGAGCATGAAGACAGCTTAAAGCTTCAGGAAAATTATGTCTCTTATATTGTCCAGTCTGTGTTAAAAAATTGTTCTGTTGAGCTAAAAACACTTGGCCGCGACACTGCGAAGCTTGAACAGGTAAAAGCGCCATTCCCGCGCATCACCTATGATGAAGCAATTGAATTCCTTCATAAAAAAGGTTTTGATGATATTCAATGGGGTGACGACTTTGGAGCACCGCATGAAACTGCGATTGCAAAAAGCTATGAAAAACCTGTATTTATTACCAAATACCCTACGACTATCAAGCCATTCTACATGCAGCCAGATCCTGAGAGGGAAGATGTTGTCTTATGTGCCGATTTAATTGCACCAGAAGGCTATGGAGAAATTATTGGCGGCTCTGAGCGTATTCATGATTACGACTTGTTAAAATCAAGACTGGAAGAACACAATCTTGATTTAGAAGCGTATGGCTGGTATTTAGAACTTCGCAAATATGGCTCCGTGCCGCATTCTGGCTTCGGGTTAGGACTAGAAAGAACAGTTGCCTGGATCAGCGGGGTAGAGCACGTTCGCGAAACCATTCCATTCCCGCGTTTATTAAACCGCTTATACCCATAATAAAAAATCCGCATTTTGCGGATTTTTTTACTGTGGATGAGTGAAGGTGAAAAATACTTTTAGAAAAATCGAACCGTTCTTTCTTTTTACAAGGAGATATGATTTTCTGCTATACTATTTAAAGAGGTGTAGCGAATGTCAAAAACCGACTTATTCAAATGGCTTCAGGAGGGGAATATCACCATTCCTGCGGTTCTTTTAAAACAATATAAAGATATGAACTTAAATGAATATGAACTTATATTAATCCTGCACGTAATCTCCTTTATAGAAAAAGGCAATGAGTTTCCGACTCCAGCTGAACTGTCTTCCCGAATGACGATTTCTGTTTCCGACTGCACGGATATTCTTCGCAAGCTTATTCAAAAGGGCTTTATCGAAATTAAGGACAGCTACACAGCTGATGGAATCCGCTTCGAAAAATATGATATCGAACCGCTCTGGAATAAACTCATTGATCAATTTTTGTTGAAAAATAAACAAAAAGCTGTGCTGCAAAATCAACAGAATGAAACTGATCTTTATACATGCTTTGAACAGGAATTTGGCAGACCTTTGTCTCCATTTGAATGTGAAACACTAGCTTTATGGATGGATGATGACCACCATGATCCGCAAATAATTAAAGCAGCTCTTAAAGAGGCAGTGATTTCAGGAAAGCTGAATTTCAGGTATATTGATCGAATATTATTTGAGTGGAAGAAAAACGGCATTAAAACCATTGAGCAGGCACAGAATCACGGAAAACGTATTAGGCAAAACCAAATCCATCGGACGAAGCAGCAAGAAATCTCTGTAAAAACAGCAAAATCTGTCCCAATCTATAACTGGCTCGAGCAATAAATAGTAAATGGTAAGTGGTGAATAAAGTTGTTAAATAAAACTCAAATCAGATATTGTCTGGACAAGATCGGTGAAATGTTTCCTGATGCCCATTGCGAACTAAACCATTCCAATCCGTTTGAGCTTGTCATCGCAGTAGCACTTTCAGCTCAATGTACTGATGCATTAGTAAATAAAGTAACTAAGAATCTTTTTCAAAAATATAAAACTCCGGAGGATTATTTAGCCGTATCCCTAGAGGAACTGCAAAATGATATTCGGTCAATCGGCTTATTTAGAAATAAGGCAAAGAATATTCAAAAGCTTTGTCAAATCCTAATTGATGAGTATGATGGGATTGTTCCAAATGACAGGGATGAACTGACAAAACTTCCCGGCGTAGGCAGAAAAACGGCCAATGTGGTTGTTTCGGTTGCTTATGGGGTGCCTGCGATTGCTGTTGATACCCATGTTGAGCGTGTCAGCAAGCGCTTGGCCTTTTGCCGGTGGAAGGATTCCGTATTAGAAGTTGAAAAAACATTAATGCGAAAAATCCCGAGAGAAGAATGGTCTGTCACCCATCATCGCTTGATCTTCTTTGGCCGCTACCATTGTAAAGCGCAAAATCCTCAATGCGAGATTTGTCCGCTTCTTGATTTATGCCGAGAGGGCAAAAAGAGAATGAAGGTGAAAATGGGGAATGTGTAGTACACCTGAGGCGAAAGAGGATAAATGTTTGCCATTGTGGCAGGAATGGAAGGAAGAAAAACAAGTAATTGAAGAGATATTTAAAAAAAGAGGGAAAGCAAAAGCTAGAGTACAAAAGGGTATCAGCCTATTTATTCAGCTGTTGCACTTGGTCAATGACCAGGCAGAAGTGATCGATCCTCTTGATCTTAGCCAATTAAAAATAAAACCAATTAATGTGCAGGAAAGATTGGATTTCATCATCAAGCGTCCTAGCCTTTATCATTCCTTTATTCAATTAAATGAATTGATGACAGAATTAGAAAAGCAATATATTAAGCAATTAGCGATAAAAAAGGCATCTAAGCAATAGCTTAGATGCCTTTTTTTATCTGATCTGGCTTTTAGGCGCCAGGGCAGGCGCCCTAAAAGCTTTTCTATCTATTGTCCTCCAGATGGAGAGGTGACTGGAGGGATGACCTCATCAGGATTTGTTGGTTCACCTTCATCCTGTTGGCCATCACCCTGGTTCCAATCAGGACTGCCGTTTCCATTGCCATTTCCATTACCCTGGCCTTTGCCTGGTTTTTGATTTTCATTGCCTGGATTTCCATTTCCAGGGTTTTGGTTATTTTCATCGTTAAACCAGTCTTCAGGTTCGCCCATTTCAGCTTCTGGGTTCGGAATGTCTACTTTAATGGATGCAGCGTCACTTTGCTGGTCATCTCTTAATGCCTTGACCGTAAATTGATATTTACCGCCAGGGACCGGGTTAGCAATTTTTATTCCTTTTTCTGCAATGACCTGGAGAGGCTGTTCGGCTCCATCATCAAGAGATACAGAAACCTCAAATTGGATGCCTTCTTCTTCTTCAGGATAATCCCAAGAAAGAACAATTTCATTGGTTTCTTGATTGAAATCTGCATTTAAGCTAGTTGGTGCTTGAAGCTTATCATATTTCTTTGAAACTTGAGTAGGTGCACTGCCTTTTACAGCATACTCATAAATAATCTGATCCTTTGGTGTAAAATCACTGGCAAGCTTAGCCGGCATCGTGCCTTTTTCAATTGCTACCTTTTGTACACTCTTCGGAACAGTGAAATCAGCTGTTTCTTTTCCTTGATGGACATGAGCCATTAAGTTTTTGAACAGGATCATAGCTAACTTCTGGTCTTTAGGTGCAATCGATTGTTTTCGATCACCATATCCCGTCCAAATAGCCGCCGTGTAGTTTGTGGTATAGCCGGCAAACCATGCATCAGGGATGCCGCCTCGCTGGATATCCCATTTAGCCTTTTCATCACTAGTATAGTTAGTTGTACCGGTTTTCCCTGCTACAGGCAGATTAGAAACATTAGCCGCTTTTCCTGAGCCATATGAATCCTTTGTTACACTCTTAAGCATATCTGAAATCATAAAGGCTGTGTAATCACTCATTACCGGCTCTGTTTCTGGTGTAACATCGATTTTAGATCCGTCTCTCATTTCAATCGCTCTTATTGAAAATGGCTCTGTATAATAGCCGTTATTGCCAAAAGCAGCATAGGCGCCGGCCATCTGCATTGGAGATACTTCGAATGTTCCGATTGCATAGGATTCTAATACCTCTTTCATATTAAAACCAAGATTGTTGGCAAATTCTTTTGCTTTATCTGTTCCAACCTCCTGTAATGTCTGGAGAGCAGGAATATTGCGGGAGCGTGCCAATGCTTCACGCATGGACATTTTACCCATATGTTTCATATCCCAGTTATTAATTTTTGCACCGTTCGAGTAGGTATATGGCTTATCATCAAGTGTATGATAGGTGCCCCATTTTAAATACTCGATTGCAGGACCATAATCGATAATTGGTTTAAACGTTGATCCAGGCTGTCTTCTTGTGTCTTGAGCATAGTTGAACCCGCGTTTGACTTCCTGATTCCTGCCTCCGCCAATGGCTCTAATTTCCCCAGTTTTTGTATCAAGCAAGGTAATGCCCGCTTGGAATTCCTCATCAGGAAATTGGATAATTTCATTAGTGTTTAAAAGCTTATCCATATAATCCTGTGCATCTTTATCCAATGTTGTATAAATGGTTAAGCCATCGGAGGAAATATCCAAATCAGGGTATTTTTCCTCAAATTCCTCAATGACGATATCAACAAAAGCGTCATATGGATCGTCGTTTTTCTCTCTGTTTTCTGGAGGTACAAGACTTGATTCGACAGGAACCTTTTGCGCCTCTTCCATTTCTTCCTTAGAGATAAATCCATGCTGATTCATTAACGATAGAACAATGTTACGCCGCTTTTCAGCATTATCCGGGTGCTTAAACGGATTATAGCGAGCTGGACTTTGCGGCAATCCAGCGAGCAGCGCTGCTTCAGGCAGGGTTAATTCATCAAGGTTCTTGCCAAAGTATACCTGGGAGGCAGTTAGTACCCCATGGCTGCGATTTTCCATCCAAATTTTATTGACGTACATTTCAAAAATTTGCTGTTTGGTATATTTGCGTTCAAGCTGAAAGGACAGCCATGCTTCCTGCGCCTTTCTGGATAACGTCTTTTCATTATTAAGAAATGAGTTTTTCACTACTTGCTGTGTGATTGTACTTGCTCCTTCAGCGCCAAATCCGCGGGTGATATTGGCCAGAACTGCGCCGGCTAACCGCCTTAAATCCATCCCGTGGTGCTGATAAAACCTGACATCTTCAGTGGCAAGGAAGGCATTTTCAACCAATTTCGGTATATCTTCATAATTTACATATTCACGCCGCTCAGATCCTACTTCAGTAATAACATTATTATCCTTATCTAGGATCTTGGAAGGAATAGGATCCTTTAACAGTTTTTCATCAAGTTTTGGGGCATCCTTTATCATAAAGGCAAAAGTGCCTGCTCCGACTAGCAAGCCTGCAATACCAAGGGCAACTAAAATTAAGAAAATCCGTTTAAAAAGGCCTGAAGGCTTCTTTTTCCCTTTATTTTGCTTTGCAGCAAGCTGTTTTCGGCGTTCCTCCCTTGATTGATATTTTTCTGACATATATGTTCATCCTTTCTGATGATTAGGAGAATAGTTAATCAAATGGATACAGCTTCTCAATCATATTGATATAATCGATTCTTGGATGAAACCCAAGCGGGATAAAATGTCCGTTTTTGATAATTTCATCCCTTGTAATCGATTTTCTTCCGCCTTCTTTCATTCTGTTCCAAAATATAAGCAAGTGTTTTGCTTCAAGCAGATAGATTTCTTCGATGCTTGAAAATCTTAGCAGTACAAAACAGATCCCCTTTTGATGCAGAACCATTTCCATATGCTTAACCTGATGCTCGTGAAAATTTTTTAATGGAAAGGAGCTTATATTTTGTGTTTCTTTTGCTTCAAAGTCAATATATTTGCCTTTGTAAACCCCATTATAATCAGTTGTTGATGCCTGCTTAAAGTAAGCTTCCTTAATGACAGCAGCACTTCGTTTTGGATAGTCGACTCCAACGATTTGAACAGGAGTAGGCTTTTTGTGGATACAGGCAATTCCATGTTCCAAGTAATATACATTTGTTTCGTTAATATCTTCCTCCAGTGTCATTCCCCGGTTACTGTAAGACCATTTTTTTTCCCGCTTTTTCCCTATTGTTTCCTTATTTGCCGGTACATATTTCTTGCCATTTGGATAATGGAGTTCCATTTGTGTCACCTCACAAACTACACCCTATCATACCAAATTTCAATCAATTTTGGTTGTATAAAAAGTACTGATTTGCAAATAGTAAACAATATGTGCTTTTTGGGGGCTTTTTAATATGCTGTTTAAAGATCATCGCTGGAACGAGACCATTTCCTCAGAAGAGGAGAGATTGGTTAACGAAATTCTCTTTTTAACGAAAAAATATAATGCTGATAATATTTCAAGAACCGAAGCGTATTTTTCCTTTTACAATCGCCACCCAGAAATCACCTGGTCATTTCTAGCAAGCATGGTTTCACGCAATGCCGGCTGGAATATGTGTGATTTGGAAGGGGAATGGTTTACTAAAATAATTGAAAAACAGAGTCGAGACGAGTTGTTTCTCACCTATGAGCGTGCAAACTGGCTGATTTTTCAAGATGCTTTTCCACAACTGCTGCTCTATCATTATTCGACGAAAATGAAACAGCCAATGTTTCATTTATTAAGAAATTTTTATGTTTCCAATTTTATGGAAAGAAAATGGGCGTGTTTTTGGAAAGAGAAACAAAAGAATCAATTGATGATTGCGCAAATCATTAATGAACAAAATGTAATCCAGCAGCCGGTTATTCAACATCCCTTTTATAAAAATAAGGTGTTTAAGTCACCATTATTTTTCTTTCAGGATTGGCTCCATTTTAGCTCTGTATTGTTTCCAACCTGTGAAGGGGAGTTGTATGGGGCAAGTGTGAATGGTTTTAAATCTGTAACGAAAAGAATAGACCTTGGGAAAAGGCTTGCCAATATTTTATTTGACAAGAACCTGTACCCGTTGTTTTATGAGTTTTCCAGCAGAACTGTACACACTGGGTCAAGACACGATTATGAACAATATTTTAAGAATCGGCCGAAAAGGTCCACCCCTTTTCTAAGATGCACATTCCCATATATTAGCCATCAGCGCCGTGACATGAAGGATTGGTCTAGAAAATCTTCCATACCAAAAAAATGGACACAAAAGAGTATTAAACATGTACATTCTGTCAAATTAACCGATTGGTATGCAGACAAGCAAAAACAAATAAAAAAATGTGCTTATTTAATGGAATTTCTTCGGCTTTAATGGGTAAAAAGAGAAATAATCGGCTAGAGCCGATTACCTTTTTATGTCGAAGGACGATCAGGGCCTTCCAGCTTTTTATTTCCATACCCTGTTTTTGTTTCTTCGAGTTTTTTTGGCTGAACCTTATTTTGCTTTTCTTTTTTTGCCATGTTTTTGCACCTCCGTAGTTTATTTTGTGCCATCCCATTTTTTTCATGCAAATAGATTTGTCGAAAAAAGCGGCGATTTATGAGAAAAACTACTTTCTTTGACGAATTCCTTCTAGTTTTGTCAACGGTGAAGGATTAGAAATGAAAAGGCAGAATTTATGTATGTATCACAAGGGGATATTGAATTTGCCTAATTGAAGGAGGGCATAAAAATGAATGAAAAAATGGTTAAAAAAGAAGAGTTGCTGAGCATGCTTGCGGAAATTTATAATCAGCTGGAAGAGTTGGAATCTGTCATTGAATCGAACATGTCATCAGTACAAGAAAATATGCAAATGGATTTCTCCAACAGGGTGGCAAGCTGCGATCAAAGTCTATCGGCACTTGAATTTAAATTTGACGGCTCCCTGGAGCCAGACTCATCGGATACCGAAAGAAGCCATTCAAACCTTCCTAGAAGCATGAAACTTGAACTTGGATTTTAAATACATTAAAATAAAGCAGGATCATGAGTAGCTTAATTTTTAAGCTGCTTTTGTTTTGCCTCGAAATCCATGTTTAGAGGAGGATTTATCCATGGGGGATTATAAGGATTTATTGAAATTAACTAACATCTTAGTTACATATATGGATTTCTCTGCAAGAAAGTATGCTGAGGTGAAGGAAACGGGCTTAGACGGTGATTTTTATCATGAGGTAAAGCCGTTTGCAGATAAGGTAAAAGGGGTAAAGGATCAATGGGCCATTCTAGCTAAACAATTTGTACAGGAAGAGAGGCCAAAGAATCTTTATCAGCAGCAAATTGATGCAGCTGAGGAGCATATGGAAGCACTTTCTGTTCAGGCTTTTTTTCCGCAAACAAGCAGGAGCCGCTTTAACCATATGATGGCTTCGACCGTATTTATACTCAATAATATTATCGAACTAGCAGAAAAGAAAAAGCCTTCTCCCGTAAAGGAAGAAGACCTGCCATCTGACATTTAAGCCGCGTACGTATCGAGCGTATCGAGGGATTAAGAGAATTCAGGGATTTCTGCTCCCATTTCCTCAAGTTCACGAACGAGCTTACGATATTCCGTAATACAAATAACGTTTTGAATATAGGCTTTTTTCGTAAAGTCCAGTAGTTCATTAACACTTTCAGGACCGCAATCCCGCATTTGCTGAAACATTTTTGTCAGTTCGTGAACATTCATTAAAATTCCCTCCTCATTTTTTCTCCGCATATAAAGCGGAAATCATAAAATGGCTAAAAGTTCTTGACCCATCCTCTGAAGTTATAAAACACTTTTTCTTTTTTTCTATCCTATCATATTTAATAAGCTTATCCTCATTTTTAAAATATTTAGACTTCCGACAGGGTTAGACAAAAAATGTAATCGTTTACAGCATTCACCCAATGGGCCTTTCTTTCATAATTTATAGTAATGAAAAAATTAAGGAGGAACTTTTGCCCATGTTTGGTCAAATAAAGCAAAGAGCTCATTTACAGCCCAATTCCTATGGGCACGTCTATAATATATATCCACCTGTGCAAAGACAAACCTACCCGCATATGATTTCACCCAATATGATGCAGCAAATGCCTCAAGGCTATCCCCAAACTGGTACAGGGGAGTGGGGCAATCCATACTTACAAGAAGGGGCATCCTTTTATCCAAATTACCCAAATCAATATCCAGTCAATCAGCCACATATGCAGACTCCAGGGATGATGCAAAATTATATGGGACCTCAGGGATACCCGCCAAACCAGATGATGATGCAAGCACATGCCCAGACTCCAGGAACAAATAATTATGCCCACAGCATCTTCCAAAACCCATTGGATCCGGAAACACCTGTGTCCAAACAGCCTCAGCAGGCAAATTACTATATGAATCCGTACCCTAAGCAATCATTTATCCCAAAGAATCCTTCTGGTGTACAATCAATCATGAATTCCTTCAAAGGGCAAGACGGATCACTGGATATTAATAAAATGGTTAATACTGCAGGTCAGATGTTAAATGCTGTAAATCAGGTTTCATCAATGGTGAAGGGGATAGGCGGAATAATTAAAGTATAAGGGAGCCCCTTCCCCTTTTTTTATTGACTCTTTTTACAAAAAATGAAAAAATGAATTATCTAAATTTTCTAGGAGTGTCGGCATGTTTCGGTTCTTTCAGCAGTTGGCAATCATTTTAATATTAATTATCTTTCTTGCTGCTCTCCCGCTAATTATTAGCATTGGCCCTGAAAAGGATGGGCTTGTATGGAACTTTGGCCAATTGCCTGAGATTTTTCGGCATTTTTTCAGCCAAATACTATCTGGCAGTCTTGGAACTTACCAGCTTGGGATGCAGGAGAGAGACATTGCACAGGATATTGGCGATAATTTTCTTACTAGCTTAAAAGTAATGGTTATTAGCGGTAATGCAGCTGTGATTTTAAGTATTATTTTTGGCGTTTTTATCAGCCGATATCGGGCAGCAAAGGTTTTTAACTTTATCCTAAGTGTGCTTTCAGCGATTCCCGACTTTATTCTTATTATTTTCTCATTAATCCTTGCTGTTTCGTTTTATAAGTGGACAGGCATACGCATTGTTTCGCTGCGTCCAGATGCAGGCGCACTCAATTTATGGTTTCCGACGCTGCTTGTCAGCATTGCTCCAACTCTTTATTTATTTAAAATTGTCTCGGTAAAGTATTATCAGACTGGCGGAGAAGATTATATCAGGACAGCAGTGGCTAAAGGAATGGGGATAAACTATATAAACTTTCAGCATGTCTATAAAAATATTGAGCCCTTCATTAAGGCGGAAACAGTAAAGATGATTTCACTGTCAGCCGGGAATCTTTTTATTGTCGAATACATTATGAATGTTTCTGGCATAACAAAATTCATCTTTCAAAGTACGGATGTGCAGCCGGTAATTATCGGGTTATTTTCAATGCTTGTGATCTCTGCCATAGTTTATGGATCAATTAGACTTGTACTTTATCTTTTTAAACGGGGATTTATTTATGAATAAGATATTTAAATGGAATTACCAGCTCTATCTTGGTATTAGTTTTGTATTCATTATCCTTTTTATTAGTGTATTTGGCCCAATGATGTCCCCGCATGAATTGTCTGAGATGCTGGCAACGCAATATGTCAATGGCAAGGTTCTTTCACCGCCGATGGAACCCTTTGAAAATAAAAGCTATCCCTTTGGGACAGACCGCTGGGGCTATGATCTAATGACCATGGTTCTTCATGGGATCGGGTATACCGTATTCATAGCTTTAATCGTGACCTTCATCAAGATGTTTTTTGGGACAATTATTGGCTTATATATAGGAACTTGGAAAAGAACGCCAGGATGGATGATCGCATTTGAAAATGCCTGGAGCTATGTTCCATTATTCCTAATCCTTTATTTCTTTATGCGGCCAATCAATTTTAATAGTCCTCTTCCAACTAGTACATTAGTAGGCTATTTTATTATCCTTGCATCAGTAATAAGTATTCCGAGTATTGTTTCGTCGGTCAGGCAAAAAACAGCTGAATTGAATACATCCGTTTTTATTGAATCGGCGAAGGTATTGGGTGCTGGGAGAAATCGAATTATTTGGGTACATATTTTTCCTTTATTAAAGGAATCGTTGCTGGTCACTTTTATCCTTGAAATCGTATATGTTATTACTTTAATGGGGCAGCTGGCGCTGGTTAATATTTTCATCGGCGGCACAACCGTCCGATTTGATCCGCTCATTTATCTTTCTGTTACCAAGGAACTTGCTGGACTTGTTGGTCAAGCTAGGGGAAATATTTATGGCAATACGCACATTCTTATAGTTCCGCTTATTGTTCTTTTATTTACAACCTTTTCATTTAGTCTGCTGGCAAATGGCTTGAAAAATCGCTTCCAAGCAAATTACTCTAGAACACCTTGGATAAAGACTGGTCAGCACGTACCATATAAACCTGTAAGAAAGACCTTTAAAGCGAAGCGTAAGTGGGTGCCAGACGGTGAAAAATTGGGTCTATTGGCATTGTGCATGATCTTTGCAGCTGCAGGAATATACGTATATAGCACAAAAGATGCTGATATTGGCGTGAAAAGCGGCAGTGAAGCCAAGTATGATTTGTCGTTTGAAATGAACGAGACAGGTGTGTTTGAAACAGCGGCAAAAATACAGGTGAAAAATAGATCAGAGCAAAATTGGGATGATTTAATTTTTTATTTCATTCCAAACGTCTTTCAAAAAGGACATTCTTTTGCCTCTGTTAAGGGTTATGCAAACATAAAAATGAAAGAAATTGCCGTCAACGGGGAGAAGGCGTCCTTTACCTTAGAAAATGACACATTAAGGGTTGAGATTCCAGAATCGATGAAGAAGAAAAAAACCCACAAGGTGAAAGTTATTTATTCCTTTACCATTCCAGAGGAGGGTGTTCGTTTTTCAAAGGTTAAGGATAACTATTATCTGGCTCATTGGTATCCAATGGCGGCTGTATTCCAAGATGGGAAATGGAACAAAGAGGATTATTCCGACGGGATGGAAACTTTTCACACAGACTTTTCAAACTTCAGCGTTTCCTACAAGCTGCCAAAGGGGTATACGTTTGTATCAACTGCAGAAAAGGACCCTGAATCAGGAGTAACCAAAGGGAAAGTTCGTGCAAAAAAGGTCCGTGACTTTTTTATAGCTATTATCAAGGATACAGATATGCAGCAATATGATATAGAGGCGTCTGATAACGTGAAGATTCGGCTGTTTTCAAGAGATGATCACCATAAAGATATAGAGGAAACTCTGAAGCTCGCAAAAGATGCCTTGTCCTTTTATCAAGAGAAAATCGGAAAATATCCGCATAAGCAATTAGATATTCTATTAGATGCCGGTCCGTTTATGGAATACTCTGGTGCTGTGACAATTAATCCATATTACGAGGATACGTCCTTCTACCGCAATGCAGTTGTTCATGAAATCGCCCATCAGTATTTTTACGGAGTGGTTTCAAGTGACCAATACCATCAGGCCTGGATTGATGAAGGAATGACTGAGTTTGCCACATCGATGTACTTTTATGCGGGAAGAAATCAGCCCAAGGAACAGGCGTTCAGCATTCCAAATCGCCGTATGGATACGATCAAATCCTTAGGGCTGGGAAGACAGTATTCAAATATTCCGTTGGACCAAGTGGAAAATTCGGGATACATATACGGCCAGCCCGCGGTGGAACTTTTAAAAATGATAGAGGAAAAATATCAGTTAAAAGGGGATAATGTCAAGGATGCTGCTATGCAATTCCTATCCGATTATTATCACCGTTTTCAGTATAAGGAAGCAGATACAAACGAATTTATTCGGTTTGCCAAAGCCTATTTTAGTGTGCCTGCCGGGTATTTTAATAGGTGGCTGGACACCTCGAAAATAGAACAATAAAATTGACAAAAAAACAAGCAGTGGCTGCTGCTTGTTTTTTAGTCTAACTGATCAATAACAATTTGTTTTCCTTTTTGCTTAGGCACCTTTATTTGCAGCATTCCATTTTGATAGGTAGCTTTTACTTTGCTTTCCAGAATTGGCTGTGGAAAAGGTATAGTTCTGCTGGATCGCTGCATGGATTGGCGCCTTTTTACAATCTTTTGCTGTTCATTTTCTTCTTGAATGATTTCATTTGATTGGACGGTAATCGTTAGATAATTATCAAGAATATCAATTTGAATTTGATCTTTTTTTATTCCGGGAAGCTCAGCCGTAATAATATGTTCTTCAGCGGTTTCCCTGACATTCACTGGAAATGCTGCAGCTAAGGGAAAAGGACTTTTGAAAAACTCGTCAATCGTTTGTAAGAAACCCCTAACCGGTTTTTCATCAAAAAACTGGTTCACAGACTTCATTAAATCCCCAAATGATTCATTTTTTTCCTTTTTGTTTTCCTTATTCACAATTGCTTGCCCCTTTCATAAAACATGATGGCTTGCGCGCCCATCATATCTTATGAAAGATTGGGGGTAATTGTTCGAAAGGAAGAGGTAAAAGAACTGTATTTTAATTTAAAAAATCTCATCAAATAACTTGTCTGTATCAATGATTAAGTCCCCGTGTTCGTCTGTTTCAATTAGCATTTCCTTTTTTAGCTTTGTTAAGGTTCGGCTTACTGTTTCCCTTGTTGTTCCAATCATATTGGCTAAGTCTTTGTTCGTGAACTCGGACTTTAGAAGGAAGGTGCCATCCTCAAGCTCTTTCCCGTCCTGTTTGGCAAGTCGTACAAGCAGTTTAATAATTTGCTCGTATGTGTTGTTTAATATTTGTGATTCTAAGCGTTCCTGAAGATCAACAATTTTTTCCCCAAGGACTTTGAATACTTTAATGCAGAGCTCAGGATTTTCAATCAGTACTTTTTCAAATTGGTCAATTGGAACAACGACCAGGACAGAGTTTTCAAGTACTTCCGTAAATGCTGGATAGCCGCCTTTACGGAAAAAACCGACATGAGGGAACATATCGCCGTCTTTTGAAATGGCCACGATTTGCTCTCTGCCGTTTATATCGCTTTTATAAATTTTAATCCTTCCGCTTTTGACGAAGTAAACGTTTTCCAGCGGATCATCCTGCAGAAATACATGACTGCCTTTTTTCCATTCTCTTGAGATTGAAATCTCAACAATTTTATCTAATTCGTGATCACTCAAATCTCGAAATAAGGTAAATTTAGAAAGAATTTTTTTTATTTCATCGGTATGCATTATTTTTCACCTCTATAGAAATCCACACTTAAATCTATTGTAGCAAAAAACAAACACGACTATCTACATCAATTCCTATTCAGGGGGAGGAAGTTTTCCTTTATAAACGAACGCTTATTCGGTAAAATAGGAGATATGAGGTGAATATCATGAAAGTCCGGAAAACCTTAAATGAAATAATGAATGAATTAAAAATAGATAAAGAGTTTAGCAAAAATATTGTGTGCTGGCACACAATTGACGAAAAAGAAGCCAAAACGGCGGAAATTCCAGCAAGTGTACATCCATCAATAAGAAATGCCCTTGAAAAGAGAGGCATTTCCCGCTTGTATACCCATCAAAAATCTGCCTATGAATCAGCTATAAAAGAGAAAAGTATTGTGGCCGTAACACCTACGGCATCAGGAAAGACGCTTTGCTACAATCTTCCTGTTTTGCAGACAATCACAGAAAATCCTCATGCAAGAGCCCTTTATATTTTTCCGACTAAGGCACTGGCACAGGATCAGAAGAGTGAAATCAATGAAATCATCGATGAATCAGGTTTATTAATAAACAGCTATACCTATGACGGGGATACCCCGTCAAATATTCGGCAAAAGGTCCGCAGAGCAGGGCATGTAGTCATCACAAATCCTGATATGCTCCATTCCGCGATTCTGCCGCACCACACAAAATGGGTTTCTTTATTTGAAAACCTAAAATTTGTCGTCATAGATGAGCTGCATATTTATCGGGGGGTTTTTGGCAGCCATGTGGCCAATGTTATCCGCCGTTTACAGCGGATCTGCCGATTTTATGGCAGTGATCCTACATTTATCTGTACATCAGCTACCATTGCCAATCCTTTGGAACTTGCGGAAAAATTAATCGAAAAGCCTGTAGAGCTAATTGATAACAACGGTGCCCCGAGCGGAAGGAAACATTTTGTGTTTTATAATCCTCCCATTGTCAATAAACAGTTAAATATCCGCAGAAGCGCTACTCTTGAGGCCAGAAGGCTTGCAGGCCATTTTTTGAAAAATAAAATTCAAACAATTGTCTTTGCCAGAAGCAGAGTTAGAGTGGAAATATTGCTTACGTATTTACAAGAGCTGATAAAACACAAATTAGGGCCAAAAGCTATTCGCGGCTATAGAGGCGGATACCTTCCAACCGAACGGCGGGAGATTGAAAAAGGCCTAAGGAATGGGGATATTTACGGAGTTGTCAGTACAAATGCCCTGGAGCTTGGTGTTGATATCGGCCAGCTGCAGGTATGTGTCATGACAGGGTATCCTGGAACGATAGCAAGCTCATGGCAGCAGGCAGGAAGAGCGGGAAGGCGTCATGGTGAATCACTGGTTATCATGGTGGCCAGCTCCAGTCCGCTTGATCAATTTGTCATTGGTCATCCTGACTACTTTTTTAATAGGAGCCCTGAAACGGCGCGTATTAATCCAGATAATTTAATCATATTGATAGATCATATTAAATGTGCAGCCTATGAATTGCCGTTCAAAAAAGGGGAACGGTTTGGTTTCTATGAAACTGAAGAGGTCCTTGAATATTTAGCTGAGGAGCGGGTTCTTTATGAAAATGGAGATAAATTTTATTGGATGAACGACGCATTTCCTGCACATAACATCAGTCTTCGCTCAGCCTCCCAGGAAAATGTTGTGATCATTGATCAGACCATCCGAGGCAGTGTAAAGGTTATTGGAGAAATGGACAGGTTTTCTGCGATGACCCTTTTACATGAGGAAGCAATCTATTTGCATCAAGGGACCCAATATCAGGTAGAACTTCTAGATTGGGAGGAGAAAAAAGCTTTTGTCCGTGAAGTGGAAACTGATTACTATACAGATGCCAATCTGGCTGTATCGCTAGCCGTCCTTGAACAGGACCGTCACAGAACAGCTGCTGCAGGAGAGATTGGCTACGGCGATGTGAGTGTAAGGGCAATGGCTACGATATTTAAAAAAATAAAGTTTGAAACACATGAAAATATTGGTTCTGGCCCAATTTCACTTCCAGAAGAGGAACTGCACACAAGCTCAGCCTGGTTTTCGTTTAACGAGGAATATTTGCAATATAAACAGGAGCGTTTGGAACAGGGATTAATTGGAGCGTCCCATGCTCTAAGGCATATTGCCCCGCTTTTTGTTATGTGTGATCCGCAGGATATTCATGTCGTTCCGCAGGTCAAATCGGCACATAATGATAAACCGACGATCTTTTTTTATGACAGGTATCCTGGCGGAGTGGGTCTAAGTGAAAAAATTTATGGAAATTTTGAATATGTATTACAAGAGGCGCTCGCGCTTGTCAAAAAATGTCCTTGCGAAAACGGCTGCCCTTCCTGTATTGGGACGGATACATCGAACGAAACAGCGAAAAGGGATGTACTGCAAATTCTAGCGCTTTTTGTAAACAATCATGGCACTGGTGAGCAGCATGTCCATTAAAAATAAATTAAATAGGCTGAAACCCCATCTGTCGCATGAGACAGCTGGAAAAGCCGAGTCCCATAAAGTGGTGCCAGAAACAAAAAAAGATATACCATACTTGAATAAATGGGAAGAGGAAGGTGTTTTTCCTTATTACTTTGATCATAGTTACTGTCTTATTCGAGAGAAGGAATATCCGATTGATTACAAGCATGGTATTTACACGTTTGCTCAATTTTCAGAAGCAGTAAAAAAATGGAACCAGTCAGATGTCCCACATCCGCTTTCTGCATCGGGACACAGCGCTGAAAGCTTTTTTTTCTTTGATACAGAGACAACTGGGCTTGGCGGAGGAGCTGGGAACTCAATATTTATTTTAGGACATGCTAGCCTTTGCGGGGATAAAATTAAGTTAAAACAGCATATCCTTCCGCATCCAGGAGCTGAGGTCCCGTTATATCAAAGTTTTTTAGAAAGTGCTGATTATACAACAATGGCAACTTATAATGGCAAATCTTTTGATTGGCCACAGGTGAAAACGCAGCATACGCTGATAAAGGAGCATGTACCTAAGCTTCCGCCATATGGTCACTTTGATTTGTACCATGCTGCAAGGAGAATGTGGAAGCATAAATTAGATCGAATAAAACTTTCGGTGGTAGAAAAGGAAGTTTTAGGGTTTGAAAGAAAGGATGACTTACCTGGGCATTTGGCGCCAATGATTTATTTTGATTTCGTTGAACGAAAAGACCCGGAAGGGATGCTTGGAATATTAAAGCACAATGAAATGGACATTTTATCTTTAATAAGCCTATATACACATCTTTCCTTTCAAATCTTAGGTCTTGATGATAGGCAAACATCGAGAGAGTTTTATGAGGTGGGAAGATGGTTTTCTCATATTGGAGAGTCTGAACATGCCGAAAAGATGTTTACCCGTATTTCCGGAGGAGATGCAGATGTTGCACATCAAGCAAAACATGCCCTTGCGTTTCAATATAAAAAGGAAAAACGCTGGGAGGAGGCTGCTGGGCTGTGGGAGGATGTGGCTGAATTTGGTCAAAATCCTAAACTCCAGCTTGAGGCATGCATAGAACTGTCAAAAATCTTTGAGCATCGGACAATTAGCTTGGAAAAAGCTTTACAATATGCAATTAGAGCTGAAAACTTTTCCAAATCAGATGAAGAAATAGAAAAACGAATCAATAGGCTAGAAAGGAAACTAAACGCTGCATCAACGCAATGAACTTTCAAAAAATGTACATATTCACCTGCCTTTTCCTAGTTGAAACATAACGATGAAACCTGTACAATTGTGAACTGTGTGTAAGATTAATTAGACTAGAGAGGCAGTGCTTATGTACAAGACGATTTTATTTTTGTTTTTCATCGTGATTTTATTTACGGCCATTCTTTTCTCAAATTTAAAAGACAGTTTTTATAGTTTTCTATAATAATAGATGAATAAATTTAAAAAATGGGTTTAATTTAGGTTCTTTCATTAGTACAAGATTCCCCCTTTCTTCATAGGCTGTTAATGTAAACAAAAACTAAAAAAAGGAAAGGGGATCGTAATATGTATTGTGGACCAAGACCTACAAATGTTTTGCCTGCAATTGTATGCCCACCGAAATGTAATGTGAACCATACGTTCCAAAATAATATCCAGCCGGTTGTTCATCCGAGTCATACTACTACAGTTAACCATGTTAACACTCAGTTTCAGCATTATTTCCCGCATACACAATCTGTTGTAAACACGCCTCCAACTGCTCAAAATGTTGTAGCAGGTGCGTCTACTGGACCGGGATTCGGACCAGGATTTGGACCAGGAGCTGTAGCACCAGGATTCGCAGGGCCAGGATTCGGACCAGGAGCTGCAGGACCAGGATTTGCAGGACCAGGATTCGCAGGACCAGGCATGTACCCTGGAGCGGCACCAGGCCAAGTTGCTGGGGCATATACAGGACAAAAGCCAGGCTACTACGGGAAAAAATGCAAATACTAATGTATACTAAAAACAAGGGCATTTTTGCCCTTGTTTTCTTACATAGGAATCCATTATGCTAAACAAAGATTGAAGGGGAATGCCAAATTGGCAAAAATTGCAGTTGTATCGGGGTATAAACCGTTTGAAATCGGTGTATTTAAAAATAATGATCCCGCTGTTTCCTACATAAAACTAGCTCTAAAAAATGCACTGACAGCATTAGTGGAAGAGGGCCTAGAGTGGGTAATTATCAGCGGACAGCTTGGAACGGAGCTTTGGGCAGCAGAAACTGTTTTTGATCTGCAGCTTGAAGGCTATCACGAGCTTCAGCTGGCTGTGATTACTCCATTCTTAAATCAGGAAGAAAAATGGAACGAAGCAAATAAGGAAATATATGAGTTTGTCCTTTCACAAGCAGACTTTGTTGATTCGGTTACACGCAAGCCATATGAAAAACCATGGCAATTTCGGCTGAAAAACCAATTTTTTGTGAATAAGAGCGATACTTTACTTCTTTTTTATGACACTGATAAAGAGGGAAGTCCTAAATATTTATATGAAGCGGCAAAGAACCGGCAGGAAGAAGCCGATTATGAGATCCGCCTTATTTCGTTTGAGGATCTTCAGGTACTTGTTGAAGAAGAACAGCTTAAAAATTTTGAAATGTAATGAAGAAAAATTGACAAAAATACATATCTTTGAAAAAATAGATATGATGATGGTATACTTGAGGTGATTGTCATGTTATCCGATAAATTGAAATTAACAGCTAAGGATATTTTAGAAAAAGAATTTAAAACAGCTATGCGAGGCTACAAGCCAGAAGAGGTTGACAAATTTTTGGATTGGGTGATCAAAGATTACGAAACCTTTCATCAGGAAATTGAGGAGCTGCAGCAGGAAAATATGAGATTAAAGAAGCAGCTTGAAGATGCATCAAGACGTCCTGCAGCCCAGACAGCAGGAACCACTAACTTTGACATATTAAAAAGACTATCCAATCTGGAAAAGCATGTTTTTGGCAGTAAATTGTATGACTAAGAAACTTTAACATTTTTTCCAAATGAATACCATTGCTATTAATTACAAAGTTACATATAATAAAACTTGTCATTAATAGCGTTCGGGTAATCGCTGCATGTTTCATGCAGAGGAAAGTCCATGCTCGCACGGGCTGAGATGCCTGTAGTGTTCGTGCCTAGCCAATTCATAAGCTAGGGCAGGCTGGCTAAGCTGGCTTGACGGCAGGGAAAATACCTAAGTCCATGCAGGATATGGTATGAGTACCTTGAAAGTGCCACAGTGACGGAGCCTTTTTAGAAATAAAAAGGGTGGAACGAGGTAAACCCCGCGAGCGAGAAACCCAAATTATGGTAGGGGCACTTTCTCTTAGGAAATGAACAAGGAGAAGGACAGGTTCAATCCTGTAGATAGATGATTACCGCCTTAGTACGAGACTTAGGTCGCTTGCAGTACCAAGGTACAAAACATGGCTTACAGAACGTTATTAGTGGGAAGATTAAATACGATAACAATACGAGGCTGTCTAAGACAGCCTCTTTTTCTTGTCCTTGTTTTACAGGAAAAATACATATATGATAAAAGAATGAAATGAAATAAGGGTGAAATTATGACAAAATATGATATTATTGCCACCTCTGCGATGGGTCTAGAGGCTGTGGTGGCTAAAGAAGTTCGTGAATTAGGTTATGATTGTACAGTAGAAAACGGCAGAATTTCATTTAAAGGTGATGCCCTTGCGATAGCCAGGGCTAATTTGTGGCTGCGGTCGGCCGATCGAATACGGATCAAAGTCGGTGAGTTTAAGGCATTTTCTTTCGATGAATTATTTGAAAAGACGAAGGCTCTGCCATGGGAAGAATATTTGCCTGAGAATGCTGAATTCCCTGTACAGGGGAAATCCGTCAAATCAAAGCTTTTCAGTGTCTCGGACAGTCAGGCTATCGTCAAAAAAGCGATTGTCGATAAACTAAAAACACATTATAAAAAAACAGGATGGCTGGAGGAGAACGGACCGCTTTACAAAATTGAAGTTTCTTTGCATAAGGATGTTGCCCTTTTGACCATCGATGCTTCAGGAAGCGGTCTGCATAAAAGGGGCTATCGTACTGGCCAGGGGGAAGCGCCTATAAAGGAAACGCTTGCTGCAGCGTTAGTTATGCTAACCAATTGGCATCCAGATAAGCCTTTTGTTGATCCATTTTGCGGTTCTGGAACAATTCCCATCGAGGCAGCTTTAATCGGGCAAAATATTGCTCCAGGCTTTAATCGTGAATTTGTATCCGAAGCCTGGCATTGGATTCCGGAGAAAATTTGGGATGAAGCAAGAATCGAAGCAGAGGATTTGGCAAAATATGATCAGCCGCTGGATATTTCCGGATCAGATATTGATCACCGGATGGTCAAAATTGCTGAGGAAAATGCTTTTGAGGCAGGGCTTGGTGATTTAATTCAATTTAAGCAAATGAGGATTCAGGATTTTACAACTTCAAAGGAATATGGAGTTCTTGTCGGCAACCCGCCATATGGTGAAAGACTTGGCGATAAAGCAGCCGTACAAAAAATGTATGAAGAAATGGGGAAAGTCTTAGTTCCTCTAGATACATGGTCTGTCTATATTCTTACTTCAGATGAAGAGTTTGAAAAACTCTACGGAAAAGAAGCAACAAAAAAACGGAAGCTGTTTAATGGATTTATAAAAACGGATTATTACCAATATTGGGGCAAGCGCCCGCCTCGGACTGATCGGGTATAATAGCGGAAATTCCTGAATATGATATTAATATCATTAAACAGGAGTGAGCGAAATGAAGCATTCTGTGATTAATTTTCCTAAAATTTCTCAGGCTCTGTCTGGATCGATTGAAGCAATTAAAAACGAACAGGGAAGTTCATTAGAGGCTCTCAATCAATTATTAAATGCACAAAGTGAATTGCAGCAGGCGCTATCGTATTCGTCTTCATTAAGAAAATAAATGAAAACCTGGCTTTTGCGGTCAGGTTTTTCTTTTTGCTTGAGCCCATAAGTAATTTAAGATAAAATGGGTGATGCTTGTAAAATTTAAAACTGTTAATCATGAGCGCTTTTAAATAAGCGCTTAATTTTATTCAGTTTCTTTCGGAGGGGTACGGATGCAAAGCAAGCTTCCATTTGCAGTGTCCAAAAGTGAATCTTTTTATGAAAAGCTTGGCGAATGGATTGGGGATGTTTTCTATGATATTCTGCCCGAGACAGGCTTTGAACTGCGTGATGAACAAATATTTATGGCCTTTCAGCTGGAAAAGGCATTTAAAGAGAAAAAGGTAATCTTTGCTGAAGCGGGTGTAGGAACTGGAAAAACCATTGTCTATTTGCTCTATGCCATCGCCTATGCAAGATATTTAAACAGGCCCGCGATTATTGCCTGTGCAGATGAAACACTCATTGAACAGCTGGTGAAAAAAGAAGGCGATATTGCTAAGCTGGAAAAGGCATTGGATCTCAATTTTGATGTTAGACTTGCTAAATCAAGGGATCAATATTTATGCCTAAATAAGCTCGATCGGCTGGTTGCATTGGAGGACAATGATGCCTATCATTCGATATATGATCAGCTTCCTGAATTTGTAAATGCTAATTCATCGATGCAAACCTTTCAAAGATACGGGGATCGCAAGGACTATCCAGAATTGACAGATGATCTATGGAATAATGTTGCATGGGACTCGCTGCAGGATTGCTTTACATGCGAGAAAAGACATCGGTGCGGACAAACATTAAATCGGGATTATTACCGTAATGCTAGGGACATCATTATTTGCTCCCATGATTTTTATATGGAGCATATTTGGACAAAGGAATCAAGAAAAAGGGAAGGGCAGCTGCCATTATTGCCAGAGCATTCATGTGTGGTCTTCGATGAAGGGCACCTGCTTGAATATGCAGCCCAAAAAGCTCTGACCTATCGATTCACAGAACAAAACCTTGAAACTTTATTAACAAGGCTGATGGCAAACGATGTCAGGGAAACTACATTAAATATTATTGATGAAGCTATTATACAAAATGAATATTTTTTCATGGCCTTAAATCAAAGCTCAGAGTTAACACAAGGCTCTGAAAAGAGAACAATAAGCAAAACACCAAAAGTAATAAAAGAAGGGCGTAAACTTCTTGAGCTAATCAGTTTGCTTGAAGAGGAGCTCGTTTTTGAAAGTGAAATGTATGTGATCAACGAATACGATTTAAAAATCGTTGAGGAATATCTTGAACAAATATCCTTCTCACTTTCCTTGTTCTTAAAAGACCTGAAAGGAATCACCTGGTTTGAGGACCACGGGGGAGAAAGGACGCTTGTCATTATGCCGCGCATGGTCGAGGATATCATGAGGGAAGAGGTCTTTTCTCAGAATAAGCCTTTTGTTTTCTCATCAGCTACGTTATCAGAAAATAAATCCTTTGAATATACAGCTAACAGCCTTGGCATTGAACAATATCTCTCGTTTACTGTTGCCTCTCCATTCGATTATGATGAGAATATGGAGATTAAGATGCCTGTCTTTTCAGAAGGCGTGAATCAAGAGAAATTTGAATATGTCTTCAAGGAAATGGAAAAAACGCATGGAAGGGCACTTATCCTTTTTACATCTAAGGATGAATTAGCAGCGTTCAAGATGTTTATGGCAGGAAAAACAGGCTTCCCTGTTTATTTCGAAGGGGATGCAGAGATCAGTACGTTAGTCTCTAAATTTCAAAATGAAGAAAACTCTGTGCTCTGTTCAGTTCATTTATGGGAAGGGTTGGATATACCAGGGCGAGCCCTTGAAAATGTCTTTATTTTCTCATTGCCATTCCCGCCGAATGATCCTGTCTTTACCGCAAAAAGAGAGGGAGCCGAAGACCCCTTTAGGGAAGTAGACTTGCCTTATATGATTTTGCGTTTGCGTCAGGGGATAGGCAGATTAATTCGTACGCATGAGGATAAAGGCAACGTTCATCTATTAATGAAGGAAAATGAGAATCCTTATGTTTTGGAAATGATTAAAAATGTACTTCCAACTGATGTAAAAGAAGAATAAAAAGAAGGGCTGCCGTTTAGACAGCCCTTCTCTTTATCTTCCTAATTGTCTTAAACCTTCAGGTGTCATTCTTTCTGGAGACCAGGCGGGTTCCCAGACGATATCCACATCAACATTTTTGAATTCTTCCAATTCCTCAAGTGAATATTTGACCCCGCTTGAAATACTGTCGTGAAGCGGACATCCAGGGGTTGTTAATGTCATTGTAATATGGACAGTTTCCTCTTCGGGAAAATCAATTCCATATATTAAACCTAAATCAACCACATTTATGCCAAGTTCAGGGTCTAGTACTCTTTTTAAGTTTTCTAATACTTTATCTTTAAGTTCCATGGTTAGCACTCCTTATTTAGTAATAATCTTTAAAATGGCGGCACAAAACAAGATGCAAGCTAAAGTGAAAAGAATTTGGCTAGGGAAAAACACTGCTGTGCTGCTGATAAACAGGGAAAGTCCCACCCCCGCCATTCCAAGGATCATAAAGACAAACACGGGTAAAGCTAATCGTTCATCAATCATATCCTTTAATGCGGGAACCTCCTTTTTGCCGATTTCTTTGCTGTATTTGGCTGTCCACCATAGGAATGGAACAATTTTATATAAATAGCCGATAATGCTAAAGGCAATCCAGAATATTAAATACATGAACAGCAGAGGGCCAGCAGTCTGGTTAAACACACCGAACAATGATGACAGAAAGGCTGCCAGATGGATCACTCCGCCGCTGATAATTGAAATTAATGCAAAAGTAAACGGCCGATCAAGCTTTTTCTTAAGTTTTTTCTTTATGATTAATGAAATATGGTACATAAATAATGTAAATCCAATAAACATTAGCAATAATGCAATGGTTAGCAATGTATTGGATTCGATAAAAAATGAAACAATGGCTGTAAGCAATCCAATCACATAGACAGGATAAACATAATTGGCCGGTTTCATTGTAAATCCGTGTGATAGGGAAAACATAGGAACCATCTTATAAGAAAATCCGAAGATCAGCAGTGTAAACCACCCGGTTGTCCCAAGCAATAAGTGGCTTTTAAAAATAGCTAAATAATGACTGCTTGCTATACCTGTCTTCATGCTGATCAGCATAGTTACGCCAAGGAAAATCGTTGCCAGAAGACAGAGCAGTGCTGTCCCGACATATAGGGTTAATATATTTGGCTTTGCCTGTTTCCTTAAGGTCATTAGCATTTGAAACAAAAACATTAATATACCAATCATCGTAATGATTCCAGGGATCAATGCTTTTTGCGGATTATAGAAAAGGAAATGGGCAAATGAGAATGTGCCTATAGCGGTTACAGCCAATTGGATAAACCCAAATTTTTCACTCCAAATAGGTGTTAAAAAAGCTACCGGCACAAGCTGGTACATAGCTCCCATGGCAACCATCAGCGCCCAGCCCAAAATAAATAGGTGAGCGGCTGACCAAATGCCGGGGATGCGGAATTGCCCGTTTACAATTGAATCACCATGTAATAAAAGCAAAGCCTGTGCGCCTAAAATAGAAATAATGCTAAGAAAAATAAAGGAGAATGGCAGCTTTATATTAGTCTCGTTAGCTGATTGTGAAGGTATCACCTTCATCACCTTCTTTATTTTGTAATTTCAATAAGAAAGCTTCCGTCCTCACGAGGAGTTGTTACATGTTTTATTCCACGTTCTTCAAGCTGTTCGTATAGAAACATCGGGCGGCGGTCGTTAATAATAGATAATTTTTCGCCCGGCTTAAGAGATTCAAGGGCTTCAAGTGTTCTCATCATTGGCTGTGGAGGCTCAAGTCCTCGGTTATCTAAGATCATCTTACTTATCCCCTTTTTGTAAATGTTACTTTCCAATGTTTTTTTTCAAGTTCCTCTGCTTCATAATCAAAGCCCTTCTTTTTTAAAATTGGCAAGAGCGGCGCAGGTTTAAAAGGTGCATGCAGAATGAACACATCACCAGCTTCCAGTCCTGTAATAGCCTGCATAATTTTTTGGAAAGGCTCCAATTTATTTTTAATATCTTCTCTGACATCCAGCTCAATCAATTTGTTTTCCATTTTGAATCTCTCCCTTTTGTGAATAATAGATTAAAGAATCTCCTGTTTAAGGATTTCTTTGTCAACTAAAAAGAAGCCATCTTGATCTGTAAAAAGGAACTGTCTTTTCTTCAGCAGATTGATGGTCCGGCTGACAGTTTCCCTTGAAGTGCCAATCATATTGGCAAGCTCACGATTCGTGAAATGGGTTGTAATTTTGTATAAATGGCTAACCTTGATTCCGTTTGTTTTGCATAACCTCAGAAGCATCATGATGATCTGTTCATAAGTATTATGAAGAATTTGTTCCTCTAGCCGATTTTGCAGTTCAACAATTTTCTCACCTAATACCTTAAAAAGTTTGATGCAAACAAGCGGATTTTTAAGCAGAATTTCTTCAAACTCAGTCTTTGGGATGGAGATCAGCTGTGCATCCTCCATGACCTCTGCGTGGGCGGGATATCCTCCATTTCGAAAAAGTCCTGCGTGCGGAAACATTTCACCGCTTTCTAAGAAAGCAATAATTTGTTCCTTGCCGGTGGAATCTGTTTTATAGATTTTGATTTTTCCAGAATGGATGAAGAACATCCGGTCAAGCGGATCGCCCTGCATAAAAACATAGATGTTTTTCTTATAGAATCGGGTTTGCGTAATTTGAATGATATGATCCATTTCAACCTTATCAAGCTCTTTAAAAAGAGGAACAGCTTCAAGCCTCTTTTTAATGTCCTCTATTCTCAATTAGATCACCCTCTTAGCCACATGTTTCTTATGTGTACACTTAGTTTAGCACTCGAGGTTTAGCATATAAGTGACCTTTATCATACCTTTATGCTTTTTTGATTCTCATTCTCATTGAAGGGGAAATAAAAAAACCGCAAACAGACATTTGCGGTTTTTTACGTTTTTTATTCTTTTTCTTTTTCTTGTTCCTCGCAGCAATCAAAACACAGTGTTTCCTGGCTATCATTATAAACCCCATTAAAAAAACCATCCATGCAGTAAAGATTTTTCCCGCATGATTTGCAGGTTCCCACAAGCTCTCTCATTTCTCTAATCTCTCCTTTACAGCAGACTTATTTCTAAAATATAAGTACATCCAAATTGTATTAATTAAGAGAATGCCAGCTGCAATAAGGAAACCTCCTGCATATGAAACTGCCAGAATACCTGTAACAGCTGACCCCGCGACAACACCGAGGGAGAAAAAAGCGTAAAAAAGTCCGAAAGCCTTGCCCCGTGTTTTTTGATCAGTGTTTTTCACCAGCATGGCACTAATGGAAGGGAATAAAAAGGCAAAACCAATTCCGTAAATGATCATGCAAAGAAATAAAAATGGCAAACTTTTCGAAGTGCTTAACATAACAAGGGCTATTCCGATGACAGCCATGCCAATCAGCATTATATGCCGATTATCATAGCGGTCAAACAGCCGATTGGTTGGCAAACCGAAAATCAAAATCGCAGTAATCCCAAACGTACTAAGAAGAATCCCGCTGAATTGTGAACCGTAATCCAGTGATTGCACTTGAAGCGGTAGCATGTAGGCAAGCACTCCTTGGGCAAACATTAGTGCAAATGCTCCAGTAAAACTAATGGCAAGCAATGGCTTCTTAATAATGGCTAAAAGGGTGTGAGCGGGCCGCTCAAGCTTTCTTGTTATTTTATCGGGATTCCCGCGGGGCAGGATAAAAAAGGATAGGATTGCCGCGAGTAGCATCGCGATGGAAATAGAAATAAATACCCACTCTACACTGTATTTTGAGGCGACAATTCCTCCAAAAGCTGGACCAATTATAGCTGACAGCCCAACAGCAACCCCGGAAATGGCCATTGATTTTCCTTGTTTTTCACTGCTGCCTTTATTGGAAATAATCGTAAATGCTGCTGGAACAAGAAGACCGCTAAAAAGTCCATGAAGAAAACGAACACCTGCCAATTGTTCAGGCTGATTCACTATAGTATATAGAAGGAGTGCTGCTGCTGTTAGAATAAAGCCCAGAATAATGACCTTTTTTGCACCCTGCCGGTCAATCCAGTAACCAGCTAGAATATTCCCAAACATATTCGTAAAGGAATACATGCCGACTGTTAATCCAATCAGAGCAGGAGAAGCACCTAAATCCTTTGCAAATGTGCTCATGATCGGCAACTGGGAAAACATATCAATAAAAGAAATCAATACGAGAAATAAAATAAATTGTTTCATTCTATCTCCTATGTCTAAATATTTTATTTACCTTTATTATAACGATTATTTAACGGAAAAACGAGAATGGCCAATGCAAACTAGGAATCTGTTGAAAATATCATAGGGAGCCTGTGACACCACTCACTATTGAAAGGATAATGATTTTATACAATAAGGCTGTAGTTAATCATAAGGAGGAATAAAACAATGATAGAATATGCTCAGACAGTTAATGCTCCAGATTACCCGCCGCGTGAGAAGCACCCAACGATTTTCAGAACTTTTGATTCTTTAGAATCTGGTGAATATATGCTTTTAGTTAATGATCATGATCCAAAACCATTACAATATCAGTTTATGATGGAAAGAGGAGATCAATTTACCTGGGAGTACGTTGAAGAAGGGCCCGATACCTGGAAAGTTGCAATTGGAAGAAAGTAAGAGGAATCCTTATTTCGTAACTGTATTCCTCAAAAATAAAAATGATTTAGGGGCAGCAGATATATATCTGCTGCCTTTTTCTGTCAGCAGGAAAAAAACGGTAATGATTTTAAACTGCATTTTCAAAAGAATATGATAAAATGGAGAGGAAAATAATGAGGGGGTAATGCTTACATGGATCAATTATTAATGGATATTGAAAAAGAATTCATTGAATATGTAAAAAAGATTTCAGCTTATAATGAAGCTTTAGCGTTAATATATTGGGATATGAGGACCGGGGCGCCAAAAAAAGGCATTGATCAGCGTTCGGAGGTTGTAGGCATTCTTTCGTCTGAAGTATTTAATATGTCTACATCTGAGAAAATGGCTCAATACATAGAAAAATTATCAAATGAAGGCAATGGCCTTTCGGAAATAACAAAAAAACTGCTGGAAGAATGCCAGAAAGAATATGACCGCAACAAAAAGATTCCAGCTGACGAATTTAAAGAATATGTTGTTCTGCAGTCAAAAGCTGAAAGCGTCTGGGAGGAAGCGAGAGCCAAGGCTGATTTTGCGATGTTCCGCCCTTATTTGGAAAAGTTGGTGGAGATGACCAAGCGTTTTATCGGATATTGGGGCTATGAAGGAAATAAGTATAATACCTTACTGGATATGTACGAACCAGGCATCACTGTTGATGTTTTAGATAAGGTCTTTAGCCAGCTTCGTGAAAACATTGTTCCGCTCGTGCAAAAAATTGCTGAATCAAAGCATAAGCCAGATACATCTTTTTTGTTTGCCCATTTTCCAAAGGAAAAACAGCGCGAATTAATTATTGAGATATTAAAGCAAATTGGCTACGACTTCAATGCTGGCCGATTAGATGAAACAGTTCATCCATTTGCCACAGGCATTAATTCAGGAGATGTACGTGTGACAACAAGGTATGATGAAAAGGACTTCAGGATGGCCGTGTTTGGTTCGATTCATGAAGGCGGTCATGGTATCTATGAGCAAAATATTGCATCAGAATTAAATGGAACTCTATTATGTGATGGAACTTCCATGGGAATCCATGAATCACAGTCGCTCTTCTATGAAAACTTTGTCGGCCGAAATGAATCCTTTTGGAGGAAGAATTATGATCTATTAAAATCATATGCAGATGGCCAGTTTGATGAAGTTAATGTGGATGATTATTTTCGGGCGATCAATGAATCTAAGCCATCACTGATTCGTATTGAGGCAGATGAGTTAACATATCCGCTCCATATCATCATCCGTTATGAATTGGAAAAAGCAATCTTTAATGATGAAATAGAGGTTAAGGATCTTCCGCAAATTTGGAATGCAAAGTATGAACAGTATTTAGGGGTAAAGCCTGATCATGATGGAAACGGCGTCCTTCAGGATGTACATTGGGCAGGCGGAATGTTTGGCTATTTTCCATCCTATGCCCTAGGGTATATGTATGCTGCCCAATTTAAACATGCAATGTTAAAGGATATTCCACAGTTTGATGAGCTTTTGGCAGAAGGGGATTTGCAGCCAATTAAAAAATGGCTGACAGATAATATTCACCAATATGGTAAAATGAAAAAACCGCTTGAAATTTTAAATGATGTAACAGGTGAGGGATTAAACGCCAAATATTTAATTGATTATTTAAGCGAAAAATATAGCAAAGTATATCAGCTAAGCTAAAGTTTGACTTAAAAGGGATGGCTTCAAGTCATTCCTTTTTTTTAGGGGGATGAACATGAAAAAGCTGCTTCCTTATATCATGATTGCATTTGGGGCAAGCCTATGGGGAATTATTGCTGTTTTTGTAAAAGGATTGGCGGAGTTTGGATTTAAACCGATGGAAATTGTGGCTATTCGTGTTATCTGGGCCGCGGTATTTCTTCTGCTTATAGCCCTGTTCCGTTATCGTGACCAGATGAAGCTGCAAAAATGGTCAGATATAAGGTTTTTTATCGGTACAGGAATTTTAAGTATTGTCTTTTTTAACTTTTGTTATTTTACAGCAATCAGCGAAATGAATATTTCGGTGGCGGTCATTTTGCTTTATACTTCACCGGCTTTTGTTACTATTCTGTCATTTATTTTTTTAAAAGAAGGCTTAAGCATAAATAAGATCATCGCAGTAATTGGTACGATTATCGGCTGCTTTCTAATTGCAGGTGTATCATCAGGAGATTCTAAGATTACTCTTTTCGGAATCATTGTTGGCTTGGGGTCTGGCTTCGGTTATGCATTATATACGATTTTCGGAAAGTTTGCTTTAAGAAAGTACCAACCCTTTACAATTACACTGTATACCTTCAGCATTGCGGCTATCGCGTTAATTCCATTTACACATCTGTGGGAAAAAATAGATCTGCTATTAAATATGAAGGTCATTCTTTTTGGCGCAGGATTAGGATTTATTCCAACTGTCTTAGCCTTTTTAGTTTATACATGGGGACTTGAGAAAACAGAGGGGAGTAAGGCAGCTGTTATTGCAACCGTTGAGCCCGTTGTCGCTACGGCAGTAGGTGTACTGCTTTATCAGGAGAGCTTGGGGATCATTCAAATGGCTGGGGCCGCATTAATTTTATGCTCGGTTATTATTGTAAACCTTAACTTTGGGAAAAGAAGATCAGTGCTGACAGAGAAAACGGATATAGCTAACTAAATAAAAAAACTCCGGCGATTGCCGGAGCTTTTTTTATCTAAAAGGTTACCAGAGTTTGTATCCCTTTGATCCTGGAGGTGCGTTTTCAATAAGGTCGATAAATGGAATGGTATAAGCGAAAAGGATAAGTGCTACTGTAATACCAATCCAGATTTTCCAGTTTTCAAATACCATTGGAGCTTTTTCAGCTGGATTTGCTGCTTCTCCAACAGGGAATTCCTGATCTCCTTTAGGAGCAAAGAATGCTAGGTTGATAAAGATAATAAGCATTAGGATGATGCCGATGAAAAGGATAGAACCGCCAACTGCCTGTGCAATTTGATATGGAATCCACTCAGCAGCTTGTGCAGAACCTCCGTATTCTGAGAATGAAGAACGGCGTGGTGCGCCTAGAAGACCGGCAGCGTGCATGGATCCTGACATAAATGTCATCCCGATTGTCCATGTGATCCCTTGAATTAAGGCTAGTTTGTTCATCTTTTTTGTAAATACACGGCCTGTTAAATGCGGAACAAGCCAGAAAGCTACACCAAAGAAAGTTAATACAACAGCTGTAGCAACTGTAAGGTGGAAGTGACCAGTAACCCAAATGGTGTTATGGACAACCTGGTTCATTTGGTGAGAGGCGTTGACAATACCGCCTGCACCTGCCGGAATAAAGGAAACCATTCCGATAAACGGCAAAGTAAATCTCGCATCTCCCCAAGGAAGCTTCTTAATCCAGCCGAATAGACCTTTTGCCCCTTTAGAGCGGCCGAAGCTTTCGAAGGTTGCAAATAAACTGAATGCAGTCATTAATGATGGAATAACAACAAGGAATGTTAACACAACCTGTAAGAACTTCCATGCTGGGTCAATTCCTGGCTCTAATAGCTGGTGGTGGAAACCGACAGGTATTGAGAACAATAGGAAAAGAATAAATGACATACGTGCTAATGAATCTGAGAATATTTTTCCGCCAATAATCTTTGGAATAATCGCATACCAAGTCATGTAAGCTGGCAATAACCAGAAGTATACGAGCGGGTGGCCAAAGTACCAGAATAGGGTACGGCTTACACCGACATTCACTGTTTCTACTAAACCTAAAGACCAAGGCAATAATTGAATCAATACAGTTGCTGCTACACCGATTGTTGCAACAATCCACATTAAGGTATTAACTAGTGACATAAAAGTCAGAAGCGGGCTAGGCTGACCTGGATTTGTTCTTCTCCACTCAGCATATTTCATAATAATAGCTGCGCCAACAAGCCAGCTTCCCACAATAACAAAGGTTAAGCCGAGATAATAAACAGCATGCGCCTGCAATGGGGCATAGAAAGTATAAAGAACTGTCGCCTTATTTAAAAGAACCATCGTAGCTGCCATGACAGTACCAATAGTCATGGTCCAAAAACCAATCCAGCCAACCTTGCGCTGACGGCCAGTCAAAGTGCCGGCAGTTTTGCTGACGGCTGCAAGCTGAAATCCCATAATAAAGAATGTAGTTAATACAAGTCCGAGTACAACCCCGTGAACGGTTAAGATCTGATAATATCCAATTCCAGCAGGAAGCTCAAGCTTTCCTGAACGGACGAGCGTTTGCAGTAAACCAGCTAATCCTCCGATTGCTAACGCAATAAATGCTACAAAGAAATGGGCCATTGCCAATTTGCCGTCACGACGGTCAACCTTTTGAATAGCAGTAAAGCTTGCCATTATTCAACCACCTCGATTTTTGAAGACATCATGTGGTGTCCAATTCCACAATATTCATTACATAAGATTAAGTATTCGCCCGGTTTGTCAAATGTCGTAACAAGTTCACTGATATAACCAGGTTCAAGCATCATATTTATGTTCGTTCCGGCAACTTCAAATCCGTGAACAACATCCTTTGATGTTGCCATTACTTTTACTTTAGCTCCAAGTGGAACTTTTACTTCACCAGGATTATAATTAAATGCGGAAGCAACAAAGACTAATTCATAGTCCCATTCCTTTCCTTCCACTTTTTTTAATCCAGGCTCGTTAAATGGTGCGGTTGTATCAACCTTTTCTGGATCAATGGTTGCTAAACAGCTTGGCGGCTGATTTCCAAGATAGAATGCGCTCACCCCGATAACAGTTAAAAATACTAGAAGAGCACCAATCCCGAATCCGAGCCAGGCTTTTTCAAATTTATGCATATGCATGGCTTTTTCCCCTTTCAATTTTTTAGAAACGGTCTAGGTATAAATAGTACACACCGACCCAAGTCACTATTAGGAATGCTCCTAATAGGAAAACGGAAGCTAACGTTCCTTTCAAATTTGAACCCTCGTCTGTTTCAATTTTTGTGTTCGTTTTCTCCTGAAGTTCCGTTTTCGCCATTTTCCTTCACTCCTCTCAAAAATTGGGATGAATTAATGATTACACTTTCATCATACTCAACTAATCCCTAGAATCTAGGGGTTTTTTACCACTTCACAAAATGTTCATTCATAACTTAAATACTATGATAATGGTGGAAAATTGATATAACAGTGATGCTAATCACTGTAAGAGTGTGATAATTGTGAAGGAATTGTGAAGGATTTTTTAAAAAATGTGAACGATATCACAAAAAAAAGTAGTGAAGGCGTGTAAAATTGTGTTTTTTGGCCAGCTAATAAATTCTTTACAAACAGAGAAATCACGAACATTTAGTTTAAATTAACGAAAATAATTCGTGAATTTCGCGAAAAATATTGAATTTCATCACGAGCGTGCTATAATGGCTATATCAAATTTAATAGACATTCACTCATATAATCACGAGAATATGGCTCGTAAGTTTCTACCGGGTTCCCGTAAAGAATCCGACTATGGGTGAGCAATGATAATTTTGTGATGTTTTTAATGCTATCATCACAGCTATGCCTCAAGGTCATTGCTTCACTCATATTTCATAAAGAGTGATGCAGTGTCTTTGAGGCTTTTTTGTTTTTTAGATAACCCTTAACATAGGAGGAGCATAATGAAGCTTTTAAAAGAGAAAATTTTAACTGAGGGAATCGTATTATCTGACTCGGTTTTAAAAGTAGACTCATTTCTAAACCATCAAATTGACCCGTTCCTTATGCAGGAAATCGGCAAAGAATTTGCCAAAAGATTTAAGGATGAAGGAATTACAAAAATTTTAACGATTGAATCCTCTGGGATTGCCCCTTCTGTGATGGCAGGTTTGTTCTTAGAAGTGCCAGTTATTTTTGCAAGGAAGAAAAAATCATTGACACTGATTAATGAGCTTTACACAGCGTCCGTCTATTCCTTTACAAAACAGGAATCCAATGAGATTTCGGTTTCAAAGAAATTTTTAAATAAATCCGACCGGGTTTTAGTCATCGATGATTTCTTGGCAAATGGACAGGCAGCTCTCGGACTTGTCGATATTGTCAAGCAGGCCAAAGCACATACCAGCGGAATCGGAATCGTTATTGAAAAAGGCTTCCAGGAAGGCGGGGATCTTCTTCGTGAAAAAGGCTATCGTGTAGAATCGCTTGCAAGAATCAGCGGACTTACAGACGGGAAGGTAACATTTATTTCTAATCAAACGGAGGACGTCCTTATATGAAACATCATCCATTTAAAATCACATCACTTGGAATCCAGCATGTTTTAGCGATGTATGCAGGTGCAGTCATTGTACCGTTAATTATCGGCGGAGCCATCGGGCTGACCGGAGAGCAGCTGACATACCTTGTATCAATTGACATTTTGACAAGCGGATTAGCCACAATCCTACAGGTTTGGCGAAATAAATATTTTGGGATAGGACTTCCGATTGTTCTGGGCTGTACTTTTACCGCAGTTGGTCCAATCGTTGCCATTGGCAATCAATATGGGATTTCATCTATTTACGGTTCCATTATTGTTTCAGGCTTAATTATTATTTTAATATCTAAGTATTTCGGCAAACTTGTCCGGTTTTTCCCGCCAGTTGTAACTGGCTCTGTTGTAACAATTATAGGTATTACACTTGTGCCTGTAGCGATGAATAATTTTGCAGGCGGTCAAGGAAGCCCTGATTTTGGTTCCTTGCAAAATATTGGTTTAGGATTTGGCACCTTATTGTTTATTATCGTTCTTTTTAAATTTACTAAAGGATTTATTCGTTCTATTTCTATTTTATTAGGTTTAATTGCTGGAACAATTGTAGCTTATTTTATGGGAATGGTTGATTTTAGTGCTGTTTCCGAAGCATCAGTCATTCATATGCCAAAACCTTTCTATTTTGGACTGCCAACTTTTGAAATTATTCCTATTCTTACAATGACACTTGTAGCGATGGTCAGTCTTGTTGAATCATCAGGGGTTTACTTTGCGTTAGGGGATATTTGTAAAAAGGATATCGGCGAAAAGGACCTTGTTAATGGATATCGCGCCGAAGGTTTAGCAAGTATACTTGGCGGTATCTTTAACTCATTTCCATATACAACTTACTCACAAAACGTTGGTCTGATCCAAATTTCTGGAGTGCGCAGCAATAACGTGATTTATGTGGCTGCAACTATGTTAATCTTCCTAGGATTTTTTCCAAAGCTTGGCGCTTTAACAACGGTCATTCCAGCTGCAGTTCTTGGCGGTGCAATGATCGCTATGTTCGGAATGGTGGTTGCTTCTGGGATAAAGATGTTAAGCAGGGTTGATTTTTCCTCTCAGGAAAACCTTTTAATCATTGCTTGTTCAGTTGGTATGGGATTAGGCGTTTCTGTTGTCCCTGGTTTATTTGCCCAAATGCCGGAAAATATTCGCATTTTAACTGAAAGCGGTATTGTATCTGGAAGCCTAACAGCTATTTTTCTAAATATCTTGTTTAACGAAATTAAATTTAAGCGCAGCAGCTCGTCATCCATTAAGGAAACAGAAGTAAAAGCTTCGTAAAATATGATTTTTCAGTATCAATGCACGAGCCTGCAAAATATAATACTACTATCCATTGATAATAGGATGTGTAGGGAATGGAAAAATATTATTGTGATCATTGCAGGCTTCTATACAATGAGCAGATAACTTGTACAGAATGCGGCTGTGAAGTCAGTAAAAAAATTATTATCGATGTTCAAAATCAAAATACAAGCAGTCATGCACCGGAGTGATCTGGTGCATGATTTTTTTTGTAATGCAACTTTAAAAATTGTCCAGCTCCAGCGCCCAGCGGCTAGTGTACTTCGGTCACCTCCCTACGATAAGTCAGCATCGAATCGCTAGCGCTCTTTTCGAGTTTCCTTTATCTCAGTCGGCGCCCTCCAGTCCATACGTCGCTAAACGGGCGCCTCCGCTTTTCTGCCATGGAAAAATTTTTATGGTGATTCTTGTCGATAGAAGTCTTATAATAAAAGTGCACAATAACTCCTTCAAAACAGATTGCTTCCTCGAATCCCGAGGAGGCATTTTTTTTGCGCAAAAAGCTCTTTGTATATTCTAGAATAATTTGGAAAAATTATCAGTATGATACAAAGGAGAGAATGAAATGCCATCCATAATTTCTGTCGCAGAAGCTATTCCAGCACATATTCTAAGGCAAGATGAGGTAATGAATTTTGCCAGAGAGCTATTTTCAGACTCATTTCAGGATATTGACCGGCTATTAAAGGCTTTTCATAATGGGCAAATCGAAAAGCGCCATTTCGTAAAAGGGATGGATTGGTATAAAACGGACCGAACATTTGCTGAGAAAAATAATGCCTATATTGAGCATGCAGTGGATTTAGGTGCCCAAGCCATACAAAATTGCCTGACGAGCAATGATTTTTTAAAAAAACAAATTCCTTATAGCGAAATAGATGCCATCTTTTATATATCAAGTTCGGGGATTGCAACCCCAAGCATAGAAGCAAGAATCATGAATAAGCTGGCATTTTCAGAGCATACAAAACGAATACCTATATGGGGCCTTGGCTGTGCAGGCGGTGCGTCGGGACTTTCAAGGGCCTACGAATATTGTTTTGCCTACCCTGAGGCTAAAGTGCTTGTGCTGGCAGTCGAATTATGCAGCTTAAACTTTCAAAAAGGAGATAGGTCTAAAAGTAATTTAATTGCAGCATCTCTTTTTGCGGATGGTGCTGCCTGCGTTCTCTTAGTTGGCGACAAGGCTGATAAGGCATACTATCAAAAACTGTCATATGTTCCTTCCATTACCTGTGTTCAATCGACGTTACTGCAAGATTCCCTTGATGTGATGGGCTGGGATGTAAAAAATGAAGGGATGCATGTTGTTTTTTCCAAGGATATTCCATCGCTGATAAAAAGATGGCTTAGGCCAAATGTTGATAAGTTTCTTGAAAGCTGCGGAATAGGCATGAATGATATCAGCCATTTTATTGCTCATCCAGGCGGAAAAAAGGTGATTGATGCCTACGCAGCAGCCTTGAATTTCGAAGCAGAAATGACAAGGATACCGCTGGAAGTTTTAAAACAGTTTGGAAATATGTCGTCACCAACCGTCCTTTATGTGTTAAAACAGTTCATGTGCTTAGGCAGAGGAAATGATTATGGACTCTTGACTGCTTTGGGGCCAGGTTTCAGTTCAGAACTTCTTTTGTTAAAATGGGAGGCATAAATGAATCTATTTTTTCTGATTATTACATTGATTATTTTACAGCGTATGGTTGAGCTGGTTATCGCCAAAAGGAATGAGCGCTGGATGAAAAGTCAGGGAGCAATGGAATTTGGAAAAGAGCATTATCGATGGATTGTCCTTGTTCATGGACTCTTTTTTATCTCATATATTTTAGAAGTACTGATTTTGCATAAGCCATTGTCCCCGGTCTGGCCGATCGTTCTAGCCCTGCTGCTAATCACTCAGGCTGCAAGGGTATGGGCACTTAAGTCTCTTGGTATGTTTTGGAATACGAAGATTATTGTCTTGCCAAATGCAAAGGTGGTAAGAAAAGGCCCGTACCGATATATAAAGCACCCGAATTATGCTATTGTGGCAGCGGAGTTTCTGCTGATTCCATTGTTGTTTCAGGCCTATGTGACAGCGATTTTATTTTCTATTCTTAATGCAGTGATTCTTGCGGTTAGAATACCTGCAGAGGAAAAGGCGTTGAGAAGCTTAACAGAATATGAAAGAGTATTTGCTGACAACTCCGTGATCACAGACGATTTGGAAAGAATCTAATCATTTTGAAATTAGACATTGAAAATGATTATCGTTAATGATAAAATACAATTGAGTTTGAGAGTCATTATCAACAGAAAGGTGTTGTTACATATGGCTATGATCTTTGTTGCCGGAACGGTAACAGCTTACGCGCTAGTTATGAAACATGTTTTAAATCATGTTGCAAAACCGCATGCAAAATAAATATCATATACGTTATTATGAAACCGGGCGTGTTCCTGGTTTTTTTATTTTTCCTCAGAAAAGATAAAAGTTCCATAGGAATTGTGAGAAAAATCATTTAAAATAGATGATGGATAAATAGATAAAACAAGGAGACATCGATTCATGGTTCAGACAGTATTGAAATTGGATAAAGCTCTTTTATTTGAAAAAATTACGGCTTTGCACGAACGTTTTCAAATAGACCAAGATGAGCAAACAGCCGAAAGAGCGAAGGATCTGGCGGTAAAACTTAAAAATCAAGAGTACTCGATTGCCTTTTGCGGACATTTTTCTGCGGGCAAATCAAGTATGATTAATAAAATTGTTGGTGAACACCTGCTTCCTTCCAGTCCAATCCCAACAAGTGCTAACCTTGTCAAAGTAAAATCGGGCGAGGACTATGCCAAAGTAATTTTTAAAGCGGGCAAACCAAGAATATATGCCGCTCCATATGATTATGAGAAAGTTAAATCCTATGCCAAGGATGGCGATCAAATCCAATCGGTTGAAATAAGTGTTTCAAATACGAAACTTCCGAAAAATATTGTCATTATGGATACACCGGGAATTGACTCCACTGATGACGCTCATAGAATTGCGACGGAATCAGCTTTGCACCTGGCAGATCTTGTTTTTTATGTGATGGATTATAATCACGTCCAATCGGAACTAAACTTCCTTTTTACAAAGGAGCTCACTGCTGAAGGAAAGCAAGTATATTTAATTATTAATCAAATCGATAAACATCGTGACGATGAACTTAGTTTTTCAGATTTTAAGAAAAGTGTGGTTGATTCTTTTGCCTCCTGGGGGGTAAAACCTGAAAGGATTTTTTATACTACATTAAAGGATGAGACACATAAGGAAAATCAGTTCAATGAACTACAAAGCTTTATTGCTGAAAAAATGGCAAATAGAGAAGCGCTGCTGCCTGAATCTGTTTTTCATTCATTAAAGAAACTGTCCAAAGAGCATCTAACATTTTTCGAGGAGAGAAATTGGGCAGAAGCAGAAAAGTTTGAGGAAGTCCTAAAAGATGTTCCAGCTGAAGAAAGAGCGCACCTCCCAGAAAAATTGGCCAGAGCCAATCATGAGCTAAAAGAGATAAAAGCGTCCATTGATAAAGCGGAAATTGAGCTTCATAAAAAGATAGACGAGGTTTTAAAAAGTGCCTATTTAATGCCGTTTTCTACACGTGATCTTGCGAAAGACTATCTTGAATCCCGCCAATCCGGATTTAAAGTAGGGCTGTTCTTTTCCAAGCAAAAGACCGAACAGGAAAGACAAGCGCGCCTTGAACGTTTTTACGCTGATTTAGGGGAAAAAGTTCAATCCCAGATTGATTGGCATTTAAAAGAGCTTTATTTAAATGAATTAAAACAGCATGAAATTCATGATGCGGATATCTTAACTAAAGCACAAGGATTTCACGTGTCAATCACGACTGAGTTATTATCGGAAAACGTCAAGGAAGGGGCTCTTCTTTCAGGTGATTATGTTCTTCAGTACACCAATGATGTCTCTGAGTCTGTAAAGAAAGCCGCTAAGGCTAGTTTACAAGAATTAAAAGAACTGTTTCTAAATGCCCTGAAACTGAAAAATCAGCAGGCAGAAGCGAAGATCGAAAAAAAAAGGCAAGAGCTTGCTAGTTTAACTCAGGCATGGGAAGGATTATTATCCTTAAAGGATCAAATAAACGAAATAAAAACAAAAGCAGAAAATATCCTCAGCGGAAACTTTCCGCATGAACAATATGCTGAAAAAATCAGCGCGTTACTGGCAGAAACGGAAGAAGAAGCTGAAATTATTTATAATTCTGCTAATGAAAGCGAATCTGAAGAGAAAGAAGCGCATAATGAAGAAGCAAAAGAAGACCTTTCAGATGGAAAAACACATCGGTCAGAGCAAAGGCCTGTAGCCGAAATCGTGAAAAAGCTTAACCGCACCGCTGAATTAGTTCATGATGTTCCTGGGTTTAAAAAAATGGCTGCTGATTTACTTTCAAAAGCCGAGCGCCTGGAAAACAAACATTTTACTGTAGCTCTATTCGGTGCCTTTAGTGCAGGGAAATCATCTTTTGCCAACGCTTTGATTGGCGATAAGCTGCTGCCTGTTTCACCTAATCCGACAACAGCGGCGATCAATAAAATTATGCCGACAGATGACCAGCATCCACATGGTACTGTCCTTGTAAAGGTTAAACCTTCAAATACTTTGTTTGAAGATGTGAATCGTTCCTTAAGGGTATTTGATATGTCTGCCCGCGATTTTGATGAAGCCAATAAGCAAATCGAACAAATCATCAGTGGCAATTTAAATGTGGAATCCAATGAAAAAACGCATCTTGCCTTTTTACAAGCGTTCTTTAAAGGGTTTGAACATTTTCGCAGCAGGTTAGGAGATACGATTGAGACAGATTTAAAAGAGTTTAAGGATTATGTTGCCCTTGAAGAAAAATCATGCTTTGTTGAACTGATTGAGGTTTACTATGATTGTGAACTGACAAGAAAAGGCATCACTCTTGTTGACACTCCGGGAGCAGATTCAATCAATGCCCGCCACACGGGGGTTGCTTTTGAATATATCAAGAATTCGGATGCAATTCTTTTTGTCACATACTATAACCATGCCTTCTCCAAAGCAGACCGGGAGTTCCTAATTCAGCTTGGCCGGGTTAAGGATTCCTTTGAGCTTGATAAAATGTTCTTCATCGTTAATGCGATTGACCTCGCGAACAATGAGGAAGAAAAGGAATCTGTTTTGGATTATGTGGGAAGCCAGCTGGTTCAATACGGCATCCGCAAACCAAACCTATTTGGTCTTTCCAGTCTTGAAGCATTGACAGAAAAGCTTGAGCAAAAATCCAATGGCACATCCAATATCGCTGTTTTTGAAAAGAGCTTCTATTCGTTTATTACAAATGAATTAATGGAAATCACAATTGATGCAGCCGAGCTCGAGTGGAAACGGATATTAGAACAGCTTCGCTCCTTTATCCAGTCCTCACAGGAGGATAAGGAATTAAAAGCACAAAAACGTCTGCACTTGGAAAATGAGCAGCACATGATGCATGCGGCGATCGATAAACAGGATCAAAAGATTTTCACTCAAAGATTAGATCAGGAAGCAGACGAACTTGTCTTCTATATTAAGCAGCGTGTATTTCTGCGTTACAGTGAATTTGTTAAGGAAGCCTTCAATCCTGCTTTGCTAAAAGATGATGGCCGTAATTTAAAGAAGGCATTGCAGACAGCACTGGAGGAATTTTTGCAAAGCTTTGGCTACGATTTTGCCCAGGAATTGCGCGCGACCACATTGCGATTAGAAACATTTATCGGAAAGCTTCTTAAACAGGCGCAGGAGATGATTGCAAAGGCTGCAGAGGAAATAAATCCGGAGGTAAGTTTTAGCCATTTTGAGGCCGAAAGCATGGAAGGCCTTGAATTTGAAACAGCTTTTGTGAATGAAGACCAGGCAAAATTCAAAAAACCGCTTAGTCATTTTAAAAACCCAAAATCATTCTTCGAAAAAAATGAAAGAAAATATTTAATGGATGATTTGGAGGAATTGATGAAGGATCCTGCGGATGCGTATCTCCAGACAGAAGGAGCGCGAATGAAGGATCATTATCAAAGCCTGCTTTTAGCTGAATATGCCCGAATGATAACTATCCTTAAAGAACAGACAGATGAATACTACAGCGGAATTATGGCGGTACTAAGCGAAAACTTCCCAATAGAAGAACTGATGAAAAAGGAAAAAGAGATTTCTGCTTTATAATTTTAGTAGCTGGAGGGTAAATAAATGAACTATACCGTTGAAAAAGAATGGCTGTTAGATCACTTAAAGGATGAGAATATCAGAATCGTTGATTGCCGCTACAATCTTAGCGCTACAAATGAAGGCTATGAATTATACCAAAATGATCATATTCCAGGAGCAGTCTATTTCCATGTCAGCAAGGACCTGTCAAAGCCTGCTTCGGAGCATGGCGGCAGACATCCGCTTCCAGATTTGAATGATTTTGCTGAGACACTAAATAACGCGGGTATCGATCAAGATACAGTTGTAATCGCCTATGATCAGGGAGCAGGCTCTTATGCTTCAAGACTGTGGTGGATGTTAAATTACGCAGGCCATACCAATGTATATGTTTTAAATGGCGGCTACAGTTCATGGAAGGAAGCAGGCTATCCTGTTGATCAGGAGATTCCTGTCTATCCGAAGGCTAATTTTACTCCTCAAGTGAATAAAGACATTTTTGCTTCTTATGAGGATGTAAAGAAGATTGTAGACGAAAAAAATCAAGATGTCATTCTTATTGATGCGAGGGATCCTAAGCGTTTTCAAGGGATTGAGGAGCCGCTTGATAAAAAGGCAGGACATATTCCTGGGGCGATTAATAAGCTGTTTACGGAAGTCATGGAAAATGGTTCATTTAAATCAGACGTAGAGCTAGAAAAGCGATTTTCGGATGTAGATAAAAATAAGGAAGTTATTGTATACTGCGGATCAGGCATATCTGCTACACCTAACTTTATTGCTCTGAAAAAAGCGGGATACGAGAAAGTGAAGCTATATGCCGGAAGCTTTAGCGACTGGGTTTCCTATGATGAAAACGATGTTGAAACTGGGGAATAATGGAGGAGGAAGGACTAGGCGATGATAGCCTGGTCCTTTCATTTTTGCTGGAGTAAATTATTAACACAAAATTAGGCGGTTTATCCATGTTATAATAGTTTTTATGATGAAAAATTTGGACGGGGAGAGATGACATGGATACAAATAAACATACAGATCTTATGCTTGTAGATGGGATGGCTCTTTTATTTAGAGCATACTTCGCAACAGCAGTTACAGGACAATTTATGGTGAATTCAAAAGGTGTGCCCACTAATGGGGTGTATGGGTTTGTGAAGCATTTCCTTACGGCTGTATCCTCCTTTAAACCTTCGCATGTGGCTGTTTGCTGGGACATGGGCAGTACAACATTCCGGACAGACATGTATGATGGATATAAAGCGAATCGTCCTCAAGCACCGATTGAACTGGTTCCACAGTTTGATCTGGTAAAAGAGGTTGTGGAGGCTTTTGATGTGCCGAATATTGGGGTTAAGGGCTATGAAGCGGATGACTGTATTGGAACTATTGCGAAACAAGTAAAGAACCAGGCCAATGTAAAAATCCTTACAGGGGATAAAGATATTTTGCAGCTGATCGATGAGCGGATTTCTGTTATCCTTCTGCAAAAAGGGTTCGGAAATTATCTTGTTCATAATGAACAGAGCTTTTTCGAGGAAAAAGGCATTAATCCTAAGCAGATGATTGATTTAAAGGCTTTCATGGGCGATCCAAGCGATAATTATCCTGGGGTTAAGGGGATTGGCGAAAAGACGGCACTGAAGCTCCTGCAGCAATTTGGACATGTTGAGGGTGTGCTTGAAAATCTTGAGCAGCTGCCAAAAGGCCAGCGGACAAAAATTGAACAAGATCTGGAGATGCTTCACCTAAGCCGCAAGCTTGCTGAAATCAAATGCGACGTCCCAGTCGAATGCGACCTTAACGACGCTAAATTCAAGTTCGATCGCAGCAAGGTGCTCGACACCTTCAATACCTGCGAATTCCGCGGCGGCCTTCACCGTTTCCTTGACATCGAAGAATACGTCATTTAACGCAGTAAAGCGCTGGGGGTCAGACCCCCAGCGCTTTAAAGCATTGGGGGACAGGCCCCCGATGCTTTAAAGCGGGAAAGTGCCCGCCCATTAATATCGTTAGATTTTTGTGTTGGATTTTTTGGCTGCGTTTTCTAGCTTGCTTTTTGGCTCTTCAGCAAATTCGGCGTCCTGACCGTAGCCCTGCGGATTAACTCCTGGTGCTTTTGTTCCTCTGTTTCTTGATTTTCTAGCCATTTAAACCCCTCCATATTTTTTTGGTTAACATTTGTACACGGTTAGTATGAACGTAAAAAGAATAAATAAACACTTCTCATTTCACACTAATGAAGAGGTGAATTGAGTATGAACAAAGGAGTTTATATTGCTCTGTTATCGATAGGCTTAGCCCAGGGACTGAAAATTCCCATCCATTTTTTTCGGAAAAAAGAATTCAGGCCTGACCTGTTTTTTCAGACAGGCGGGATGCCAAGCTCGCACTCTGCCGGTGTCTCCTCGCTAACCACTTATATTGCCTTAAAGCGCGGCATACCAACGATTGACTTTGCTCTTTCACTAGTCTATGGACTTATCGTTATGTACGACGCTCAGGGGATTAGAAGGCAAACAGGAGAGCTTACCTTAAAGGTAAACAGCATGGGTGAATTAATGCACAAAATTCATAAGGAAGAATCTGTTGAATTTAAAGAAGAAAAGCCAAAGAAGCTCAAGGAAATGCTTGGACACCAGCCAGCAGAAGTGATTGGCGGTGCTCTGCTAGGGGTATTAACGGGTTCCATTGGACATTTGCTTACTAAGAAATAAATGTTTTGCTTACAAAATTCCTTCCAATTTTAAAAAAATAATAGAAAATTGCCAAATTTTGCGGTAATATTTATGATGGTATCTTTAAAGGGGAGGACCTGTTGGTGAAAACTGTTGACGATTATTTAAATTTCTTGGATAGCAAAGGATTTCAACTGAAAGAAGATGCAATTGGCTTTATATATTTTGGAAAGAAATCAACCAATGCATCTGATGAGCTGACAAATACGGCTATTGAATTAACATTGAAGGCGCAAAAAGATTTTGATGGAAGCTTTTTTGTTTCATTATTGGAAACGCTGACATCTAATAAAATTAATACAAGAAGCGGCGCAATTAAGTTTGTCAAGAAAAAACAGTTTATAGCAATGTGAAAAAAAGGCGTGTTGATGTACACGCCTTTTTTCTTTCTGCCTGGCTCCTGATTTTATTATGCTGCATAATGACTTCCTAATTATTCATCCGGATCGCCGCTCTAGCAAGCTCATCTGCTGCTTTGTTTTCTGAACTGGGTACCCACTTCATGAAAAATAAATCGAGCTGCCGGCTCAATAAAAGTGCTTTTTCGAGAAGCGGGGCATAGGTTTTATTTTTCGCATATTCTTTTTCAATTGCCCCATTAACTGCTTGTGAGTCTGTTCGGAATGAAACGATTTTATAGCCCTTGTCAATACATATTTCAAGTGCTTTAATTAATGCATGGTATTCAGCCTGATGGTTTTCCATGATGCCAAGCGGAATTGCATGCTTTTCGGCCGTTCCATTTGCTTTTATAAAAATGCCTGCACCGCTAGGGCCCGGATTGCCGGCACTTGCACCATCAATATAAACCTCAATCAATCTAATTCCTCCGCATACAATTTCGTATTGCTCATTTTATCTAATGAGCCAACAGGGTAAGATAGAAATAGTGTACCATAACGTGAAAAAATGGAAAGGCTGAAAAAAATGAAATATAAACTGGAATGGACTTATAAAATAAAAGGGAATGGAAATGTGGCTTTTACCTCAGAGTGGATAGATGGGGAACTTGCTTTAAGTCTGGGAGAAGAGATTGAGAAGAGCGGAAAATGCGCGGAATTAATCTATTATGATGAGGCCGGAACGTCTTGGAGAACGAAGGAAATGAAGAAGCTCCTTGAGGAAGTGGAAGAAGAGCCTCATGATTTACTTGTTTACTTTGATGGCGGCTATAATAAAGAAACAAGAGAGGCAGGCTTGGGTGCTGTTATTTATTACAAGCAGGGGAAAAAGAAATTTCGCATTCGGGCCAACGAGATGTTTGGCGAAATTGAAAATAACAGTGAAGCCGAATACGCAGCCATGTACCAGACGCTGAATCTTCTTGAAGAAATGGGCGTTAACCATATGACGTGTGAATTTAAAGGAGATGCTCAAGGTATTTTGATGCAGCTAAAGGGAGAATGGCCATGCTATGAGGAAAATTTAAATCGCTGGCTTGACCGGATAGAGGAAAAAATAAACAAACTATCCATACATGCCACCTTTACGCCAATTCCGCGTAATGAAAATAAAGAAGCAGATAAGCTTGCTGCACAAGCGCTAAAAGGAAAAATAATCAACAGCAAAATGCAAGTCCTATAGACTCACAAGCCGTTTAAGGGGAGGCGTGATCTAATGAATCGGAAACAATTATTTAGTGAAGTAGAGGAGTTATTAGCTAATTACTGTAAGGGATGCTTTTTGCATCAGCATTTTAAAAATGAAAAAGGACGAAGGTACGCACATCGCTTTTGCATTACAAAATGCACGGTAGGTGAGAGGATCAAACAAATTGGCAACAAATTGTCATAAATAAAGGCTGGCAAGAATGCCAGCCTGATTATTTAAAGATTAAAGTTTTACAACGTTCGCAGCTTGTGGTCCGCGGTTTCCTTCAACGATTTCGAAAGAAACTTCTTGGCCTTCTTCTAAAGATTTAAAACCGTCGCCTTGGATAGCTGTGAAGTGTACGAATACATCGTCTCCGCCTTCAACTTCGATAAAACCAAAACCTTTTTCATTGTTGAACCATTTTACTTTACCGTTTTGCATGTTAACTTTTCCTCCTAAGCCTTTCAAGACACAATTCTTGTGCCCTCAGATAAATATTACCACCCAACAAAATACAGACAGATATTTTTAGAAATAACGGAAATATATTCTGTTAAATGATGCTTCTAATATACACGAATGACAGGCACTCGTCAAGCAGATTAACGAAGATTTTCTCAAAAACTATTAAATATTTAAAATTTTTAAAAAATATTTTTCAGGCGGTATACTTTACTGGAAACAACATATTTATTATTAATTATGGTTACTTTTAATCTTCCAAATCTCTATTAACAGAGGGTGAGTCCATGTTTCGTTTTTCCATTGATGATGATAATTGGATGTTAAGGTTCTCTCCCCATATTCAAGTTGACCAAGAAGAAAAGGATGTCATTGCTGACTCTATTATATTGATGGGCAGCGGGCTCCATTCGTTTTCGCATGGAGAATCCTTTGTCATCATGAATGACCTCCTTGGGTTAATCGTATTTCATGTAGAGAAGATTCCCTCATTGATCCTGACAGTATCAACAATTGTCAGTAAAGATAAGTGGTTCCTGCAAACGGATTCCGGCATTTATCCCTATACCAAATAATCATACAGAGCTAATCGGACTATCAAACGATTAGCTTTTTTTCATTTATTCTATTCCTTTTCCTTCAGAGTTGTGTAATATTATGATAGATAATCGAGTTTAGAAGCTGATAGATTGACTGTAAGCTTCTTCAGGAGTGACAGAAATGAAATTGATAATAGCCGAAAAGCCTGATCAGGGGGCAACTCTAGCCTCAATTTTTAAAAAGAAGAAAAACCAGGGCTTTATCGAAATTTTTCCTAATGATATATTCCCGGATGGGGCTTATGTTACATGGGCAGTCGGGCATTTGTGTCAGCTTGTTGCCCCAGAGAAATATGATTCACAATGGAAGAAATGGTCGCTTTCAGCGCTTCCGATCATTCCCTCTCAATTTGAATATGAAGTAACAAAGGATAAAGCAAAGCAATTTCATATTATTAAACAGCTTCTCTCAAATCCGGCTGTTACCGAGGTTATTCATGCTGGTGACGCTGGAAGGGAAGGAGAGCTGATTATTAGAAACATCCTCAGGCAAAGCAAATCAAACCTCCCAATGAAACGCCTATGGATCTCCTCGCTGACGCCCAAAGCTATTAAAGATGGATTCCAGTCTTTATTAGATGAATCACAAACCCGCAATTTATACTTTGAAGCCTATACCAGAGCATGTGCAGATTGGGTAGTTGGTATGAACGCATCAAGACTCTATAGTCTGCTTTTGCAAAAACAGGGGTTTTCCGATGTGTTTTCTGTAGGCAGGGTCCAGACGCCAACCTTAGCCCTGATTGTCAAAAGGGAAATTGAAATTGAAAGCTTTGTATCTGAGCCTTATTGGGAGGTGAGTGCCCAATTCAATATGAACGGAAAAAAATATACAGGCAAATGGGAAAAAGACGGGGAAACTAGAATATCCACAAAGGAGCTTGCAGAAAAAATCGCTGGCTTTTGCCAGAAAAAAGATGCTGAAGTTGCAGAAATTAAGGCAGAAAAGAAGGAATTCCTTCCACCCCTCCTCTATAATCTTTCAGCCCTGCAGGCTGAGGCCAATCGCCGTTATAAATTTCCGCCTAAGAAAACATTAGATGTCTTGCAGAAGCTTTACCAAAGAGGGATCGTTTCCTATCCGCGTTCAGATTCTCGCTATGTTACAAAAGGAGAAGCAGAAATATTCCCGGAAACACTGAAAAAAATTGAAAATATACCTGATTATAAAGGGTATTTTCCTCTTCCGGCCCATTCTCTTATTGAAAACAAACGATATGTTAATGATAAAAAAGTGACTGACCACTATGCTATCATCCCTACAGAGCAGGTACCGCAGCTGGACAAGCTGTCAGAGGATGAAAAGAAACTGTATGATTTAATTGTAAAAAGCTTAATTGCAGCCCATTATGAAAAGTCTGTTACCGAATATACAACTATTAAAACACTTGTGGACGGGAGAGCGATTTTTCAGTCAAAGGGGAAAGTCATGCTGGAAGAAGGCTGGAGGAAGGTCATTCCTCAGTCAGAAAAAGATTCAGACCCAGATCTTCCTTCCTTGATAGAAGGCGAAAAAGGAAAAGTGGTCAAGGCGGATGTAAAGGAAAGCAAAACACAGCCGCCGAAGCGCTATACTGAAGGCCAGCTAATAACGCTTATGAAATCTGCCGGAAAGCATATAGAAGATAAAGAGTTAGAAAAAGTTCTGATGAAAACAGAAGGGCTCGGAACAGAAGCAACAAGAGCCGGAATTATCACGATGCTAAAGGATCGAAACTATATTAATATAGCGAAAAACCTTGTGTATGCTACTGCAAAGGCAAAGATATTAATCAATGCCATTGGTTCAGAAATTTTAGCCTCACCGGAAATGACCGCTAAATGGGAACAGCGTCTAAAAGGTATATCGGAAGGGGAGGCTTCCCCAAAACATTTTATGGAACAAACGGGTAAAATGGTCACCCATCTGATCCAGGCAGCAGTTGACCATTCGCAAAAATGGACTTTTCAAAAAGTGGATATTGAAGAATTCACCCCGGGAAAGGTTAAAAAGAAAAGAGCGACTAAACTTGGAAAATGCAAGCTATGTGATGGTGATGTTATTGACAAGGGAAGTTTTTTCGGATGCTCCAACTACAATAAGACCAAATGCTCCTTTACCATATCAAAGAAAATACTGGGAAAAACACTTACACAAAAAGCAGTAAAGCAGCTTCTTAATGATGGAGTCACTGAAGAAATGGAAGGGTTCACCAGCAAGGATCGGGTATTTTCGGCGAAGCTATCCTGGAATAACCAGGAGAAAAAAATAAATTTTATTTTTTCAAAATGAATCTCATAATCTCCAGCCTTGTCTGTCCACCTCAATTATAGTACACTTTTTAAAGACCCAATGGGGGCAAAAAAGTTGGGCTCAGTCACACAATGTAATCACCCTCATATATATTAGCAACAGCTATAATGGGGGTTTTTGTGTGTATAGGATAATGGGAGGGTGCTCTTTATGCCAACACCTAGTATGGAAGACTATATTGAACAAATATATATTTTGATTGAAGAAAAAGGGTATGCTCGTGTTTCTGATATAGCGGAGGCCCTTTGTGTTCATCCCTCCTCTGTAACGAAAATGGTCCAGAAACTAGATAAAGATGAATATCTTGTATATGAGAAATACAGAGGACTCATTTTAACATCCAAAGGTAAGAAAATTGGAAAACGTCTTGTTTTTCGCCACGACCTGCTTGAGCAGCTTCTGCGCATCATTGGTGTAAAAGAAGAGCACATTTACGAGGATGTAGAAGGAATTGAGCACCATTTAAGCTGGGATGCGATTGACCGCATCGGTGATTTGGTTCAATACTTTGAAGAAGATGAAAAACGCATAGAAGTGTTAAGAGAAATTCAAAAAAATAATGCGGAAAACTAAAGGAACCCGGCTGAGCTCAGTCGGGTTCCTTTTCGTGTACAGGTTTTTGCGAGGATTTTGTTTAGGTAATTAGAGTTAAGGTTGTTGTATTCTGACAGGTTTACCATGAAATTAGATCGACCAGTCAGAATGCGGGTGTTATTCTGACAGCTTTTCGAGAAATCCAGGTTGTCCAGTCAGAAAGCAGGTGTTATTCTGACAGCTTTTCGAGAAATCCAGGTTGTCTAGTCAGAAAGCGGGTGTTATTCTGACAGCTTTTCGAGAAATCCAGGTTGTCTAGTCAGAAAGCAGGGATCATTCTGACAGGTTTTCCCGGAAATCAGGTAGTCCAGTCAGAAAGCAGTTGTTATTCCGACAGCTTTACCAGAAATCCCCCTTGTCCAGTTAGTATCAAAAAGTTTTTTCACCTAGCTTCATCTGATTTTCCCCGCACTTATACACCAAAGAGAACCTGTTATTTGAAATCCCAGGTTCTCTTTTTATATATAGCTATCAGGTAAATCATCAAAGTTAGTCAGTTCCGATGTCAAAACAGGCAGGTCACTCTCTGTTCCTTCGTGAACAGATACTCCTGTAATGATCCCTTCTTCCGCTTCCTGCAATGCTTTTCGATAGGATATAATCCTTCCTGATGACGTTTGAAAGTTTATAATATCCCCGTGTAAATTCCTTTGCACTGCAATGATTTCCTCTGCCATGAAATACGATTCCTCCTAGTATTTGAGTTCATTTCTATTGTTGGTTCATTTAGTCTTTTCTAAACAATAAGATTAGGATAGTCTTTAAGTATGAATCTTTTTTCAGATTAATGCGTAATTTGTAGGTAAGCAAGAATGGGAGGGAAATGGTTTGAGTCTATTTAATTGGAGACAGGAAGCAGAGAAACAATGGGATGAAAGAGCTGATAGCTGGAATTCAAAAAGCAGGGAAATGTGGGAAAACGGCAGCCGAAAGGATATCGCCCCATTTTTTGCAAAATATGTGACAAAAGGCAAAGCGGTATGTGATCTTGGCTGTGGTGACGGCTACGGATCTTATAAACTTGCTGAATGTGGCTATAAGGTATTAGGCGTCGATGTTTCAGAAGAAATGATACATAAAGCAAATGAGACCAATAAAGGGAATTCGGCTCAATTTATGAAAGGAGATATCACTTCGCTAACATTTGCAGAAGATTCCTATGACGCTGTTATGGCGATTAATTCCTTAGAATGGACGGAACAGCCGCTGAGCGTTCTCAAGGAAATTCAAAGAATCGTCAAATCTGGCGGAATGGCATGTGTCGGCATCCTTGGGCCAACAGCAGGGCCAAGGGCATCAAGCTATCGCAGGCTTCACGGTGAAGAGGTAATTTGCAATACCATGATGCCATGGGAATTTGCCAAGCTTGCCCAGGAAAATAATTGGGAAATCATTGACGGCCTTGGTGTATATAAGAAAGCAGCAGAACAGCTGCCAAAGGGTTCGCTGTCCGTTGAATTAAAGCAGGCTATTTCGTTTATGTGGGTATTTATGCTAAAAAATATAAAATAAAAGGGAGAGGGTTTCGATGAGCAAGTATTCCATTCATGAATTTGTGAAGAATACTGTACAGCAGGACAAAGGGGAAGGTTTATTTGAACTAGAAACACCAAGAATATTAGAGATTAATCTGACGAATCAAATCTGGGCGAAGGCTGGTTCGATGATATCTTATCGCGGCAATATTAAATTTGAACGCGAAGGAATTTTGGAGCATGGCATAGGAAAAATGTTTAAAAAAGCTCTAACAGGTGAAGGCACCGCATTGATGAAGGCAACAGGCAATGGCAAGCTGTATGTGGCAGACCAAGGGAAGAAGATTTCAATACTGGACCTGCAGGGGGAGTCCATTTATGTGAACGGCAATGATCTGCTTGCCTTTGAAACTACCATTGACTGGGATATAAAACTAATGCGAAAGGTTGCCGGTATGATGGCAGGGGGATTATTTAATGTACGGCTTGAAGGCAACGGAATGGCTGCAATTACGTCACATTACGAACCACTGACTCTTCCTGTATCTCCGGATAAGCCAGTCTTTACAGACCCGAATGCTACTGTTGCGTGGTCAGGAAATCTGCAGCCGGAATTTGTGACAGATATCTCTCTTAAAACTTTCTTTGGCCGTGGAAGCGGCGAATCGATTCAAATGAAGTTTCAGGGAAATGGCTTTGTTGTCGTTCAGCCATTTGAGGAGGTTTATTATAAAGAGGAATCATAAAGAATTGGAAAAGCCCGGCGGATAGCCGGGCCAACTAGTTTCAATCCCATACGAATGGTGTTTCCTGGTAGACATAATAGTTCAGCCAATTAGAAAATAGCAAATGGGCATGTGAGCGCCATCGGTTTAGGGGCTGCTTGTTAGGGTCATCGTTTGGAAAATAATGCTTTGGCATTTCAATGTCGAGCCCTTTTGCAAGATCTCTTTTAAATTCTTCCGCTAATGTTGCTGCTTCATATTCAAAGTGTCCGGTTATCATAATTTGCTTGCCGTTATTGGCACATAGAATAAATGGACCCGCTTCTTCGGATGCAGAGAGCAGTTTTAAAGTTGGGTGGTTCTTAACTTCTTCTACAAAAATATCCGTATATCTTGAATGCGGTGCAAGGAAAGCATCATCAAAGCCTCGCAATAATTTTTCTGAGCGATCTAGTACGGTGTGGGTATAGACACCAGAACATTTACCTGAAAGCTCAAATTTATCAATGCCAAAGTGGTGATAAAGAGCTGCTTGTGCTCCCCAGCAAATATGCAGGGTGGAGGTGACGTTTTCCCTTGTCCAGTCCATGATTTCCGTTAGCTCTTCCCAATAGTTTACATCCCTAAATGGAAGCAGTTCAATAGGAGCTCCGGTAATGATCATACCATCAAATTTACGATGCTTTATTTCTGAGAAGGTTGTATAGAATTGCTCTAGATGTGTTGGGCTTGTATTCTTTGATTCATGTGTGGCTGTTTTAAGAAAGAAAATATTAACTTGAAGCGGTGTGTTACCGAGTAATCTAAGAAGCTGTGCTTCGGTTTTTTCTTTTTCAGGCATGAGATTCAAGATTAATATATTTAAAGGTCGAATGTCCTGCGTTTGCGCGCGGTCTTCATCCATGACGAATATATTTTCTGCCTCTAATATTTCTCTTGCCGGCAGCAGCTTTGGTATTTTAATTGGCAATTTAACATCCCCCTTTGTGAATATTCAATAAAATCTATTATAATGATGATTAACCATTGTAGCAATCCTTGTGCAAAAATTCTCATTTTTTCTATCTGCAATAAATTGAAAGAAATGATACAATAGAGAAGCAGAAAACGTTTTCATTACTATGGCTTTAGGAGGAGTATTATGAAGGTGCAGCCTATTGTTAAATCAGATATTGAAATCGCTCAACAGTCAACAATGAAACCTATAATAGAAATTGCAGAAAAAATTGGACTTCATGAAGAAGACCTTGAATTATATGGGAAATACAAAGCAAAACTGACAACAGATGCGTTAAAGAAACTTGAAACAAAAAAAAGCGGAAAAATTATTCTAGTTACTTCAATTAATCCGACACCTGCTGGTGAAGGAAAATCAACTGTCACTGTAGGGCTTGGTGATGCGTTCACAAAAATTGGGAAAAAGGCAATCATCGCTATGCGCGAGCCGTCTTTAGGACCAATTATGGGGATAAAAGGCGGAGCTACTGGTGGAGGGTATTCCCAGGTCCTGCCGATGGAAGATATTAATCTTCATTTTACTGGCGATCTCCATGCCATTACAACAGCTAATAATGCTCTGGCAGCTCTTATGGATAACCATCTTCAGCAGGGAAATCAGCTGGGCATTGATCCTCGCCGCATCGTGTGGAAACGGGCGCTTGATATGAATGATCGTGCCCTTAGAAAGGTTGTAATCGGATTAGGCGGGCCGGTCCAGGGTGTTCCGCGTGAGGACGGATTTGATATTACCGTTGCATCGGAAATAATGGCAGTTCTATGCCTTGCATCCGATTTAGATAACCTGAAGGAGCGGCTGGGCCGCATGGTTATTGCCTATAACTATGACAAGCAGCCTGTCACTGTTGCCGATTTAGGTGTTCAGGGCGCCTTAGCTATGCTTTTAAAGGATGCTGTCAAACCGAACCTTGTGCAAACGATTGAACATACACCAGCCTTTATTCACGGCGGTCCTTTTGCCAATATTGCTCACGGCTGCAACAGTGTCACAGCTACGAAAACAGCATCGAAGCTGGCTGACTATGTTGTTACCGAAGGCGGCTTTGGTGCGGATTTAGGTGCAGAGAAGTTTCTGCATATTAAAGCAAGAAGTGCTGGTTTTAAACCGGAAGCGGTTGTCATAGTAGCAACTATTCGTGCGCTCAAAATGCACGGTGGAGTTCCAAAAAATGAGCTTGGCAAAGAAGATGTGGAAGCCTTAACGGCCGGATTTTCTAACTTGAAGAAGCACATTGAGACTATTCAAAGCTTTGGACTGCCGTTTGTTGTTGCAGTTAATAAATTTATTACAGATACAGAAAATGAAGTAAATAAATTAATAGAGCTATGTGATGAGGAAAACATTCCTGTCTCACTGACAGAAGTATGGGAAAAAGGCGGCGAAGGCGGAGTAGATCTCGCTAATAAGCTTATTGAAGTTATTGAAAAGCAAGAATCTGATTTCCACCCGCTTTACGAGTTATCAGATACATTGGAAAATAAAATACTTACAATTGCACAAAAGGTTTATGGTGCAGATAAAGTGGAGTTTTCTTCAAAAGCGAAAAAACAGCTTGAGGATTATGACCGCTTTGGCTGGAGCAATTTGCCGATTTGTATGGCGAAGACTCAGTATTCTTTATCTGATGATCCTGCCAAGCTTGGCAGGCCAGAAGGATTTTCCATTACCATCAGGGAATTTAAGCCATCCATCGGTGCAGGCTTTATTGTTGCTTTAACTGGTGATGTTATGACCATGCCTGGACTGCCAAAGACACCAGCAGCAATGAAAATGGATGTGGATGAGAACGGCAGAGCCGTAGGGTTATTCTAAAGGCTAGCCTATGTTTGATCCTACCGCATTTGAGAATATGAAAGTTGTCATAGAGGGTGCCCTTTATGATCTGGATATCGATGGGGAAATAAGAATCGTTGACAGAAATGATTGGATGAATACTGCTAAGCTTTTAAGAAAATATGAAATTTCATTCACGAACAATGATGATATTATCTGTACACTTGTTTTAGAAGCGGGGTTAGAGAATCTGGCTGCTGAGCTGCTGCCGGCAGTTCAAACGACCCGTCTAGCTGGGAGTCATTTATTGGTTAAGTTTTCATTTAACCATCGGGATGATGAGCTGATTTATAAAAAAATCACAAACATTCTTAAAGACATTTGGGGACCTGGCCGGACCATTCAGCAAAGGATCGTATTTGACCCGCTGTCTAAGGAAAATCTTGTTGCTAATGAAGCAACGATCACCTTTAACCGCTTAGTATATGAGGACCAAATGGATGATTTGGTCCTGATGGTTGAATTTATGCTGCTAAGTATTGAAAAGTTAAGATCTGTTATTTAATATAAAAAGCTTTGTCTGTAGCATACAGGCAAGGCTTTTTTTATTTCATAGAATGTCAGGATGATATTTATAACCAAAAATATTTTACAGTGTTTAATTTATCAATAATATGGAGAATTATATGGGAGGTGGAAGATTTTACAAAAATATTAACCTAAAGGAGGTTGGGTAATGTTACTAGTACCTCGTGAGATGGATAAGCTCATGATTGTCGTGGCAGCCGATCTTGCAAAAAGAAGAAAAGAAAGAGGATTAAAACTAAATTACCCGGAAGCAGTCGCCCTTTTAACTTATGAGGTGCTGGAAGGGGCAAGAGATGGAAAAACCGTAGCGGAATTGATGGAATACGGTACGACCATTTTAACACGCGATGACGTTATGGAAGGTATTGCGGATATCATTGATGATATTCAGGTTGAGGCCACTTTCCCTGATGGGACAAAACTGGTCACAGTACATGATCCGATTCGCTAACAATACTGCAGGAGGGATATTTAATGGAATGGGAACCAGGGCAATTGTTTCTGAAGGAAGAACCGATTATCTGCAATGAAGGAAGAGATGTTTTCAAAGTAAAAGTGACGAATACTGGGGATCGCCCGGTACAAATTGGCTCGCACTATCATTTTTATGAAGTAAATGAATCCCTGGAATTTTCCAGGGAAGAAGCTTTCGGCAAAAGGCTTAATGTCCCCGCTGGTGCAGCTGTGCGCTTTGAACCGGGAGATGAAAAAGAAGTGGAATTGGTTCCATTTGCAGGGGAACAAAAAGTTTATGGCTTTAACAATAAAACGGATGGCTCTGTTGAAGGGGGGCATGGCAAATGAGTTTTGAAATGTCAAGAAAGCAATATGCACAGATGTTCGGCCCGACTACGGGAGATTCCATCCGACTGGCGGACACAGATTTAATTATTCAAATTGAAAAAGATTATACCACTTATGGTGAGGAAGTCGTTTTTGGCGGCGGGAAGGTAATCCGCGATGGAATGGGGCAAAATCCGCTCGTTACACGAGGTGATGGCATCCCTGATGTCGTCATTACAAATGCTGTGGTATTAGATTATACTGGCATCTACAAAGCCGATATCGCGATTCGTGATGGGAAAATTTCAGGAATCGGAAAAGCGGGAAACCCATTGGTCATGGATGGGGTTGATATCGTTATTGGCGCTTCTACGGAGATTATTGCCGGCGAAGGGATGATAGTAACAGCCGGAGGGATTGATACCCATGTTCATTTTATTAACCCAGCTCAGGTCGAAGTCGCTCTTACATCAGGTTTGACTACTCTAATCGGTGGCGGAACAGGTCCTTCTGCAGGTTCAAGAGCGACAACTGTTACTCCAGGGGAATGGAATATCCATCGTATGCTTGAAGCCGTTGAGGGACTGCCAATCAATGTTGGACTGACAGGCAAAGGGCAGGCAGCCGCCGAAGAACCATTAGCAGAACAAGTTAGAGCAGGGGTAATCGGTTTGAAAGTTCATGAAGACTGGGGGGCAACTCCTTCAGCCCTTGATCACGCGTTGAAGGTAGCAGATAAGTATGACATACAGGTTGCGCTTCATGCAGATACTCTCAACGAAGCAGGATTTGTAGAAAATACCATAGCAGCTCTTAAGGACAGAGTTATACATATGTACCATACGGAAGGAGCGGGAGGCGGACATGCCCCTGACTTAATTAAAACTGCCAGTTTTATGAATGTTCTTCCTTCATCAACGAATCCTACTCTGCCATACACGATTAATACTGTCGACGAACACTTAGATATGCTCATGGTTTGCCACCATTTAAATCCATCCGTGCCGGAGGATATTGCTTTTGCTGATTCGCGGATTAGAAAGGAAACCATAGCAGCAGAAGATGTCCTGCAGGATATGGGGATATTTAGTATGACAAGTTCAGATGCACAAGCGATGGGCAGGGTTGGTGAGGTCATTCTAAGAACATGGCAGGTTGCCCATAAAATGAAAAAAGACAGGGGCTCTCTTACTGGTGATAGCAAACTATCTGATAATAATCGGGCAAAAAGGTATATTGCAAAATATACAATAAATCCCGCGATTACGCATGGAATAGCCGACTACGTTGGCTCCATTGAGATAGGAAAAATTGCTGACCTTGTTGTTTGGTCACCGGCATTTTTTGGCGTTAAGCCTGAATTGGTCATAAAAAGCGGTTTTATTGTTCATGGGATGATGGGGGATGCCAATGCCTCGATCCCAACTCCGCAGCCGGTCATAAGCCGACCAATGTATGCGGCTGTAGGGAAAGCGCTGCAAAAAAGCTCGATTACCTTCATATCTCAGGCGGCTTATGAAGAGAAAGTGCATGAAAAGCTTGGACTGCAAAAAAATATTTTACCCGTCCATGGTATAAGGAAATTAACGAAAAAAGATATGAAATTAAACTCGGAAACTCCTGAATTGACGGTTGACCCGCAGACATATGAGGTACGCGTAAATGGTGAACTTATAACAAGTCCGCCGGCAAAAGAATTACCGATGGCACAGCGTTATTTTCTATTTTGAGGTGAAAGAATGTGTTGATTGAGAGAATTGAAACAAACATTGAAGAATTGGAAAAAGAAGAAATCATCAGGCGCCATATTGAAAAAGTGTATCTGGAAAGTGATCTGTTAGTAAAACGAATTCAGCGGGTTACAACGGATCACGGGCGGGAAATTGGAATCCGTCTAAGAGATCCGCGTGACCTTGCGGCTGGCGATGTGCTCTATATGGATGAAAAAAATATGATTGTGATTGATGTGATTGCGGATGATCTAATTGTCATTAAACCCCGCAGTTTACAAGAAATGGGGACGATTGCCCATCAGTTAGGAAACAGGCACCTTCCTGCACAATTCGAAGATGATGTAATGATGGTTCAATTTGATTATCTCGTGGAAAAACTGTTAAAAGAGCTTGAAATTCCCTACACACGTGAAAAAAGAAAAGTAAAGCAAGCTTTTCGCCATATTGGTCATAGTCATGGATGAAAAGATTTTGGCGCTTTTTCAGCTTTGTGATTCGAATTTTCCAACGGGAGCCTTTAGTCATTCATATGGGCTGGAAAGTTATATTCAGGAGAACACGGTACATAACATTGACTCCTTTTCACAGTGGCTCCAAATTTTCATAGATGAGCAGCTTACTTATTCTGAAGGGCTCGCATGTAAGCTGGTGTATCAAGCACTCGAAAAGGATGACCTGGAAAAGGTATGGAAGATGGATCGGCTTCTGACGGTGCAAAACTTACCGCGTGAAACTAGAGAGGGTGCCATGAGAATGGGCGAACGGATGTTAGAGCTTGTCCAAACTTTATACGGGATACCGATTCTCTCCATTTATAGGGAACGGATTAAGGGCAAACAATCTTTCGGACACCCGGCAATTGTTTTTACGATCGCTGCCCATAATCTTGGGGTGTCTAAATCCACAGCCATTTTGTTTTATCTCTATTCAGTGGTGTCAAGCATGGTTCAAAATGCTGTAAGAGGGATTCCTTTAGGTCAAACAGCCGGACAGAGAATCATTCATGATGTACGAAGTGTATTAGTTCAGGCTGCCGAGGCCATAGGAAAGCTCGATGAAGAAGATTTTGGCATTGTTTCACCTGGCATTGAGCTATCACAAATGAGACATGAACGTGTAAATATAAGAATTTTTATGTCGTGAAGGGGAGTGTTTTAATGGAACCAATTAGAATTGGGGTAGGCGGACCTGTAGGCGCCGGAAAAACAATGCTTGTTGAAAAATTAACACGTCGCTTAAATGGTGAAATTAGCATGGCCGTTGTAACAAATGATATTTATACAAAAGAGGATGCGAAATTTTTAATGCAAAATGGTGTCCTTCCCGCTGACCGAATTATTGGGGTAGAAACAGGGGGATGTCCGCATACGGCAATACGTGAAGATGCATCTATGAATTTTGCTGCCATTAATGAATTAAAGGAAAAACACCCAGATGTTCAATTAATCTTTGTCGAAAGCGGCGGAGACAATCTAGCAGCTACATTCAGTCCCGAGCTGGTTGATTTTTCAATCTACATCATCGATGTGGCACAGGGAGAAAAAATCCCAAGAAAAGGCGGGCAGGGGATGATTAAATCGGATTTATTTATAATTAACAAGACCGATTTAGCTCCGCATGTTGGAGCAAGCCTGGACGTGATGGAATCGGATACAAAAGTTTTCCGCGGGGAAAAGCCATTTACTTTTACAAACTTAAAAGACGAAGCTGGGCTAGACAATGTCATTGATTGGCTGAAGCAGAACGCATTACTAAAAGGATTGGCTTAAAAAATGGGAGACTGGACAGGTGTTTTACATTTAAAGGCAGAAAACAGAAAAGGCAGGACAGTTGCTAAAAACGTATATTTTCAGGGTGCATTTAAAGTCATGCGCCCTATTTACCATGATGATTCCGGTAAGGCTTGTTACTATTTATTAAACCCAGGCGGAGGCTATTTGGATGGTGACCGCTATCAAATGAAAATTTCCCTGGACGAAAATGCAAAGCTGACTTTAACGACACAAGGGGCAACCAAGGTGTATAAAACACCGAATAATCATGTGTATCAGGAGTCAGAAATCTCCTTGCAGGCCGGCAGTTACCTTGAGTATCTCCCTGATCCGCTCATTGCTTATCATAACGCCCATTATATACAAAAAAATGTCATGAGAATGGACCGAACAGCCACCTTGCTTTATTCAGATATTATTACTCCCGGCTGGTCACCGCAGGGAGAGCGCTTTACCTATAAAACGGTTCAGCTATTAAACGAAGTGTACCTGGATGACGAATTGGCCGTTTATGATCATGTGAAATTAAAACCTTCCAAGCAAAACATCGGCGGGCTTGGTTTTATGGAAGGATATAGTCATTTAGGATCCATGCTGGTCATTAGCCCGCAAATGAATGGCACCTATCTTGATCAGTTTTATTCCGCGATTGAAGAAAATCTATTAGATTGTAAAGTTGGGCTTAGCTTACTTTCAATACCTGGTTTTACCATTCGCGTGTTAGCTAACTCGACTCAGACCATTGAGAGAATTTTTGCAGAAATTCACTGCTTGATCAGCCGGGAATGGTTTCAAACCAAACCGTTTTTCCTAAGAAAATACTAGCCATCTGATTGCATACTCGTTCATTATTTGGGAGAAACTCCTTTTAACACAATATGGGGGGGGCAAAAGTATGTTTGAAAACTTTGAAATAAATCATGTATTCGAGGGAACTGCCAGAGAACACCCGCACTTTGCTTTAAGTGTAAATGGCCAGGAATACAAAGGGATGATAAAAGATGATACAGTCCATTGGTATCATCCCCATCCAAAACAAATGCTAGATGATAGTCATGTGGATGCCATTGAATCTCAGGTTTTCAATATGATGAGTGATCATTTGGAGCAATGAAAAAATGGCTGTCTCTTTTCCTTTTGAGACAGCCATTTTTTAAATATTTGGCAATACTTTTCTTGCACCTAAAAAAATCCACGTGCAAAGGACAAATGGCATGGTTAGTGCAGGCAATCCTAAAGGCATTAGCCATGTATCAATGCTTGCTGTAATTGGCACGGTTAAACAGGAAGCTATAATTCCTGTAAATAGCACATTCCGGCCATTTTCTTTAAAAACGGCTGAAACAGCAAGTATGGTTAAAATCGCATTGTACCCATATAGCCCCATTGAAATCACAGTATGTTCGCCTCCGAGTGCATATGCCGTTGCCAGTGCGGCCACATTACCTAGAATTGCATAAAGACCTAACCTCCAGCCTGCCCAGAATACAGCAATGAAAAGCAAAACTCCTGAAAGTGTATTGGTAAGAAAGAAAATTTGTCCAATTCCATTCATGGCGGCATTAGGCCAATGTAATTCACCTTTAATGTTAAGCGTCCAGCTAGATAAGGTTTGCGGTGCAAGATCTGGACTGATTTTTAACATAACCAGTCTGTATGTAGTAAGCAATAAAAACCATGTGATGACAATAAAAGGGAATGTAAGAACAGGTATGCCCGTTTGCCGCATAGCATGCATCATCGCAGCTGTTATAAATGCGGCAATAGCTGCACCAGCTAAAGCAATGAACCATCGTTCATATCCCGTTAAAAACAACGAAAGAGCCATTCCAGCTAAAACGGAATTATAGCCAAGTAATCCTTGATTTACACTTTCGATATCGGCACCGCCTATTTTCCCAACTAAGGCGCCAATCAAGCTTGATAAAAAAGCGATGATTCCTAAAGAATACGAAGCAATCGTAATAGCTGCTAAAATGAGAAGGCCTGAGACAGCATTTTCAATTAAAACGACTTGGGAGATACCTTTTAAGGATGTCATAAACAGCCACTTTAATTTGTTAGTGTATATAGTTAACATCTCCCTCCAAGTCAAAAACTGGTCACTGAAAAACGTTTGGCTTTTCTGAGTTAGTTTTTCCGTTCCTTGTTTTTTTATTTGCTGAAAAAACAAGTTATTTTTGTTTACTAGGTTAAATGGTCACTAAAATTCTTTATAATATAAAAATTCCCTTTACATAATTCCTTTGAACTAATACGATATAAGAAATGTATAAAAGGATTCACAAAAAGGGGCGATATAGTTGAAAATTGCGTGGGTAACCGACAGCACAGCCTTTTTAGAAGAAGAATTTGTCAATCATCCTGACGTATATGCTATTTCGATTTCTATCTTATTAGATGATGAAGAATTTCTTGAGGGTGTAAATATCACGCCTGAACAGCTTTATGACCGTTTAAAAACATTAAAAAATCCTCCGAAAACATCACAGCCTTCCATTGGTGCGTTTAAGGAATTATATGAAAAATTAGCAAAATCCTATGATGTCATTTTTTCTATTCATCTTTCCGGCAAATTAAGCGGGACTGTTAGTGCCAGTGAACAAGCTGCACAGCTGGCAGACGCCAATGTCATTACAATAGATTCAAAAATTCTCACCTACCCGCTGACCCGTATTGTCAAGCAGGGAATAGAATGGGCGCAATCCGGCCTAGCATCGGAAGAGATCAAAACCCGATTGGAAGCATTATGTGAAACTAGTGAAACATATGTTTTAATTGGAAGCTTAGAACAGCTTCACCGCAGCGGCCGCATGTCAGGTGTGCAATTTTTCCTGGGAAGCATGCTGAATGTTAAACCAATTATTCAGGTCAAAGACGGCGGTTTAAGTGTTATAGAAAAGGTGAGAAGTGAAAAAAAGGCAAAAGAAAAAATCTTTCAGCTAATGAGAAAAGCGCATGAGAAAAAGCCCCTCAAGGAAGCCTATTTATTGTACGGGTTACACGATAGTGAAGCGATAAAATGGATGGATGAACTTGCAGCAGAATATCCAGAAATTCATTTCCGCCCATATCCGCTTGGTTCTGCCATCGGTGTACATGCAGGGGAAAACACAATCGGCATTAGCTGGTTTAATGGATTATAGAAATCAGCAGTTAAGCTTAACATAGTTTCTATAAATAAAGCCCGCCACGAATTTCCGATGTGCGGGCTTTATTATATCAATGAATTTTTTTATCAACATATCTGCCGAAATCGGGAACGGCAATGCTATCGAATTCAGTCACTAATTTTTCCAAGCTGTTGCTCAATAAATCACCAGTCAATGGCAAACCATGACCGGTTATGGCGGCTGAAGGCTTTAAGGCTTCTAATTTCCTGACAGATTCCTTAGCTGCTTTCCAATCTGTGGTGAGATATCTTGGCGGTCCGCTAATCTCCAGTTCCTGTGTAATGACCTTATAAAGGTATTCCTGTTTGACCGTAACAAAGGCATCACCAGCAATTAATGCCCGATCCTTTTCCCTGAAAAATGAAACATGGCCGGGAGTGTGGCCTGGTGTGTGGACCCAGCGAAAATCAGGAAGATGAGGCACCGTTCCATCAAGTGGCAGGGTATGTACATGGGACCCTATATCAATGGGTTCATTTGGGAAAAGTGGTGACATTTTTGCCACCATTCCTCCTTCAACAGTAGGATCTGGCTCAGGATAGCTCTCTTTTCCTGTTAAAAAAGGCATTTCCAGTTCATGGGCATATACAGGAACTTGCCAATGTTTGACCAATTCAATAATGGCCCCAACATGGTCAAAATGGCCATGTGTTAATATAATGGCTTTAGGTCTGCAGTCCTTTCCAAATCGTTCCTCTGCCTCAGAAATAATCTCATCAGCCGATCCGGGCATACCAGCATCGACTGCAACAAATTCCCTCGTTGCAGGATTGCCAATAAAAGCAACATTGACAATTTGAATGGTATAACAAAATAAATCGGGCAAAACCTCGGTGCCAATTTGACTTCCAACCGATGTAGCGGGAATGAATTTATAGTCACTGCCGTAATTCATCTGCTCGTCCAATTGTTACCCTCCTTACAAAGATTAAATCAATATATTTTCCCTCATATCATCTTCATTTATTAATTGTAAAAATCAAATAAGGCGTATAGCATATGAATAGTTTTCATCAGAATATTAGATTCATACGGTTTTCACATAAAGATCAATTCTAACAAAAATTTTCATGAAGAATGAAATTTTTCCATTGCTGAACTCGTTATTATAGGTGAAGGACAAAAAAAGATTCATGCGCATGATCTTTTAGCAGGGAGGTCAATATGGAAGAAGAGCAGCAGTGGCTCAAACAGGTGCTTGAAGGAAACAAGCAAGCATATGGCCACATTATTAATAAATACAAGAATCCGTTATATGCGACCATACTTAGAATGACAAAAAACCCTCAGGATGCAGAGGATTTAGTACAAGAGGCATTTATTAAGGTATATCACCAGCTTGGTAAATATGACAATAAGGGATCGTTTGCCAGCTGGATTTATCGAGTGGCAGTTAATCATTGTATGGATGAATTCCGCAAGAAACGCTATAAAACACAGCAGCTTGAAATAAACGAGGAGAAAGCAGTAAACCCAAATCATCCGGAAATTATTTTTTTGAAAAAGGAAAAACATCGGCAGGTAGAACGCTTAGTTGCATCATTGCCGGAGGATGAGCGATTAGTTATTTTGCTTCGTTATGCAAACGAATTAAGTTATACAGAAATTAGTGAACTGACAGGATTCCCTTTATCAAGTGTACGAAACAAGCTGCACCGTGCAAAAAAGAAAATGAGAGAGAAAGTAATACTTGAAGGGAGCTATTACCATGAACTGTCCAACGATCGATAAACTATCACAATATGTTGATCAGCTTTTAGGGGAACTGGAAATGCGAGAAATCAACAGTCATGCAAAAGAGTGTGATTCTTGCATCCATGTAATAGAAGCATTTGAGCATGAACAGCAATTTCTAAAAGATACACTTAAGTCTCCTTCATTGGCAGATGACTTTGCTAATAAAATTCTGGATCAGCTAAAGCCCTATGAACAAAAATCTCTACCTAAGAAAAGGGCATTATCAAAGCGAATCATGCTTTCAGCGGCCGGGGCTGTATTGGCAATTGGGCTCGGAACAACATTAAACCCTAGCTTTGCCCAATGGATTGGGGGTCTTTTTACAACAGATCAGGTAGATGAAGGCTTAAGAATGGCATCTGAGGCAGGTTTGGCAACACGGGTAAATCGTGAAGTAACCGATCAAGGAATCACCTTTAAGGTGGAGGATGTGGTGGCCGATACCTCACGTGTCGCCCTTTCCTATCAAATCATCAAAGAAAATGGCAAGCCGTTAGATACAAAAATTATATTGGAGGAACCGTTCAATCAAATTATGGCATTTGATCAGAATGGCAAAAAAATCGATCAAATGGGCATAGGCTGGACAGAAGGAAGTGAATATGGATTAATCGAATTTTCCCTTCGTGAACAGAAAGACCTGCAGGAGATGACGGTAAAATTTGAGTTAACAGAACTGAATGGTGTTAAGGGGAATTGGGAACTGGTGATTCCTGTTGATTTAAAGGAAAACCTTAAATTTACTGCAAAACTGGCATTAAATAATCAAACATTCAGCGCTCATGGTGTGGATGTGAACATGAAAGAGATTCAATTTGCGCCGTCTTCGAACGAACTTATTTATGAAACGGCGTTTACAAAAGAGAAGATGGAAAAAATTAAAGATGAAATCGCTCAGCTGGAAGAAAGGTTTGGCAAGGAAAATGTTCAAACCTTTACAAATTACGGTACTGCTATTCAATATCATATTGAAAATAAAGGGGGTAAAGATATTTATAAGCATAATGCATTTTTACCTGGTCAGGGGTATCCAAGTGATGTTGGACTGATCTCGGGATCCGGAGATAACATGCAACAGCTTGGACAGATGCGATGGAACGAATCATTCATCCCGCAAAAGGACAAGGAACAATTGACCTTCGTGTTAGACGGTGTCGTCAAAACAGTACCTTCAGATTTTTCAGTGGAAATTACATCAAAAGAATTAAGGAAAAAACCAATTTCCTTTGAACATGAAGGGAATTTCATGACTATCAAAAAGGCAGAAAAACAAAATGAATTTTCTCTGCAAAAATCGCTCATTCCAATTAAACGGGAAACAGTTTTTCAAATTGAGATGGAAGGCGGCAAAGAGGCATTTTCCTCTGAGCTAGGGGCATGGGTTCTAACCGATAACCTGGGAAAAACTTACTTGGCTTATAATAGCGGAACAATTCTAAATGAAAAAGATGAAAACGGCCGCTTTAAGACAACCATTGATTTAAAAATATATGATATGGAAGAAGTTCCAGAGAAATTCACCCTCCACCTTCTGTCCGTCACCAGATATAATAAAATGGAGGAAGAATGGAAGGTACCATTGTACTGATATACTTATGAAAAGCCAAGTCTTAATCTTGGCTTTTTTCGTTTTGTTTTAAAAAGAAAATTAATAATCTGATAGATTTGCCCTGCATAATTTTAGAACCGTACCGTTTCATGTTAAAATGGTTGTTGAGTGCTGAAAGCAGGTGAAAAAATGAATAAAGACATCATTCAAACAGCTGAAGAATTTGTGAAAAATCAGCTTGGACAAGATAGCACAGGTCATGATTGGTACCACATTGAACGCGTGCGCAGAAATGCGTTATTGATAGCTGAAAAAGAAGATAAAGGGGACCGTTTTATCATAGAAATGGCGGCTCTTCTGCATGATATACCAGATGAAAAATTGAATGAATCGAAGGAAGTTGGGGAGAAAAAGCTGACTGATTTTCTGTATACTCTCGAACTTGAACTGCCAGCACGCGATCACATAGTGGACATTATCGATTCGATTTCTTTTAAAGGCGGGAAAAACTCGGTTCTCTCAAGCGTGGAGGCAAAAATTGTCCAGGATGCGGACAGACTTGATGCCCTCGGTGCAATCGGTATTGCAAGGACGTTTGCCTATGGCGGCAAAAAAGGCCAAGCGATGTATGATCCGGAAATTGGAGTAAGAGAAAATATGACTGAGGAAGAGTACAGAAAAGGAAAATCTTCATCAGTCCATCATTTTTATGAAAAGCTATTAAAGCTAAAGAATTTGATGAACACAGACACAGCAAAAGAAATGGCAGAACAGCGCCATCAATATATGGTGCAGTTTTTGCAGCAATTTTATCATGAATGGAATGGTCAATCATGAAAGTGATTTCGATTGAAAATGTAACAAAAACATATGGCGAAAAAGAATTATTCAATGATATCTCCTTTACGATCGCGGAAAAGGAGCGGGTGGGCTTAATTGGCGTCAACGGAACTGGGAAATCATCGCTCCTAAAAATTGTTGCAGGTGTGGATTTGCCCGACTCTGGCGAAATCGTTAAACCAAAGGAATATTCAATCTCGTATTCCGAACAGGAGCCTGACTTAGATCCAAATATGACCGTTTTGGAGCAGGTATTTGCCGGGGAAGCACCGATCCTTGTGCTGCTGCGTGATTATGAGCGGACGCTGCTGCAATTAAATAATGCCCCAAATGATCAGGCCATACAGGAAAAGCTTTTCGAGCTGCAAAAAAGAATGGATTCACAAAATGCCTGGGATGCCAGCACAAATGCAAAGTCCATCTTGACCAAGCTTGGCATTGAAGATTTTGATAAAAAAATCGGCGAGCTATCCGGCGGACAGAAGAAACGGGTTGCTTTGGCGCAAAGCTTAATTCAGTCGCCGGATTTACTGATTTTAGACGAGCCAACAAACCATTTGGACTATGAATCAGTTAAATGGCTGGAGGAATACTTGGGCCGCTACCAGGGGGCACTATTGCTGGTAACCCATGACCGTTATTTTCTTGACCGCGTGACCAATCGCATGTTTGAGCTTGAAGGCGGCAAGCTGTATAGCTATAAAGGGAATTACGCTGCCTTTTTAGAGGCGAAAGCCATCCGTGAAGAAAATGAAGCGGCAACAATTGAAAAGCAGCAGAACCTTTACCGCAGAGAGCTGGAATGGATTCGCCGCGGAGCAAAGGCAAGAACAACGAAGCAAAAAGCTAGGATTCAACGATTTGATAGCTTAGATAACCAGCTTGCTAATGTGAAAGCCGCTGAAAAACTGGACATGAGCTTGAGTGGAAGCAGGCTGGGCAAGCAGGTATTTGAGTTGAAAAACGCTTCGAAAAGCTATGGCGATCAAGTGATTTTAGATTCCTATGATTTACTTGTAAAACCAGGGGATCGCTACGGTATTATCGGGAAAAATGGTGCAGGCAAATCAACCCTATTAAATATTTTAGCTGGAAAAATCCCTCTGGATTCCGGTGAAATCAATATTGGCCAGACGGTAAAAGTTGCTTACTACACCCAGGAAAGCGAAGACATGGATGAAAATAAGCGCATGATTGAGTATTTGAAGGAAACAGCACAAGTGGTTGAGACTTCAGACGGAAAAACAATTTCTGCGGCACAAATGCTGGAACGATTCCTTTTCCCATCCTACACACATGGAACACCCATTAGAAAGCTATCAGGCGGGGAAAAGCGCAGGCTTTATTTATTGAAAATTTTAATGTCTGAGCCCAACGTATTACTGCTTGACGAGCCGACAAATAATCTTGATACCCAAACTTTAACCGTGCTTGAGGATTATCTGGAGGATTTCGCCGGAGTCGTTATTACGGTTTCCCATGACCGATATTTCTTGGACAAGGTAGCTGATCAGCTGATAATCGTCAATGGAAATGGGCAAATTGATTCCTATTACGGCAATTACACGGAATACCTCGAGACTGCAGCAAAGGCGGCAGCTCCTGTTAAAGAAAAACCAGCTCAGTCTGTACGGCAGGAACGCGAAAAGCCAAAAAAGAAAAAACTAAGCTACAATGAACAGCGCGAGTGGGATGGCATTGAAGATAAGATTGCCGAGGCCGAAGGAAGGCTAGAAGAGATTGCCAAAGAAATAGCCGAAACGGGCAGCGATTTCGAAAAAGCACAAAAGCTCATGGAAGAAGAAACACAGCTAAACGAACATCTTGAGCATCTAATTGAGCGCTGGACGTATTTATCGGAGCTGGTAGAATAGTTTACCGGATATTACGGACATTGCGTTATTAAATACCGGCTGTGGTGTCCATGAGAGAGGTTCTAATGGACAAGATCACAGAAAAAACCGGACAATCTGTCCATAACGAGCATTACCTTCTTTCGGGTAGTGCTTTTCTTTTAAAATCGAGGTGAAAGGATGAAAAAAAAGCCAATTTATGTTGAAATTGAAATAGATTCGGAGATGGATAGATTATGGGAGGCAACACAGACGCCAAGTATGCATGAGCAATGGGATCTACGGTTTTCTTCCATTACCTATTTACCGAAAAAGGAAAATGAGCCGCAGCTGTTTTCTTATAAAACAAAGGTTGGGCCAGGTATACAGGTGGAAGGATGGGGAAAGTCTGTCGGCAGCCACGATGGGAAAGGCGGCACACGCACTTCAGCACTTCACTTCGGGACCGATCAAATGTTTTCGCCCATTAAAGAAGGTAAAGGGTATTGGCAATATAAGCCGAATAAAGACAGTATCACCTTTTTGACCCAATATGATTATGATATTAACCTTGGCTGGTTTGGCGAAGTTTTTGACATCTTATTGTTTCGGCCTTTGATCGGCTGGGGAACAGCTCTTAGCTTTGATGTGCTGAAAAGATGGCTAGAAAAAGGCGAAACCCCAGCATCGCAATACATACGCTTTTTTTGCCAATGGCTGTTTACCTTTCTATTTTTCTTTGTCTGGCTTTATCATGGCATCATCCCTAAGCTAATCAGCAGACATCCAGTTGAAATAGAAATGATCGAAAATATAATGCCGCTATCCCAAGCTTATGCAGAAATGGCTGTCTTGGTAATTGGGCTGGCAGAAGTCATATTTGCTGTCATGTGGCTGTTTTACAAAAAGAAAAGGAACTTATTTTTAACACAAATAACATTGTTTCCTTTATTAGCCATTTCTGCAATTATCGCCAACCCAGAGTCACTTTCTGAACCTTTTAATCCATTAAGCTTTAATGCCAGCTTACTAGTTATTTCAATAGCAGGTTATTTGCTGGGTAAAGATGTGCCAAGCGCCGCAAGCTGTAGACGAAAGAGATGAGTGTAAAATGTCTATTTATAAACAAGTTCTAGGGGAGCGATTTTATTCGCTAAATCCAATGCTGCAGAGAAGGTACGAGTATATCGATGACAAGCCCTTTCAGGCTAAAGGGGTTATGAAAAAAATTTCAGGAGGCCCCAAGTGGCTTTATCCGTTAATATGGCTTGGCACAAAGAGAAAACTATTATTTCCGGAAAAGGGATGCGAGGTTCCTTTTAAAATAGTCAATACACCCTGTGTTGGGGAGTGTGGAGAAAAACAGATTCACTGGGAGCGTATTTTTTATTTTAAAAATAAGGTGAGGTATTTTAATGCTTTAATGAGCCTCGACCTTAAGCGGGGGGTTATTAAAGATTATTTAGGTGAGCCTAGTCCTTTATATTCGGATTTAACCTTTTTTGTTTCACCTGAAGGCAATTTGCTGATTACCTCTGGAAAGCAGCGTTTAGTATTAGGGCCCGTTGAACTGCCGCTGCCGAAGCTGCTTCAAGGGAATGCGGCCATTACTGAGAAGTATGACGAAGAGAAGGGTGTATTCTTAATTTCTGTAAAAGTAAGAAACCCCCTGGTTGGCACAGTTTTTTCATATGAAGGAGAATTCATGCCCGATGAAATGGAGTAGACTGTTTTTTATTTATTTGCTTTTCTTTGGTGCAGCCGTTTTTTACAAAACTGAATCTTCCTATCTTTTATTGCTGACAGCTGCCCAGATTGTTTATGTACCGATCACCATACAGATGATCGGAAATAAAAACGGCTGGTCAGCATTCCTTGCTGCTATCCCTCCAATAGCATCCGTTATCATTTTAGCCATCACAAGCGATAGCAGCTGGGAATACGTATTTGCTGCGATTTATTTGCTGTTTACCATTGCTGCGGCCATTTATGGAATAAAGAGAATCCTATCAAGAGAATTTTTTCACATTGAAGAGTTCATGATAGATATCGGGCTAATTTATTTATCTATTGGAGGCTTGTGGTTTTTTGCCCATATTGGAAAAATAGAAACAGGTTTTTCTCCAATGATTACCTGGCTAACGGCGATTCATTTTCACTACTCTGCTTTTTTATTGCCTGTTTTTTGCGGTTTTCTAGGCAGAGTTTATAAACCGAAAGATTATTGGAAAGCATCCTTACTCATTTTATTGTCTCCGATAGTCCTCGCTGCCGGGATCACTTTTTCCGCATGGATTGAGGTGGCTTCAGTTATTCTTTATATGATAGGAATCTATTCTATAATTCATTTTGCTTTTAAAGCCCCGTTTACTCATCCTGTTCAAAAAGGGCTAATTCGGATATCTTTCAGCTCATTGGGCATAACGATTATTTTTTCATTCCTATATGCAATCGGCCAGGTCTGGAGTGATTATTCGCTAAGCATTGATTTTATGCTATGGTTTCATGGACTATTTAATTGTGTTATTTTTGCTTTATTTGGTGTGATTGGATGGAGTATAAATCTGCCGGAAGAAAACACTAAGGAACGGACATTTCCTGTGAGTGCGATCAGGGGTAAACTCCTAATAGGAGATAGTATTCTTCCGGATATTATGGATGAGAAATCGAAGGATAAATATAAAGGTCTTGTTGACGATATGAGAATTTATGAGGAGCATTCTAATCAGGAAACAATCGCACCCGCCATTCTTGATTTCTATGAAAATACATTAGAGTATCGGCTATCTGCAAAAGTAGAATGGAAATCATGGTTTCAGCCGTTTGCTGCTGTTTATCGATTATTCAGCAGGATTACGCAGCAAATTAATCTGCCGCTTTCAAAAAAACAAGTGGAAATGACCGGCGGCATATATGCCGTTAATGATGAAATAGATGGGAGATGCCGTCCAAGGGCATGGGTCAGGAAAATAGGAGATGAGACTGTATTTGTTGCCCTATACTCCTGTCATAAAACAAATGGACAAGCCTATATGAATATTGCGCTTCCGCTGCCATGGTCTTCGATGATTGGAATCCTGAAATTAAACCAAGTTGGTGAGGAGCTTGAATTAACCAGCCAAAAGACGGAGGATAACTCAGATGCTGGCATCTATTTAAAAACGAAAATGCACCTTTTTGTGTTGCCGATTGAAGAAACCTTTCGTGTTAAGGATGCGGGGAATGGAAAGCTTACTGCCCAGCATGACATGTGGATTTTTTCCATTCCTTTTTTAACCATACATTATGAAATAGAACATAAATCTCGTTAAAGGTATGTTTAAGTGCTTTATGTTAAAATAACAACATATACCAGCTTGATTAATGTGAAAAGGGTGATTACCGTGAAAATAAATGCCATTGAACCTACTCCTAGTCCAAATACAATGAAAGTCATTTTGGATGAAGAGCTGCCAATGGGCAAAAGCAATAACTATAAAAAAGATCATAGCGAGGGCGCTCCAAAGGTCATTCGGGATATTTTGGCTATTGAAGGGGTAAAAGGCGTTTATCATGTGGCCGATTTCCTGGCTGTGGAGAGAAATGCAAAATTTGACTGGAAGGAAATTCTTCCCCAGGTAAGAGCCGCGTTTGGTGAAGAGGCTGATGCAGCAAATGAATCTGCTCAAAAGGCTAATGAGCATTTTGGTGAAATCAAGGTGTTTGTGCAAAAATACAAAGATATTCCCATGCAGGTAAAGCTGACAGATGGCACAGAGGAAAGAAGGTTTGGGCTGCCTGAAGTGTTCATTAAAGCATTTTCCGAATCCCAGGCTAAAGATGATGAGAATTATGTCTTTCTCCGCAAATGGGTGGAAATGGGCGTTCGATACGGCGACTTTGAGCAAATTGGCCATGATGTGGTGGAAGAACTGGTGGCCGCTTACCCAGAGGAACGGCTAAACAGACTTGTTGAGCAGGCAAAAAGCCCAGAAAAAGCTCAGTCAAGGCAAGCGTTAAATCGAATAAAGGTAACCTTGGAGGACTTGGCTGATCCAGATTGGCGCAGCCGCTACCGCAAACTTGAGCAAATGGACGATCCAACCGTTAATGATCTGCCGGTTTTAGAAAAAGCACTTGAGGACGAAAAGTCTTCTATCCGCCGGTTGGCAACAGTATATCTCGGCATGATAGAGGACAAACAGGTGCTGCCGTACCTTTATAAGGCATTAAAGGATAAGACCGTTACTGTGAGAAGAACGGCAGGAGACTGTTTATCTGATTTAGGATTTGCAGAAGCTGCCCCTGAAATGATGGAAGCCTTAAAGGATACGAGCAAGCTAGTCCGTTGGAGAGCAGCGATGTTTTTATATGAAGTCGGTGATGAATCTGCATTGCCAGCATTAAAAGCGGCCGAAGACGATCCAGAATTTGAGGTAAGCCTGCAGATTAAGCTGGCAATAGAACGAATTGAACAAGGTGAAGAGGCCAAGGGTTCTGTTTGGAAGCAAATGACAGAATCACGGAAGAAATAGAGTAATTCTTTTTTGCAATGTTAACATAGAATGTAGTATGCTAACATTGCAAAACACGTACGGGAGGCGATTAAACTATGTCAATGGCATACGAAGAATATATGCGACAAATGGTTCAGCCAATGAGACAGGAGCTTGTTCAGGCTGGATTCCAAGAACTATTAACACCAGAAGATGTAGAAAACTATATGGAAAATGCGGAAGGCACAACACTTGTTGTTGTCAACTCTGTCTGCGGATGTGCCGCCGGGCTTGCCCGCCCAGCAGCAACCCAAGCAGTGCTAAGATCAGAGAAAAAGCCTGACCATTTAGTTACTGTGTTTGCAGGCCAAGAAAAAGATGCAACCGCAAAAATGAGAGAATACTTCGAAGGCATTGAGCCTTCATCCCCATCCATGGCCCTATTAAAAGGAAAAGAAGTCATTCACTTCATTCCGCGACATGACATCGAGGACCACGCCATGGAAGACGTTATGGAAAACTTACTCTCTGCATTTGAAGCAAAACTTTAATACAAAACAGAACAAAGAGGATGTCGCATGACATCCTTTTCCACTTTAAAGCATCGGGGGACAGGCCCCCGATGCGGTAAAGCGTTAAGAAGGTGAAGTAGCAATGATTGTGACGACAGCGGGAAGAACGAATGAAGTGATGTTGAATCAGGCGATTTCTGTTGCACGGGATTTGAACGGGCGGTTTGTCGATAGGAGGAAGCGGTCTGTTCAGGCGATTCAGGAAATTGAAAGGGATGACTGTATTGTCGTCGGTAAGGAAAAGCTTGAGCTGTATCCGTTTGGGGAAAGGGAACCGTTCTTTTTTCATCCTAATTCGGCAAGCTTTCGTATCAAGCGGCTGCTTAATGATGAACACGATCCATTTGTTGAAGCGGCCAGTCTGCAAAAAGGCATGACGATGCTTGATTGTACACTTGGTCTCGCTTCGGATAGTATTGTAGCAAGTTTCGTTACTGGATCTGAAGGGAAAGTAACAGGTATTGAAGGGAACTCTCATCTATCCTACATAGTTGCAAAGGGATTAAGAGAATGGCAATCGGATATTGGGGAAATGAACGAAGCCATGAAACGAATTGAAGTTATACATAACAATTCATTAAATGTATTACAATCACTCCCTGACAAGAGCTATCATTGTGTTTATTTTGATCCGATGTTTGAAGAGCATATTCTGGAATCTGATGGCATACGTGCATTAAGCCGATTTGCTGTTTATGAAGAACTGACACAAGAACTCATTGACGAGGCTTATAGAGTGGCAAAAGAACGAGTGATTCTAAAGGACCACTTTCGCAGCAAACGATTCGAAAAATTTAACTTTCAAGTCTATAAGAGAAAAACAGCCAAATTTCATTTTGGGGTTATCGAAAAATAAAAAAGGAATGGGCATCCCATTCCTTTTTTATTAGTCTGCAATTGCCAAGTATACAAAATACCCTAAAACAAACAGACAAAATATCATAATTGCCATTGACATAAACGCAGCACCTCTTTTATTGTACTCATTCATAATTATTGCCTTATTTTGATTACTATTCCCGAAAAGGCAACTTTTTACTCTTTCTATAGTGTTTACTATAATAGAAAATATCATTATGTTCAATTTTTTCTTTAAAAAAATGAAACTAAATTTTCATACTTTCGTAAAAGAAGTATAATAGAATGATAGTAATCATTTAGTATTGAGAGGAAAATAAGTAATGAAAATAACTTTATCTGATAGGATGAGCGCATTTCAGGCAAGCGTTTTTTCTGAAATGGCTTTTTATAAGAAACAAAAAATGGCTGAAGGAGCGGAGATGATCGATTTAAGTATCGGCAGCCCTGATATGGCTCCTCCGGCCATTGTTGCAGATACAATTGCTGCAATGGCTAAGAGAAATGATGCATACAGCTATACATTAAAAGGAACGGAAGAGTTCCATCAAGCTGTCAGCACCTATTATGAGCAAAGCTTCAATGTAAAACTAAATCCAAAGACTGAAGTTTCTTTATTAATGGGTTCCCAGGATGGACTGGTGCATCTTCCAATGATGCTGTGCAATCCTGGCGATATTGTGCTTGCTCCAGATCCAGGATATACAGCATACGAAACGGGGATCAGCATGGCTGGGGCCAAGCTTTATCCAATGCCATTAAAAGAGGAGAATCAGTTTCTTCCTGACTTTTATGAGATACCGGAGGAAATCAGCGATAAAGCAAAATTAATGATATTAAATTTTCCAGGAAATCCTGTCCCGGCAATGGCAACAAAAGACTTTTTTGCAAAGGCTATCAAATTTGCAAAACAGCATAATATTGTCATCCTTCATGACTTTGCCTATTCCGAACTTTATTACGAAGAAAAACCGATCAGCTTTTTAACGCTGGAAGGGGCTGAAGAAGTAGGTATTGAAATGAATTCATTATCAAAAAGCTTTAATATGGCAGGATGCAGGATTGCCTATGCTGCGGGAAACCAGGAACTGATTTCCGGGCTAGCCAATTTTAAATCTAATTTGGATTATGGTGTTTTTTATCCCATTCAGGCAGCGGCTGCAAAAGCGTTAACGGATCAATCTGATTTTCTTCACAATTTAAGGGCTGAATACAAGACTAGAAGAGATGTTCTAGTAAATGGGCTCAGAAATATTGGCTGGGACATCAGCTTGCCAAGAGCCTCGATGTTTGTTTGGGCAAAGATCCCTAAATCTTATACATCAAAGGAATTTGCTATAGAGCTAATTAATCGGGCAAATGTTGTTGTTACACCAGGTAATGCCTTTGGGGCATGGGGTGAAGGATTTGTTCGCATTGCCCTTGTGCAATCCGAAGAAACCCTGAAGAAAGCTATTAATAATATTGATAAATCAGGCATTTTGACAAAAGAAAGGGCGTAAAAAGAAGGGGGGCTTAACAATGCCAAAATGGCTCCGTAAATCATTTGTAGTAATGGTAACCATTCTTACATTTGGATTGGTTACTCCTTCACAGGCATTTTTATATGATCATTCAAGCACTGTAAAGACACCGAAAAGAGACATTATTGAGTCTTCACCAGAAGGAACAGCACAGGAGAACAGGTTTGCTGCTGAATACGAAGAACAACAAGGCTATACAAGTAAAGAAGATTTTGTATCCGAGATGGTATGTAAAGCGGAAATGCTGTCATATACTAAATTTGGTGCGAAAATTAAGCCTATGATTGCGGATGAATTTTCTGAAGTGATTCTGCCAAATATTGAAAAGGCAATTAAAGAAACAGCAGAACAGTACCCTGAAGAAGAGTTAGCCTATTTATCGCTATCAGAAAAACCTAGCGGAGGACTTTCAGAAAAAATCTTTCACATTGCAAATGAAAAAACGGGTGAGGATATTATTAGATTTCACGTGAGACGCGATCACCCTCCTCAGGAAGGGTATTGGTTCAATTTTCATTACCATACGCATCATGATGAATTTCAAGCCCATCATAATCTTGGGTCAATCTATTGGAATAAAAACACTCCGCCTAAATGGATGAGTTAATTTTTATTTAAAAATGAAATTTTTTTAGGGATTTTTGAAACCTTTTAGGCAAACACCCGTAAATAAACTATATTAATTTTTAAATGGAGGTAAAAATTGTGGCAGTAAGCTTATCAAAAGGACAAAAAGTAGATTTAACAAAAACAAATCCTGGTATGACAAAAGTAATCGTTGGTCTAGGCTGGGATGTAAACAAATACGATGGCGGTCATGATTTTGACCTGGATTCTTCTGTTTTCCTTTTAGGAGAAAATGGAAAAGTGTCTTCTGAATCTGACTTTGTTTTCTATAATAATACTTCAGGCGGAAATGGCTCTGTTGTACATACAGGGGATAACCGTACAGGAGAAGGTGCAGGAGATGATGAGCAGGTAAATATTGACTTAGCCAATGTACCTGCAAGTATCCAAAGAATTACATTCACGATTACCATCCATGATGGTGAAGCACGCAGCCAAAACTTTGGCCAGGTATCCAACTCGTACGTGAGAATCGTTAATGAAGCCAATGGCGAAGAATTAATTCGCTATGATTTAGGTGAAGATTTCTCAATTGAAACAGCATTGGTTGTTGCTGAATTGTACAGACATAATGGTGAATGGAAGTTTAGCGCCATCGGAAGCGGCTACCAAGGCGGTCTTGCTGCACTAGCCACTGATTTTGGTCTGCAGGTAGGGTAACAGGAATAAAGCATCAAGTACAGATGGCTTTAGAAAAGAAAAAAAAAGGCATCTGTACGGATAAAACATTATAATAACTTTTTCAGGAGGAACAAACACGAATGACGATTATTGAAGGTATAATTCATACCTATGCCCAATTTTTCAATTGGGAGATGTGGGTTGAGGTACTATCAAATCCCGTGAGCTGGGGATTAATAGGAACACTGGTAATTTTGGAGGGGCTATTATCTGCCGATAACGCTCTTGTACTTGCCGTTATGGTTAAGCATCTGCCTGAAAAACAGCGCAGAAAGGCACTTTTCTATGGACTATTAGGAGCTTATGCATTCCGTTTTATTGCCATTGGTATAGGTGTATTTTTAATAGAGCTATGGTGGGTAAAAGTACTGGGTGCTGCATACCTTGCTTGGCTTTCTATTAAATATTTCATGGATAAAAAGAAAGAATCTGATGCCGAAGAAGAAGAGATTAAGGGAATGAACCAAAGCGGTTTATTAATCCGTCTATTCGGGACTTTCTGGGGAACAGTTGCTGCTGTTGAATTAATGGATATCGCTTTCTCCATTGATAGTGTACTAGCTGCTTTTGGAGTCAGCCAGCAAATCTGGGTTCTTCTTTTAGGTGGAATGCTAGGTGTCCTAATGATGCGGGGAATTGCCGGTGTATTCCTAAAGCTTATTGATCGAGTACCTGAACTTGAAACATCCGCCTATGTGTTAATCCTGATTATTTCTGTTAAAATGCTATTAGGTGTAGTTGGTATTCATGTTGACCATATCTACTTCTTTATCATTTTATTAGTTACGTTTGCAGCTACCTTTGTTGTTCACTTTATGAACAAGAAAAAGGAAGAGGCTCAAGGAACAGGAAAATAACATAATTTTAAGAGATAAAAAGGGAACAGACAATTGTCCGCTCCCTTTCTTTTTTTTACAGAAATCTTTCAATCTAGGAGAATATAGTATGAAATTATTTGCTGATCTTCAACAAGGTGAGTTGAATGAAATATTTTATAAAAAACCAGAGGAGTTTAATAAGTTCTCCGACCAAGATATTTTATCATATGCTTTGGGGGCTACACTGTACATGCCGGCAACTAGGCCAAATATTCATCAGGATCTTCTTTCGAAAAAGCTTTATGGCCTGACATCAATGGTTATCTGCCTGGAAGACGCTGTCGGCGATAGCGAGGTGCAATTAGCTGAGTCAATGCTGATCAGTGAACTCCATTCATTAAGTGAAGACATAGAAAAGGGATTAATCAATGCTGAAGATCTGCCGCTCCTATTTGTTCGCATCCGGGGATATGAACAGTTTATGCGGTTAATTAAGGGTGTCGAGAGGGGCTTGGAACTGCTAACCGGGATTGTGATTCCCAAATTTTCTCCTGGAACAGGAAAGCCTATTTTAAAGGCAATAAAAACTCTTAATGACCAGGGGTATACCATTTATGCCATGCCTATTTTAGAAACAAAAAAGGTCATTCAAAAGGACACGAGACTATCAGAGCTCATGGCCATTAAAGAACTTGTTGATCAGTATAAGAATTATATTCTTAACATGAGAATCGGCGCCACAGACTTTTGCGGCCTGTATGGAATTCGCCGAAATTGCGACACCACTGTCTATGATATTGCGGTAATCAGAGACTGCATTGCCGATATAATCAACGTGTTTTTGCGTTCCGATCAGCCATATGTCATATCAGGACCGGTTTGGGAGTACTTTTCTTCAAAAGATCGGATGCTAAAGCCCCAGTTAAGGCAGACGCCATTTCGGGAGCGATTCGGCAACGATGGGGTTGATTATCGCTCAGCACTCATTGATAAGCATATGGACGGATTAATTAGAGAGGTGTTAATGGATATTACTAACGGCCTAACGGGAAAAACCATTATCCATCCTACACATATCCGCCCGGTACAGGCGCTAAATGCAGTATCCTATGAAGAGTATTTAGATGCAAAAAATATTATCGATCAAGGGAATGGCCAAATCGGTGTGATGAAAAGCAGCTTTTCCAACAAGATGAATGAAATTAAACCACATTCCTATTGGGCGCAAAAAATTCTTCTAAAATCAAAAGTTTACGGGGTGCTAAATCATGAATACACATACATTGACCTACTCTCCAAAGAAATTAACACTTCCAATTCTCAGCCAATTAACAGTTGAAATCGAGGTAGCAGAAAATCCATATAATTGGGAAGTCACAGACCTATTTCAAATGGCAGCACGAATTAACAAAAAAAGATCATTCCTATTCGTCAGCAAAATCCTCGGCAAACACATACCGATCGACCCAAAAAAAGGCCTGCAAACCGGAGCCCTGCTAGCCCAGCGCTACATCAATAAAAGAGCTTTAACGCACCACAGCGACGGGGGACAGGCCCCCGATGGTTTAACGCACCACAGCAATGGGGGACAGGCCCCCGATCGTTTAAAGCAGCAAAGTGATGAAGAGATGTTTGCCCCGTTTGTGAGCGAGAAGGTGAATCCGGTGATTATCGGGTTTGCAGAAACAGCGACAGCTCTTGGGCATGCGTTTTTCCATTGCTTTAAGAAGGCTGATTATTTTCATACGACGAGAGAGATCCTGGTTGACCGCGATCCGGTGATTACTTTTGAAGAGGAGCATTCCCATGCTACATCCCATCGCTGCTATGTTGATGAAGCGATGTTAAATAATGATCGGGAAATCATATTAGTTGATGACGAGCTGACAACAGGAAAAACGGCAATCAACATTATCCGTTCGATCCACAATCGCTTTCCAAGAAAAACCTATACGGTTGTCTCTATACTGGATTGGCGCTCTGGCGAGAATATGCAGATCTTTGCTGACCTAGAAAAGGAACTTGGAGTCGACATTCATTCCGTTAGCCTCTTAAAGGGGAAAATCAATGTTACTGGCGATTTAAAAGCAGTAAATAAAAAGGAAATCAATGAAAGCCAGCTCAAAACACAACAAAACATTAAAACAATCAATATTCAGGATGTTTTTCCAGGCATGCTCGCACAGGTTGATTCCTCTTCAAGCACACTGGCCGGAGCAATCAAGAATACCCCGTATTTAAAAGGGACGGGCAGATTCAGCATGTCCGCGAATGATAACGAAAGTCTTACACAAAGCTTGAAGGAAATAGGCCATTTTTTGCAGAACAAGCGTATTGGCGAAAAGACTCTTTGTCTCGGGACAGGAGAATTTATGTATATCCCAATGAAGGCTGCATCCATGATGGGGGACGGTGTTTTCTATCAATCAACGACTAGAAGTCCGATTTATGTCAATAACATAGAAGGCTATGGTGCAAAGTATGGTCTGGCATTTCCAAATCCGGAGGACTTTGACATTGCCCATTTCGTTTACAATATTCCCCCAAATGAATATGATGATGTCTTTGTGTTTTTTGAACGAGCGGTATCTGAAAATGAACTGAAGCCGCTGCTTAACGAATTAGGGAAAACAAATATTAAAAATATAAATATTGTTTTCTTTAATGGAGGTGCGTAACAAATTGAATAGATTAGCAGAAAATAAACAAACGTTCGGATCCTACAGTGAAAAAGATGTCATTTTCCTTTTAAAGGACTTGAGTCATTTTCAGCTGGAAGGCTCGGTTGAGGCTCGTGAACAAATGATCCAGGGCGGTCAGCATTACAGCGAAACATTGCCGATAGAATACCAGCCGCCGGCAGAGTACCTGAAGGTTTTCTGGGAAACTCTTGCTGAATATAAGCAAAAGGTTGCCTTATGTACTGGGGTCGTATCTGAACAGATATACGCCCAAAAAGGGGAGAATACGGTATTAGTTTCATTGGCACGAGCAGGTACTCCTGTCGGGGTTCTTATTAAGCGTTACCTCCTGGAAAACTATCAGCTGGATTTGCCGCATTACAGCATTTCCATCATCCGCGACAGAGGGATCGATGAAAATGCCGTCCGTTATATATTAAAAAGCCACCCGGGAAAATCCATTCAATTCATTGACGGCTGGACTGGCAAGGGGGCTATTTCCATTGAATTAACAAAGGCATGCAAATCTTTTAAAGAAAAGTACGATATTGAACTTGACGATACGCTTGCCGTTCTCGCAGATCCGGGACACTGCACAACTTTATTTGGGACAAGAGAAGACTTCTTAATTCCAAGTGCCTGCCTTAATTCTACCGTATCAGGGCTAGTAAGCAGGACAGTTCTAAATCAACAATTAATTGGACCGGAAGACTTTCATGGAGCAAAATTTTATAAAGAAATGCTTGATGACGATGTTTCAAATGAATATATAAAAGAAATCACAGAGCAATTTCCCCTTATTCTAGAAGAGGCAAAGAAAAATGCTCAACTGCTGCTGCAAGGCGATAAAGAGCTGCCTGCATTTAAAGGTCTTCAGGAGGTTAAAAGGATTGCAGAGGAATTTGCCATCAGCTCATTAAATTATGTAAAGCCTGGAGTGGGCGAAACGACAAGAGTACTTCTTAGAAGGGTGCCGTGGAAAATTTTGATGAAAGATCCAGACAGTCCGTTTGTCAAGCATATATTAATGCTGGCAAAAGAAAGGGATGTTGAGGTTGTCCATTATCCAAATATGAGCTATACATGCTGCGGGCTTATAAAAAAGGTTGGAGAAACCAAATGACTATATTTGCATCAGATTTAGACCGTACTCTGATTTATTCCAAAAGGGCTTTAGAGGATTTTAAGGAACAAAAGGATGAAAATGCTATTGGTGTTGAACGTCTAGATAATAAAACCATCTCATATATGTCAAAAAAGTCCTTTATGATGCTGAGAGAGCTTGCCGGAAAAATCCTCTTTATTCCTGTAACGACAAGAACAGCGGAACAATATAATCGAATTCGGATTTTTGCTCGGGATATCCCAGTCACTTATGCAGTAACGTCTAATGGAGCAAATATATTTTATAATAAAAAGCCATTGAAGGATTGGGAGAACATCATTCATGAGCGTCTTAAAACGGAATGCGCTTCGATAAAAGAAATGACTGAAATTATGCAGGGCTTTAAGCTTAACGCTAGATTTAAGTCAGCTGAGGACTTATTTTTTTATTATATTCTTGAAGAGCCCATTTCTTTTGATCAAAAGCTTGTGATCCAAAAAACGGCATCAGAACATGGATGGCGTACATCCCTTCAGGGGAGAAAATTATACTTAATGCCAAATCCTATCTCCAAGGGTGAGGCAGTGCAGTTTATTAAAGAAAGAGAAGGGATGTCAACAGTTATTGGTGCCGGGGATTCCCTGCTTGATTCTGATCTTTTAAGAGTGAGTAACTATTCCTTTATTCCAGCTCATGGGGAATTGGCTAAAGAAGGCAAAATAGATTTCACTCATGTATTGACAAGCAAAAAGGGGATTTTAGCTGCAGAGGAGATCTTAAAAAATGTAAATCATTTAATAGAGACCGATCGATTGGCTGCATTTGGTTCGAAAAGATAAAATAGCATTGCCTTAGAAAAAAATTATTCTTTAAAATATCTTCGCAATAATAAAAACAGGCTCGCACCGAAGACATAGGAACTGACAAAAATGAAAAATGCTCCCCATATGGACGCATGTACGGTTAGGGTCATCAAAGTAAACAGCATGGCCCAGAAAAACAGATCAATAAAAATGAAAGTTCCAGAGCTTAAGATATCCACAACTGCCTGTATATCGGATTCATTGACTTGATATTTAGATTTTCGAAATAGGTACCTCATGGCATCACCCTCTTTTCCATGTAATTTAACGTATGCTGGGACGGGTATAAAGGTGAAAATACGAGCTTGAGATTATATCCTTTTACCTATGAAACTTTTCTTCCATTCATTTCGTAAAAGAAGAGGAATGTTTTTAGAAAACTTTCAATACGTATGGTATGATAAAGCTAAGTTTACAAAATATTACACTGCCTTCCTTTTTAGAAGGCCTCCCGCATTTTTTTGTATATAAAGGGAAGTGATGATATGTTGAGTCAGCCATACAGTCAAATTAGCCCTGAGTTAATACCAATATCATATGAAAATTGGCTGGATATGTTAAAAAAGCCTGTAAAGGAAAGACCGCAATTTACCATTGATAATGGCATGATTCATATTGGACAAGTTGCTGCCCGCTTTCTAGGAATTCCGCTGGATGAGGACCAATATTATAACCGTTTATATGATCTGATCCATACCGAAAAAGCCGGCCTCCATTTACTGAGTGAAGATAGTCTTGATAAAACAATTGAAAATCAACATTTTCAGTCTATCCAAAAAGTATTAAATCTTAATCAGGAACAAAATTTATCCATTAACCGGTTTACCGCCTTCCTTGACGGTGAACAGCTTTTGCTGAAATCGGGGATTCCTGCTTTGCATAGAAGATTAAGAGAAGCGATGATCATTGTTCTTGAGGCGTTTTCTCAAAATGAGGACAAAGGGTTAAAGGGACAGGAGATTCGCCGTGTTCTTGTGGATATCATTAAGTGGAGCATCAATCACCTTGGCCAATTGCTGGATGAAATCAATCCAGAAGAAGCTATGCCAAAATTTTTATGGTACGGGAATTCTAATAAAAGTCATAAATATTTTTTACAATATTTACTTGAAATAGGCTGTGATGTGATTATTTTTTCACCCTCGGGGGAAGACCTATTTGCGGGGATAGAAAATGAACGAAGGAAAATCTTTCTTTATCAATATCCCGAGAAACAACAGCCAGAGCCATTTCCAACTGAAAAAAGAAGAAGATCCGCGACAGTCGCTTATCGCGCTTCAAGGGAAATTGAATCGATCCTGAACCATGAAGGATCAGGTCTATACAAGCCGTGGCAGCTGCGAGATTATACTCCGCTGTCTCTTACACTTAAAACAACGTATGACGAGCTTTTCATCTTGATCAAAGAAAAAGCAATGTTTCGGCCTGATTTTGAAGTTAAAAATGGACATGTAAAAATACCGGCCCTCTTTGCAAAGATTCAAGGGGTGAGCAGGAACCGAAAGGAATATTGGGATCGTTTGCATGCGATAGCGGAAAATGATTGCTCCTTGCTAGTCAGTCGTTTCCCTTTTACCAATAATGCAAACAGCGATTTTCGATTCCATTATCGAAATGCCTTAGGAGCTGATGGCCTGCTGGATCCGCAAAAAATGATCAAGGCCCACTATTGGAAATATCAGCAATTGCCAACCGGCCTGCAGAATGGAATAGCCACAGCCATTCGCAGTATTTGTGCACGGCCAGGGTTAAAACCAAACCGTAATGAAGGCCCAGAGGAATTAAAAACCTATCTTTTTACACAGGCGATGCAGATGCCGGCCAGCATTCTGCAGCTGCTGCAAAAATTTGACTACTCACAGGACGTGCCGAAGCTAGTTCTATATAATAATGAATTAAATGGAACGATGACAAGAACGGATGCGGCATTGCTATTATTGTTAAATCAATTTGGAATTGATATTGTTTTATATACACCATCCGGCCATAATGACTTGGAAAACTTTGTGAAAGAGGGTTTATACGATGTTCATTGGCTCGAGGATGTGGTGTTTGAGCAGGAATATAGAGAACCATCATTATTAAAAAGGGTTCAGGGGCTCATTAAAAAAAGTTTAAGGGGAGATTAAAGCATGGAGCAAATGCAGCAGACAAATCTGGAGCTAACATTAAGCAAACCAGCTGAAGATAAACTGACAGAAGCAAGTGCTTCTCAGCTGAAGCTTGCATTAAGACAGGATCCAGAGGTGCAAAATCTGGCCCGTTCCATCGATGAAAGGGATCAAATTCAAATTCTCGAATTCGGGAAAGAGCCTGCTACACAAATATCTCGCTTCTCTGATCAAATTTTGGGCAATATGAGAGCGACAAAAGTAGAAGACTCTGGCGAATTATTAAAGCAGCTTGGCCGAATTATGGATAAATTCGATAAAAAAGATTTTGAGAAAACATCAGGCGGCCTTTTTGGCAAGCTCTTTAAAAAAGGCGAAAAAATGATTGAAAAGCTGTTTGGAAAATATCAGACAATGGGCCAAGAAATTGATAAGGTCTATGTAGAAATATCAAAATATCAAAATGAAATGGTAGACTCCACTACCATGCTTGATCAAATGTATGAGCAAAATTACCAATATTACCTTACATTGGAAAAGTATGCAGTTGCCGGGCAGATGAAGGCAGACGATTTAAAGGCAAATCAACTGCCGCAATTGGAATCCCGAGCGGCAGCAGGAGACCAAATGGCTTCCATGCAGCTTGATACCTTAAGAAATGCGATAGATTTACTTGAGCAAAGAGTATATGACCTTGAAATGGCCAAAATGGTTGCACTGCAGACTGCGCCGCAAATCCGCCTATTGCAAAGAGGAAACACAAAGCTTATTGGTAAAATCAATTCAGCTTTTGTCACAACCATTCCGATTTTTAAAAACGGCCTCATTCAAGCAGTGGCAGCAAAAAGACAAAAGCTTGTTGCTGACTCCATGAATGAGCTTGACCGCAGGACGAATGAAATGCTCCTTCGGAATGCACAGAATATTTCCAGTCAAAGTGCTGAAATTGCCAGACTTGCAGGCAGCCCAAGTATTAAAATCGAAACGATCGAAGAATCTTGGAATATTATCATAAAAGGTATGCAAGAGACAAAAGCCATAGAAGAAGAAAACAGACGTTTGCGAGAAGAAGGAACGAGAAGGCTTGAACAGCTGCAGGATAATTTCAAGAAAATCAAACAGCAATAAGGGTAAAATGCCCCTAAAATACATTCATACTACTATTTGATGAGGTGACGAATCATGGCAATTAATTTACAAAAAGGACAGCGCGTTGATTTAACAAAGGGAAATCCTGGATTATCAAAGATTATGGTTGGCTTAGGCTGGGATCCCGTGCAAAAAAGCGGAGGCGGAGGGGGACTATTCGGCTCCCTATTTGGAGGCGGTGGCGGTGCCAATATTGACTGTGATGCCTCTGTAATTATGCTTGGCGAAAATGACAAAATCAGAAGCAATAATGACGTCATTTATTTCGGCAATCTGAAGAGCAAAGATGGCAGTGTGCAGCATACTGGCGACAACCTGACTGGTGATGGAGACGGTGATGATGAACAAGTATTAATCGATTTAAGCCGCATTCCAGCACAAATTCAAAAATTAATATTTGTTGTCAATATCTATGATTGTGTTAAGAGAAAACAGCACTTTGGCATGATCCAAAATGCATTCATCCGCATTGTTAATTCAGCAAACAATCAGGAAATAATCCACTATAATCTAACAGATGATTATAGCGGCAAGACGGCTCTTATTGTGGGTGAACTGTATCGCCACGGAAATGAGTGGAAATTTGCTGCAGTTGGAACTGGCACAAATTCCCCAGGACTTGCTGATGTAGTGCGTTCTTATAGCTAACAAATACCTTCTAACAAGCCTTAGGCAAAATGCCTGAGGCTTTTTGCAATTTTTACCTTTCTTCTCATTTGTCTCTTTGATATATTACTATGCTATAATAATAATATTCTCACATTTAACTATAAAAATACTTCAATAAGAGCCCTAAAGAAAGGGTGACAATATGAAAAAGGTTACGACATTAGTGCTTTTACTTGCAATCTCCCTTTCTCTCATAGGCAGCTCACAAGCCGAAATGGGCGGAATTAAACTTCGTGACTTTCCAAGTCATTCTCTTCTAAATCAAACATTAAAGCTTCATTCACCCTATCCCTTAGGCAAATTGGTTATTCTCCCAATAGGTGAATTTGATCAAATTCAGGCAGCGCGGATTATTTCGAGAGTTGATCAGCTTCCGGCCTCCCTTTTAAATAAGATTGTTAAAGAGGATATTAAGCTAAAACTATTTGTTGGAAAATTAACAGATAATCCTTCGGCTAAAGGTCTCGCTGGCATTATTCCAAGAGGATACAAAAGCAATACGACCTGGGATAAGGTACCTGGAATAGGCGGAGGGAAGACCGTGCTAGTAAAGATTGGCAGCAGTGAAAAGGGCGAGGGGCATGGTTCAGTCAACCTGGAGCTGCATGAACTAGCTCACTCTATTGATAAATATGTGTACAATGGAATTCGTTATGATCCTAGGTATCTGGCCATCTGGACAAAGGAATGTGCTGTTTTATTTCCAAATCAGGAATACTTTTTGTCCTACCCAGAAGAATATTTCGCCGAAGCATTTGCCATGTATTATCTGAACAAACAAACAAGATTTATCCTTCAGGCCAAAGCCCCGGAAACATTTCATTATATAAAAAAATTAAATTAGATAGGACAAGATTAATTTAGACAAAACTGTTAAAATAAGTACCATGTACAAAAAGTAAAGGTTGGGTGTAAATGAAACAATATCTAGAACTTTGCAATCACATCCTTGAGCATGGTGTGAAAAAAGAAGACCGGACTGGAACAGGAACAATCAGCACATTTGGCTATCAAATGCGTTTTAATTTAGAAGAAGGCTTTCCTGTTTTGACGACCAAGAAGCTTCATTTACGATCTATCATTTATGAATTGCTGTGGTTCTTAAGCGGGGATACCAATGTAAAATATCTTCAGGATCATGGTGTTAGAATTTGGAATGAATGGGCTGATGAAAAAGGGGAGCTTGGCCCTGTATATGGCCATCAATGGCGTTCATGGACGGGAGCGGACGGGCAAACCGTTGACCAAATCTCCCAGCTTATTCAGCAGATTAAAACAAACCCAGATTCAAGGCGTCTGATTGTTAGTGCTTGGAATGTAGGTGATGTTGAAAAAATGGCGCTCCCGCCATGTCATTGCTTATTCCAGTTCTATGTTGCAGATGGCAGATTGTCCTGCCAGCTATATCAAAGATCCGCAGATGTATTTTTAGGTGTGCCTTTTAATATTGCTTCCTATGCACTATTAACAATGATGATTGCGCAAGTATGTGATTTGAAGCCAGGTGATTTCGTTCATACATTTGGGGATGCACATATCTATTTAAATCATGTGGAGCAAGTCAAGCTTCAGCTGGGCAGAGAAGTGCGTTCACTGCCTCAAATGAAGATCAATCCAAACGTAAAGGATATTTTTAGCTTTAAGTTTGAAGACTTTGAATTAGAAAATTATGATCCGCATCCGCACATCAAAGGGGTGGTCAGCGTATGATTTCACTCATTTGGGCAATGGACAAAAACCGGGTGATTGGGCACAAAAATCAGCTTCCATGGCATTTGCCAGAGGATTTGAAGTTTTTTAAAAGAACAACAATGGGACACCCGATTGTGATGGGGAGAAAAACTTGGGAATCGATTGGCCGTGCACTTCCTGGAAGAGAGAATATTGTTATTACCAGAAGCGGGGATTTTCAGTGTGATGGCTGTACAGTCAAGAATTCATTGGATGAACTGATTGATTACAGCAAGAAAAAAAATGAAGAAATCTTCGTTATAGGCGGGGCTGAAATATTTAAATCAATTTTACCGGATGCAGACCGGCTATATGTAACCAGGATTGACCACGAGTTTGAAGGGGATACCTTCTTTCCTGAGCTAAAGATGAATGAATGGGAGCTTATTTCAAAAGAGTTAGGGATAAAGGATGAAAAGAACCCATATCATTATACGTTTGAAATTTATCAAAGAATATAGGGCCGCCTTTTTGGCGGTCCCTTTTCGTTTTAGGCATTGGTTAAATAGTCCGTGAGTTTTTTGAGCATTTGCTGGAACTCTGCAGGGTCACAGAATTCCTCTGGTGAAAAATTACTTTTGACCCAATGGATTAATTCATATGGCGTATTGAAAAATTCTCCGCTTGAATCGCTTTTACGAATCATATAACGGCCATTATCTTCATCTAAGGTTACTTCAACAGGCATGGCACAATCGTGACTGCAAAGAGAAAATTCCATATCCCCACCACCTCTCAATAAAAGTAATATTCTTAATATTCGATATTATATGTCGGAAGATGAACTTGCTATTCGCTGAAAATCCAAAAATTTTTATTTTTTTAATTATAACGTTAAATTTACTTCTTACAAGTGTTATAATGTACAAATTAATAGTGTGAAAAGTGAGGGTGACAGTATGGAACAGAAGGTAATCAAGAAAAAATGGGTGCAATTGGAGGAAATTTTGATTGCGTACCAGCAGCTTAAGGATATCGTTGCCCATACACCGTTACAAAAAAATGAACGGCTTTCGGAAAAATACGGGTGTAATGTATATCTAAAAAGAGAGGATCTTCAGCATATTCGGTCCTTTAAGCTTAGAGGAGCATTTTATGCCGTCAACTCATTAACAGAAGAACAAATGAAAAATGGTGTCGTATGTGCCAGTGCCGGAAACCATGCTCAAGGTGTTGCATATGCCTGCAGATATTTAGGCGTCAAAGGAAAAATATACATGCCAGCTACAACGCCTAGGCAGAAGGTTAGCCAGGTGGAATTATTTGGCAGGGAATATGTTGATATCATCTTAGTTGGAGATACCTTTGATGATTCCTATAATGAAGCAATGAAATGTGTAAAAGAGGAAAACAGCACATTTATTCATCCATTTGATGATGAAAAGGTGATTGCAGGCCAAGGTACGACGGCTGTTGAAATCCTTAACGATTGTGAGGAACCAATCGATCACGTTTTTGCAAGTATTGGCGGCGGCGGCTTAATGTCTGGCATAAGTACTTATATAAAGAGCATTTCTCCTGAAACAAAAATGATTGGAGTAGAACCTGCAGGAGCTGGTTCCATGAGGGAATCAGTAAATAATGGCCACGTGACTCCGCTAGATAAGATTGATAAATTTGTTGACGGAGCTGCAGTGAAATGTGTAGGGGAGAAGACGTTTGATATTTGTGAAGAGCTTGTTGATGACATTATTCTTGTTCCTGAGGGGAAGGTTTGTACGACCATTCTTGAACTCTATAACGAGCATGCGATTGTGGCCGAACCTGCAGGTGCCTTGCCAATTGCTGCCCTTGATTTTTATAAAGATGAAATTAAAGGGAAGAATATTGTGTGCGTGATTAGCGGCGGGAATAATGATATCGGAAGAATGCAGGAAATGAAGGAAAGATCTTTATTATATGAAGGGCTTCTGCGCTATTTCATCGTTAATTTCCCTCAGCGTGCCGGGGCTTTAAGAGAATTTCTTGATGAAGTGCTGGGGCCTACAGATGACATTACAAGATTTGAATATACGAAGAAAAATAATAAAGACAATGGGCCTGCTTTAGTGGGAATTGAAATGAAGCATAGCGGGGATTATGCAAGCCTCATTCAGCGAATGAATAAAAAGGGCTTTTCTTATATGGAAATTAATAATGACAGTAATCTTTTTCATTTGCTTGTTTAATTGGACAAACAATACTATAATAGCAAGTGGTGAGAGGAATACTGGCTAAGGCCTTTCGAATTGTGAATTATGTATGAACTTTTGATTTCCTATCGCCGCAATGGCAACAAAAACACTATAATGTAAATGAACCAAAGCATTTTCTTTGAAGGAGGATGTTTAATGCTATCAAACATCGGTTTTCCTGGATTAATATTAATATTAATTATCGCATTAATAATATTTGGTCCAAAAAAATTGCCTGAGATCGGACGCGCATTCGGTCAGACATTAAGAGAATTTAAAAAGTCAACAAAAGAATTGACAGATGATGTCATGGAAGAATTTGAAGACGGAAATCAGAAAAAAACGCTGAAATAAGGTGCAAGATGTTTATCTTGCCCTTTTTTTTCATCATTCAAGCTAAGCACTAGGAGAAACGTATAGCATGGCAGATAAAGAACAAAATATTGTTGAACATTTAGATGAATTGCGGAAAAGGCTGATTATTTCTGCAGTCGCCTTTTTCACATTTTTTATTGTTGGGTTTATATATGTTGAGGATATTTATCAATGGTTTGTTCGTGATCTTGATGCAAAATTGATTATCTTGGGCCCGAGCGATATCGTTTGGGTATATTTTTCACTTGCTTCCATCGTAGCCATTGCCGGCACCATTCCAGTTATGGCTCTGCAAATCTGGCTATTCATTAAGCCAGGATTGACCAAAAAGGAACAAAAGCTTTCACTATCCTATATTCCAGGGCTATTTTTATTATTTATCGGCGGTCTTGCTTTTGGCTATTTCATTATTTTCCCAATTATCATGGAATTCCTTGTGAATCTTGGAAGCCAAATGATGGAACCTAGCTTCACAGCAGAAAAATACTTTCGTTTTATTATGAGCGTGACTCTTCCTTTTGGTGTTCTTTTTGAATTGCCAGTAATTGTTATGTTTTTAACTTCTTTGGGCATCATTAATCCAACTTGGTTAAAAAAGATAAGAAAGTACGCTTACTTCGTTTTATTTATCATCGCTGCTGCGATTACGCCGCCTGACTTGATTACCGAGATTCTTGTTGCTATTCCGCTTATCGTTCTCTACGAGATCAGCACAAGCTTATCAGGCTTTGTTTATAAACGAAAGTTAAAGAAAGATCAGGAATTAGAAAGGGCTAGTGAATACGAACCTATTGATGAAAACTAACCAAGGTAAAAAAATTTTTATTGCCATAAAAAGACATCTTTTTAGCCTCCTTTTGGTGTATAATATAAACAAACGGGTAAAAAAGAGGATTGATATTTTGCTATTCAAAAGCCTAGAGTTCAAAAATGCTGTTGGACAGAAGGTAAGAATTACAGAAATACCTGTATTAAAGAAAAATAGCCCATTTTATTTCATGATTCAAGTCCGTTTACAATCTTTTATTTCCTCTGTCTACGGAGATATGAGGGCCAGAAAGAGCTATTCATTCAAGGAATATTTAAAAAGAGTCTTAAAATGGCCAGTATATGAGCAATTATTTTGTTCGTACGAGCTAAAAAATAATGCTTAATTTTTTGAGTATCGGTTTCCAGCCGATACTCTTTTTATTTTTAACCATGCAGTTGGCCAATATATCGCGCAAAGTCTGTAAAATTATTGTAGTATTAAAGGAAATTGCGTGGTTCGTGTCGAAAAAGATTCTGTAAAAGTGGCGAATAGAGGGATTGTTACATGAGAGTGAAGGAACATATAAATAATCTGCCAGTGTTTAAAAAAGTATTGTTATTTTCCTTTGTTATTAGTTTTTTTCTTGTGGCCACTACCGTTGTGATCGGTCATGTTATACTGACAAAACAAATGGAGCAGCAGCTAAGATACCGCGCAGAAGAAATGACCTCGTTATGGGGATCTACCATTAATCATCGGGACCTGAGAACAGTTATTGAAGTGGGAAGCACTGACCATCCCCTATACCGCCGTTTGAAAAATAAACTGACAGTGGTGAATGAAAAGGCTTATTATAACCATGCACTGCTTCTGGCTCCGAAAATGACCGATGAAGGTATATTAGTCTTAGTAAGCTCGGAAAGCTATCATAAATTAGGTGTCCCAAGCTTTTCCTATTATTATCCGGGGCACATTTATTATCAGGCCTACAACGAAGCATTAACGAAAAAAAAGGTAGTCTCAACAAAGATCTATCACGATCAATATGGCATGTGGATTGCTGCCTTTGCTCCGATTATTGGATATAATGGGGAAGTTGCAGGTGTTTTAAGCCTCGATATTGATGCGGAAATTATTAATACATATAAAAAGAATTTTACTCTCTTTTTATTGGGCTTTTTTGCTATTACAATGATCATTGGCTTTTTTATTTTAAAGAGGGGATTTAAGAAGGTATTGAGCCCGTTAAATGAAATTATTACAGGCCTGAATGAGGTCAGTGCCGGAAATTTCAATGTAAAATTGACATCCTCTAACCAGTCGGATCTTGGAATTCTTGCCGATAGATTTAATTATATGACTGAACAGCTTACAATGCTGTTTGAAAGGCTTTCTGCGACAACAGAGCAGATAGGGCGAATCAAACGGACCATTGAACCAATGCATAGATTGGAGTCCGCGATTGATGAAATGGACCAAATCCTGCAGCGAACAAAGATTCAGCGTGAGCTGCAGCGTGCGGAAAAAATGAATGCTATTGGTCAGCTTGCAGCCTCTGTTGCTCATGAAATTAGAAATCCAATGACGGTTGTTAAAGGTTTTCTGCAAATTTTCTTAGCTAAAGAACAAATGAGTGAAGAAGAACGGATGTACATAAAATTAATGATCGACGAATTAAATCGTGCAGAGACCATCATAAATGATTATCTCTCCCTGGCACGTCCCGATATGGAACGGATCGAGAGAGTGGATGCTGGCTTGCTTGCGTCCAATGTGTTTGATCTAATGAACTCCTATGCGCTAATGTCGAAAAATATTGTATTTGAATATGACTTTCCTGAAGATGTTTTTATTAAAGGAAATACAAGCGAGCTTAAACAGGTATTAATCAATATATTAAAAAATGGAATTGAAGCGATGAAAAATGGCGGTACACTGAGCCTTTTTGTCTATAAAACGGAGGAATATGGTGTATTTGAAATTAATGATACCGGAATTGGCATGAGTTCAGACGAGCTGGACAGGCTTGGTACAGCGTTTTATTCATTAAAGGAAAAAGGAACTGGAATTGGTCTGATGGTATGTTATCAAATTATTGATAGAATGAAAGGGATTATTGAGGTGCAAAGTGAAAAAGGAAAAGGAACGACCTTTAGAATTTTTGTCCCTCTTGCAGATTTAGAATGTTAAGCAGCCTTGGCACGGCTGCTTTTTATCATTGTGATGATTAATTAGTTACTAATTTACCTTCCTTCTGAATAAATTAATCGCAGGAGGTGTGTAGATTGAAGAACGTCCTTCTTTTTAGTGATTTTGGTGTGGATGATGCGGTTGCTATTATATTCGCCTATTTTTGTATGGAAATTAATCTCGTCGGCGTGGTTGCTGATTACGGAAATGTATCCAGAGAAAATGCATTAGCGAATGCCTCTTACCTTGAAGAATTAACAGGGGTTAGAACAGTGCCGGTTTTCGGCGGAGCAGAATTGGCATTGACAGGGGAGAGGCCGGTTTATTATCCTGAGGTTCATGGAGAAGCTGGTCTAGGCCCCATCATTCCTGACATTAAGGTCAATGAAGATTTATTTGAAAACTTTGATGGCATTAAACCATTGATTGAAAAATATAAAAATGATTTATATATTGTTAATATTGGCAGACTTTCTTCATTGGCAACAGCTTTTATCTTATATCCTAATTTGATGGAAAATGTAAAAGAGTTTTATATTATGGGAGGAGCATTCCTTGTCCCAGGAAATGTAACACAAGCAGCCGAAGCAAACTTTTATGGTGACCCTTATGCAGCCAGAATATTAATTAATCAGGCACCAAAAAAGCTTCATATTTGTCCGTTGGATGTGACTATGTCTGCCATTATTACACCAGCGACCGTTAATTCCCTTCATGCCTACTATGAATCGACTAATAATAAGCTTGGTTTAATAATTAAACCGATGGTGGATTTTTATTATTCTTTTTATCAAACATCCAATCCAGGCATAAGCGGCAGTCCCATGCATGATACATTTACATTATGGTCCATTCTTGATGATGCAATGGTAGAGTGGGCAGAGGTCCCTGTTCAAGTTGTTGTTGATAGGGGCATCGCCTTTGGTGAAAGTATTGGCGACTTTAGGAAAAAACCGGATACTAAGGAAAACGATTTTAAAATTCATAAGGTAGCTACAAAATTTAATTATGCATCCTTTATTAAATCTTTTTTTGAAATCATGAGGTCATCTACGGAGAATATCAATGAAAAACAGCCTGGAACATGATAGGTTCACAAATCTGCCGTACTTTTTTCTTTCCTCCTCCGTATTAGTCTGCTAGAATAAGGGGCGAATACATAGAGGAGCGAGATAAAAAATGAAATTAAGGTTTGTTACAGTCATTATGATTTTGACAGTTTTTGTTCTGTCGGCCTGCGGCAGCAAGAGCATAGAAAATGCTAAAAACTGGCCGGTTCCTGATTTCACGTTTACTGATCAAACAAATAGTTCATTTGGTTTATCAGATTTAAAAGGGAAAGTATGGGTGGCGGATTTCATTTATACCAACTGTCCTGATATTTGTCTGCCGATGACTTTTAATATGGCAAAGCTGCAGAAAATGGCCAAAGATGAAGGAATTGAAAATATTCAGTTTGTATCCTTTAGCGTGGATCCGACTGTTGATACGCCTGAAGTGTTGACAGAGTACTCCAAACAATTTGAAGCTGATTTGTCAAACTGGCATTTCTTAACTGGTTATGGTCAGGAAGAAATTGAGAAATTTGCGATGGATCATTTTAAAACAATTGTGAAAAAGCCTGAAAATGACCCAAACGTTATTCACCAGTCTTATTTCTATTTAGTTGACCAAGAAGGAAAGATCCAGCAGCTGTATTCTGGCCTTGAAGATATACCGTTTGAGCAAATTATTAGCGATATGAAAACACTTCAATAGACCTATTTAGGTCTATTTTTTTAATGATTAGCAGTCAGCGTGATATAATATAAATACTGTGAATATTTCTTCCCCCGATCAGCAAAGAAGTTTTTTCGAAATTAAGGCGGGTGATGATATGAAATGCAAGTTAATCTTCATTATTCTCTGCACATTTGTTTTGGCCTCCTGTCAAGTACATTCATCCAATATTGGCTCCTTAAACCAGTCAAGAGAAACATCTCTTATGATTAAGCAAGATTTGCCGGCAGATTTTATTCCGAAAGATATTACGATTGTCTCTGCGGGTGATTCCCTGACACAAGGGGTTGGTGACAGTACAAAACGCGGAGGATATGTGCCCTACTTAAAGGACTTGCTCGAAAAAGATAAAGGTATTGATGGTGTAAATATAGTGAATTTTGGTGTCAAAGGCAACCGGTCTGACCAGCTGCTGGAAAGACTCCACTCCAAAAAGGTGAAGCAAGCTGTTAAGGACGCCAATATGATCATTATCACCATAGGCGGAAATGACATGATGAAGGTGGTCCGCGAAAACTTTTCAAAGCTAAGCTTCCAAGCATTTAAACAGCAAAAACAGATTTACGAGAAAAATTTAGACAAAGCGATAAAAGATATTCGCAGTGATAGCCCAGAGAGCACCATTGTGCTTGTCGGCCTTTATAATCCTTTTATCAAGTGGTTTGCTGATATTAGCGAAATTAATGACATTATTGATAACTGGAATGCAGCAAGCAAAGAAATCCTATCTAAATATCCAGATACCCATTTTGTAGAGGTAAAGGATATCTTTGATGAAGGATCAGAAGAGCTATTATACAAGGATTACTTTCATCCGAATGATAAGGGCTATGAATTAATGGCACAGCGGATCTATAGCACTCTTACAAATGAGGCGTTAGATCAATTTTTCCGTCAATAACGCTTTGGGGAATAAGGAGAATGACCGTTGAGGAATAAACTATGGAGAAATTTATTTATTACCCTGTTAGGCATTAATATGCTAATTATTATTGGTCTTTGGGTAATGGCGGGCCTTCCGGTTGAGGAAGAAAGTTATTCGGCGCCTAAGGCAGACTTGGACAGCTATGTTCCCTTTAAAATTCAGACTAATAAACAGGATTTAAACCAGGTAATTAATCATTATTTGGATAAAGAAGGATTAACGGGTCCTGTTGATTATCGGGTTGTGCTTGGCGAAGAGGTAGAGCTTTATGGCACGGTTTCCGTTTTCAGCAATGAAATCCAGATGAAGCTTACGTTTGATCCGATCCCTTTGGATAATGGTGATATTGTTCTTCAGCAGAAATCCATTTATGTCGGCAAGCTTCAGCTCCCTGTTTCCTATGTGCTGAATTTCATTAAGGACCGATATCAAATGCCTGAATGGGTTTACATTCAGCCAAAAGACGAGAAGATATATGTTTCATTGCAAAAGATGAAATTAAAGAGTGATATTCGGGTAAAGGTTGATGAGTTTGACTTGGCCAATGATCAAATTCTAGTAACTTTAATGGTGCCTGTCAAATAAAAAAAGGCGTAAGGACTTTAATGTGAAGCTCCTTATGCCTTTTTATATTTAACCTTTTAGGATCATAGCTTCCATACCAGGCTCCTCGGCAGCTGAACCTAGGATTAGAATAGTATAGGTTCTATTAGGCTTTAGCTGAACCTGAGGCATCGGCAGTACAATATTATTCGAACCTTGGACTCTTGCTTCTAAATCGATAACCATAGGTGACAGGCCAAGATAATCAGTATAGCCGCGATAAGCTACATTCGAAAAAATAACGTCACGCTTTTTCACCGCAATATCTAATGCAGGCGCATCAGGGGAAAGATGTGCGAACCTAATCTTTGTCTCACCCTGCGGGAGCCGAGGGTCGTCTTCCAGGGCCAGCCATTTTACATTCGTTTTCGTTCCAGCAAAGATTAATGTGTATAATTTGCCAGGCTCGACAACAACCTTTCTGCTTAATATCGTTGTCGTTGCATTTCCTGCTGGGTAAATATCAATCTGATGCTTCCCGGATGGTAGGGAAAGATAGCCGCTTGCGTCTTTGTAGGAGAAATCCTTGAAGATTTTCAGGCTGTCAATATAAATATCAACATTTTCAGCATCCGCAGAGGCATTGACAAACCGCACCTTTCCTTGTCCTGCAGGCCCCGTTGAACTCTGGCTAGGCATCATACTTGTCCTTGACGATTGTACAGCCAGATGGATATATTTCAAATGCTCTTTATAATAGGCGATGTGCCTATCTGGATTCGAATATTTATAGAAATTCGCCAATAGGTCGTACATTCCGGCTTTTATTAAATATTCATTTGTATTTCTATCTTGGGACATACCTCTCGCTCCTATCTACATGGTATATGCCCTATCATATGAATCCGGGTTTAGGTTTGTGCCTTGTATCCCGATGTCTATTTCGCAAATTTCATATATGGCCCAAATGAATATTTCTTAGCCATATTTTTAAAATATAGGCTAATACCCGTACAGGCCAAGCACCCACTTCATAAGTTAATATTGAAAATGCCCTAAAAAATTCGAGGAGTGAATGAATATGTATGGATATGGTTACGGAGGCTGCAGCCCTTGTGAATTTGGCGGATATGGCTACCCAGTAGCTGGAGCATATGCAGGCCCTGGTCCAGGTTGTGGATTTGGCGGTTTTGCCTTAATCGTAGTATTGTTTATTCTTTTGATCATCATCGGCGCAAGCTGCTTTGGCAACTGGTGTTAATATAGAGTAATGTTACTAAAATATTTGTTTTGACTGTCTCTGCCTATAGAGGCAGTTTTTTTATGCAATGAGAATTAGCCTAGCCTAATCGTCTTGCATTTAGATTCTTTATGAAAGATTTTAGTTTTCAATTCATACAATTTACTATACTGCCCATGGTTTAAAATTTGCTTCAACTTGGATGGAGGGAGCATTATGATTCATACGAATCTCATTAAACCGGTGCTAGAAGCATACTATCCGGTCATTAATTACGGGAAGGGCGTTTATTTATATGATAAAGATGACAAGGAATATTTGGATGCTTCATCAGGTGCAATTACGGCAAATATTGGGCATGGAGTAAAAGAAATTATTGACGCAATGCTTGAACAGGCGAAACGTGTTTCGTTTGTCTACCGCTCACAATTTACAAGTGAAGCGGCAGAAAAGCTGGCAAGAAAAATTGCGGAACAGACCATCGGGGATTTAAATTGGTGTTTCTTTGTCAATAGCGGCTCTGAGGCTACGGAAACGTGTATGAAAATCGCGATTCAATATTGGCAAGAGAAAGGGATTAATACAAAGACAAAGGTTCTTTCGCGCTGGATGAGTTATCATGGCATTACCTTAGGCGCTCTTTCGATGTCGGGACATACGGGGCGGAGAGCACGTTTCGTGCCGCTGCTGGAGGATTTTCCTGTTATACATCCCCCGTATTGCTATCGATGTCCATACAATCGTAAGGCACCCGATTGCGGGTTTGTTTGTGCCCAAGAACTAGATACTGTCATAAAACGAATCGGTGCGGAGCAAATTGCTGCCTTTATCGCTGAACCGGTTATCGGGGCCTCAGGGGGAGCCATTACACCTCCTAAGGGCTACTATAAAGTGATTAAAGAAATATGCGAGCAAAACAACATCCTTTTTATTGCTGATGAGGTGATGACTGGTTTTGGCCGAACAGGTACAATGCTTGCCTGTGAGCATTGGGATATAGAACCTGATATTGTGGCGCTTGGAAAAGGCATGGGGGCAGGCTATGCGCCTATCGCAGCAGCACTCGTCAGTGAACGTGTTATGGAACCAATCATTTCGGGGTCGAAAATTGTTATGAGCGGACATACATTGAGTGCAAATCCACAGTCATGTGCAGTTTCCTTGGCCGTTCTTGAATATATTGAGAAAAATAAAATTATCAAAGATGTGGATGCCAAAGGGGACTATTTAGTCAAACATCTGAAAAAGCTTCAGGAACAATTCACATTTATTGGCGATATACGGGGAAAAGGGTTGATGATTGGTCTGGAATTTGTTGAAGATCAGGATAAGAAGACTCCATTTCCTCGTTCCTTTTTATTTACACAGAAATTGATTCAGCGGGCTCAAGTTTGTGGCCTGCTGCTGTATCCCGCTGGTGCGGGTATCGATGGAGTCAATGGGGATGCTGTTCTTATTGCCCCTCCGCTTAATATTACTATTGAGGAAATCGACGAATTAATAAAGCGCTTGCAGCAGACCTTACAAACATTTGCCGAGAAAGATTTGTCCGCAGGAGAAGGGGAGTAAGCGATGGAAAATACCTTCAATAAATTGATTTCGGTCGAAAAAGCAATGGATTATTTTTATGATGGGATGTCGATTTTGTTTGGCGGATTTGGCGGTATTGGCAGTCCGCCGACCATTATTGATGGAATCCTTGAAAAAGAAATATCTAATTTGACCTTGATTGGGAATGATACGGGCTTCCCTCATATTGGCATAGGCAAGATCGTCAGCCGGGGAAGAGCAAAAAAAGTTATTGCTTCCCACATCGGTTCTAATCCAGTTGCAGGACAATTAATGAATGAAGGTAAATTGCAGGTGGAATTTTCGCCGCAGGGGATTCTGGCTGAACGAATCCGTGCCGGTGGGGTGGGGCTTGCAGGCTTTCTTTCTGATATTGGCATGGATAATGAAATGGTTTCGGGGGGGAAAATGCGAGTAAATATTGACGGGAAGGAATATTTGCTGGAAACGGCACTCACCGCGGATGTTTCCATTGTATATGCCAGAAAGTCTGATCCGTATGGGAACCTAATTTTTGATAAGAGTGCAAGAAATACAAATCCCCTTGTTGCAATGGCTGGAGATCTGACAATTGTCGAGGCGGAGGAAATAGTTCCGCTTGGCAGTCTCAATCCAGAGGAGATTATGACACCAGGTGTTTTTGTTGATTATATTGTCCCGTCTAAAGGAGTGAATTGGAAATGGGCATGGGAGTAGACATCCGCAGCAGAATTGCCAAAAGGGCGGCTGAAGAAATCAAGAATGGCATGGTGGTCAATCTTGGGATTGGGATTCCATCACTTGTTCCCAATTACTTGCCTAAGGATGTTCACGTCATGTTTCATGCTGAAAATGGAATAACTGGTATGGGGCCAAGTCCGCTAAGCGGCAAGGAGGATGAAAATCTATGCAATGCTGGGGGCTTTCCTGTGACTGTTGTTAGGGGTGCTTCTTATTGTGACAGTGCGATTGCTTTTGGCATGATTCGGAGGGGCAGAGTGGATATGACAATCCTTGGGTCATTGGAAGTCAGTGAGACAGGCGATTTGGCCAATTGGATTGTTCCTGGGAAGAAGGTTCCAGGAATGGGAGGAGCCATGGAGCTGGCACAAAAGGCAAAAAAAGTGATTGTTGTCATGAACCACACTGATAAACGCGGGAATCCAAAAATTGTTAAGTCATGTTCGCTCCCGCTGACATCTGCTGGATGTGTCGATATGATTATCACAGACATGGCTGTCTTCCAGATTGGTGAAAATGGCCTTATTCTTACTGAACTATTAGATCCTTTTACCGTTACGGAAATTAGGGAGAATACCGGATGTGATTTTCTGGTGTCTGAAAGGCTGAGAGTGATTGAATAATAGTTTCAATTGGTTGCAGGAAAACAATCGGGGAGGAGTGTATGCATGCGGGCAGATGAAAAGGTGAAAAAATGGCTGCGTGATCATCAATCTGAAGGTGTCCGTTTTCTTCAGCTGCTTGTTCAAGAAGAGAGCACAAGGGGCAACGAAAGCGGTGCACAGGCAATTATCGTTGAAAAATGCCGCGAGCTTGGCCTCGCCCTTGATATTTGGGAAATTGGCGAAGATGAACTGCTGAAGCATCCTGTATTTAGTTCCGACAGAAATAGCTTTTCAGGGAATCCGAATGTGGTTGGCGTATTGAAAGGAGATGGAGGAGGCCGTTCTATTATCTTAAATGGGCATATTGATGTAGTTCCTGAAGGTGACAGAAATGAATGGACTAGAGATCCATACAGTGGTCATATTGAGGATGGAAAATTATATGGCCGTGGATCAACCGATATGAAAGGGGGAACCGTTTCTCTGCTTCTGGCGATAGAGGCAATTATCAGAGCGGGAATCAGGCTGAAGGGCGATGTGATTTTTCAAAGTGTTATAGAAGAAGAGAGCGGAGGTGCGGGAACCCTTGCCGCGGTTATTAAAGGCTATAAAGCGGATGGCGCCATTCTCCCAGAGCCGACGAATATGAAAATCTTCCCCAAACAGCAGGGGTCGATGTGGTTCAGGGTAACGGTGAAAGGCCGATCAGCACATGGGGGCACAAGATACGAAGGAACAAATGCCATTGAAAAGGCGATGCTCATTATTGAAAGCCTGCAAAAGCTAGAGAAAACCCGCAATATAAAGATCAATGATCCTCTGTATGAAAATGTGCCAATTCCGATTCCTATAAATATCGGAAAAATAAATAGTGGCCAATGGCCATCGTCTGTGCCGGATATAGCGGTCATTGAAGGCAGAATGGGCGTGTCCCCAGAGGAAACCTTAGAAAATGCGCAAAAAGAAATGGAAGAATCCTTATCTGAGCTGAAGGAACAGGATGAATGGCTGAACGCAAATCCTCCGCAAGTGGAATGGTTTGGCGGACGATGGCTGCCTGGTGCAATTGAAGATGGTCATCCATTAATGGATACTGTCATGGAAAGCTTTATGAAGGTTAAACAAACAGATCCAATAATAGAGGCATCGCCGTGGGGAACCGACGGAGGTATCCTCTCAAGGGTGGGGGATACGCCAGTTATCGTCTTCGGCCCCGGTATCACAGCTGTCGCCCATGATGTCAATGAATACGTCCGCATTGAAGACGTTATCGATGCGGCAGAGATCATTGCACTATCCATTTTGAAATGGTGCGGAACAATTGATTGATTTGATATTAGTAGATTGGAGCGAAAATCAACGGATACTTTGCAGAATTATTAAAAAAATGAAGGTTTACACTAAAAAAATGTAACTATTTCCTTTACAATAAAAGGGATGGCCTGTGAAGACGCTGTTGTCAGGGGACTCACGGGCCTGAAGCAAATGTGAACATGAAAGGAGCTCAACATTGGAAAAAGGAACAAAAACACAAGTAATAAAAAACGAAGCTTTCACGGCAGAAATCTATATTGATAAGTTTAATAAAAGAGTCAGAGTCGATGACCTGAACGGAAACATCGCCAAAGCACTCAGTAAATCAGAAGAAATCGCCAAAGAAACAAAAGCAGAAAAACTAATTATTAAAGGCAGAAAAGAGCATTTTCCTCAGCTAATGGAACATGGTTACGTATGCGAAGCTATAATCGATCGATATTTTCTCGGGTCAGACCTTTACTTTTTTTCAAAATACTATTCCAATAATAGAAGGACAAGCAATCATTGGCTTCAAGAGGATGAAATTACTGCAAATGTCCAGAAATTAGAACATGATGTGATTACGGCCAATCCTCCTGATGAATATCAGCTGAAAAAAATGACTGCAGAGGATGCCGAACGATTAGCTGCCCTCTATGGAGAGGTTTTTCAAATCTATCCAACTCCACTAAATGATCCGCAATATATTAAAGAAACAATGGAACAAGGGACGATTTACTATGGCTTCCTGTATGATGGGGAAATTGTAAGCGCCGCCTCCGCAGAAGTAAATTCCTTTTATAAAAACGCCGAATTGACGGATTGTGCTACCGTGCCCGAGCACAGAAAGCATGGACTTATGAAAATATTATTAGAACAGCTTGAAGAAGGCCTGAAGGCAGATGGCATTTATTGTGCCTACTCGATTGCCAGAGCCTTATCTTTCGGAATGAATGCGGCACTGCAAAAGCTTGGCTATAGCTATCGTGGAAGATTAACAAATAACTGCTATATATTTGACAAGCTAGAAGATATGAATGTATGGGTTAAGGACCTGTCATAAATCTTTTAGCGGGTATATTACAAAATTGGCGGATATATGGCAAAGATCCAGCCGCAAATTCATATTTATAAAACAGGGGGGGATGAGAATTACTGAAATTATAATAAATTCAAGTGAAATTCTCACAGCCATTCTAAACGGGATCGATGAAGGCATTCATGTCGTTGATGTGACCGGGAAAACCATTTTCTATAATGAAATTGCTGCCAAGCACGATGGGATGGAACTTGGCGAAGTATTAGGAAAGCAGCTGTTAGATGTGTTTCCATCGTTGACCGAGGAAACTAGTACACTATTAAAAGTAATGAAAACCAATAAGCCAATCTACAATCAGACTCAATCATATGTCAATATGCACGGGGACCAAATTGAAACAATCAATACAACTTTACCAATAACCGTGGATGGAAAAACGATAGGCGCAGTGGAGATTGCCAAGGACTATTCACGGCTAAAGCTTCTATCCGAAAGCCTGGTCGATTTACAGAGCAAAATGAAGCGCCAAAGAAAGAAAAAAAAGAAAAATGTCAGCGGCACTCAATATACATTTGAGCATCTTTTGACAGTAAACCCTGAGATGATCGCATTAAAGAATGAGGCTAAGAACCTAGCGAAATCAGAATCACCTATTATGGTATTTGGTGAAAGCGGATGCGGGAAAGAGCTGTTCGTCCAGGGAATTCACAATCAGTCACTTCGTGCAAATGGTCCGTTTATCGCTCAGAATTGTGCGGCCATTCCGGAGTCGCTTCTAGAAAGCATTTTATTTGGCACGTCAAAGGGAAGCTATACCGGGGCTGTTGAAAGGCCTGGCCTATTCGAACTCGCAGATGGCGGCACTCTCTTTTTGGATGAGTTACATACCATGCCGATTGAGCTTCAGGCAAAGCTTCTGCGGGTGCTTGAGGATGGTCATGTAAGAAGGGTTGGAAGTACAGAAAGCATCTATGTACATGTTCGAATCATTGCTGCCATGAATATACATCCGCAAAAAGCTTTGGAGAAACAGCAAATACGTGCCGACTTATTTTATCGGCTTAATGTTTTATCCTTCAGGCTGCTGCCTTTGCGGGAAAGAAAAGAAGATATTCATTATTTAGCCGACCATTTTGTTTCTTCTTTTAATAAGACATTTAATAAGGATATTCAAGGCCTTGAAGGCGGGGTAAGAGCATTTTTTGATATGTATAAATGGCCAGGAAATGTTCGGGAATTAAAGCACACCATTGAATACATGATGAATGTGTGCAGAGGGCCACTTCTCACGATGGATGATCTGCCGGTTATTCTTAAGCAGCAAGCTGCCAATACAAAGAAAAGATCAAACAAAAATCTGTCTTTAAGAAGAAATCTTGAAGACTTAGAAAAAGACCTTATCACGCAAGCGTTAAAACAAACGGACGGAAACATCATGCAGGCCGCTAAACTCCTCAAAATCCCCCGGCAAACACTGCAGTACAAAATGCAAAAATTACAATAATAACTTTATCGCGTTAATAAGGTGGGGGACAGTCCCCCAGCGCTTTAAAGCGCTGATGGACTGTCCCTTTTTTATTTATGCCAAATATTCGGCATTGGGTTGCCGAATATTTGGCATAGACGTCCTCCCAGTGTTTTTCCAAGGAAATAGATGATTTTTATGGACTGGATGCTTAAAATTCGGCATCAGGTGCTTCGCTTTATTTTCATACACGCTTTTTTCCTGTCATTGAAGAATTTCTTTTAATCTGAAAACCTTGCCATAACAGCAAGAATGCGTTGGTTCAATAAAATTTTGAAAAAATGCTAAGTTTTGGCACAGTTATTGCATGTTTAATAGATATGAAATTTTTTGAGGAGGAAATTTGCATGAAGTCATTTTTATACAAACCAGATCGACATTGGAAGGATATTGAACTATGGAAGGACGTGACAGAAGAGCAGTGGAATGATTGGCTGTGGCAGCTTACAAATACAATCCGCACAGTGGATGACTTAAAGAAGGTCATCAATCTTACCCCTGAGGAAGAAGAAGGTGTTCGCATTTCCACTAAAACGATTCCTTTAAACATAACCCCTTATTATGCATCATTAATGAATCCGGATGATCCAAGATGTCCGATTCGTATGCAATCTGTTCCGATATCAAAGGAGATTTATAAAACAAAGTATGACCTTGAAGATCCGCTCGAGGAGGATGAGGATTCGCCTGTACCTGGTCTAACTCACAGGTATCCTGACCGTGTTCTTTTTCTCGTAACCAATCAATGTTCCATGTATTGCCGCTATTGTACAAGACGGCGCTTCTCCGGACAAATCGGCATGGGTGTGCCGAAAAAGCAGCTTGATGGGGCCATCGAGTATATCCGCAATGCTCCTGAAGTAAGAGATGTGTTAATCTCAGGCGGTGATGGCCTATTAATCAACGATAATATTCTAGAATACATCCTGAAAAGTCTCCGGGAAATTGACCATGTGGAAATTATCCGTATCGGAACAAGAGCTCCGGTTGTATTCCCGCAAAGAATCACTGAAAACCTGTGCAACATCCTAAAAAAATATCATCCAGTTTGGCTGAATACCCACTTTAATACTTCCATCGAAATCACCGAAGAATCGAAGCGAGCCTGTGAAATGCTGGCGAATGCTGGGGTGCCGCTTGGTAATCAGTCAGTGATCCTTGCAGGGATCAATGACAGTGTGCCGATTATGAAGAAACTTATGCATGACCTTGTTAAAATCAGAGTTCGTCCATACTATATTTATCAATGTGATTTGTCTGAAGGAATCGGTCATTTCCGTGCACCAGTTTCAAAGGGTCTTGAAATTATTGAGGGATTAAGAGGACATACATCAGGCTATGCAGTACCAACCTTTGTTGTCGATGCTCCTGGAGGAGGCGGAAAGATTTCCTTGCAGCCAAACTATTTAATTTCACAAAGTGCAGATAAGGTCGTATTAAGAAACTTTGAAGGGGTTATCACGACCTATCCAGAACCAGAAAATTACGTTCCTGGCCGTGCGGAAGGCTATTTTAAAGAAATTTATCCAGACATGGAGGAAAAGAAATCGAAAGCCGGTATTGCAGGCCTGATGAATGATGAGAAATTTAATCTTGTACCAGAAGGGCTATCCCGCTTGGATCGCCGCAGCCAGTATGGTGAAGATCCTCAGCATGCCTCCCTTAAGGATAAACGGGAAAAGCGCGATGAATTAAAAGAGAAAAAGTTCCAGGCTCAGATGTCGAAACAAAATAAATCTTCAGCACCAGATATGAAAGCAATTGCAAATGAGTAGGAGGAACATATATGGATAAGAATTGTGAATGGTGTAATAGCCCCAACATTCAACAAGGATCGGGACCGGTCTATTGGGAGCTGCCAGACGGAACCAGGGCGATAAAGATCAATGATGTCCCATCCGTCACTTGCCGCGATTGCAGCATGGTGTACCAATCGGAAAATCTGGTCAAAGAGATTGAGGATCAATTATTTTTAATTAATACCAAACTGATAGGCAGTGAAACAAGCTTTGAGAATTTAATGGCCCAGCCCAGATTGCTGAAAAGAAATTATTTTGATTTTAGCTCTTAAACTCATAAACCGTGACATTTTTCACAAAAAATTCACGTTATTTTCACAAACTCCTTTTTCACCGTCTTTATAATAGTAATTGGGGAAACTATTCTTTTATGGCCGGGAGGAAAAGGAAATGCAAATTGTTTTAATGGTTATGCTTGCTGCAGCTATGTTTGCTTTATTTTTCTGCGGATTTTATGCAGGAGTAATTAAAGAAAAATATGGAAAGAATTGGCTGCAGGCGGTTCCAATTACAGTAGCAATTTTGATGTTCAATATTATTTGGGCACTGACAGAGATGGCGAAATCTTCGCGTTTTCAGTAAAAATAGGTACTCACTAAAAAAAAGCAATCCGCAATGGATTGCCTTTTTTTATGGACGTGAATAAGATATTCCATTATATTAGTAAAAAACTTGTTTTAAAAAGAAGGGATTTTTATGGCAAAAACTTTTTATCATTTTTTAATGAAATATCGGCACCCAGCTCCGAAAGATGCGATCAGCACTTTTGCAAATGATGCCTACATGGATCATAGTTTTCCAAAAACATCCTCGGACTACCACGAAATAAGCTCCTATCTTGAATTAAATGGATCTTATCTAGAAAATATGTCTGTTTTTGATGAAGCATGGGATTTGTATCTTCTTTCTGAAGGGTAGGTTTTCATCCAATGTTTTCATTGACATGAGCGTCTTTTCCCTTGTTTGCATATACTATCGTAATCAAAATATTTCACGACTCACACCTGAGAGGATGGGAGGAAATGAACGATAAGAAAAAACCAAAATATAGTGTCGGTGATACAGTCGTGATCACGATTTATGGTACCGTTGGAAAGATAACAGATGTTAACTTTCTATTTTTACGAAAAGCAAACATGGGAGTGGGTGCAATATGTCTTTAGCTGCCATTTACCTGCGCTTATCAAGAAATGAAGAGCAATTAGATATTGAAGAAGTGCTTTCTTACCACAAACAGGCATTGGTCAAACTAGCAGATCAGCATAAGCTGGGGTATGACATTTATCAAGAGGTTTCGAGCGGCATTAATACCCAGAGGCCACAATTAAATAGATTTCTGAAACAGTTAGAAGAATACGATTATCTTTTGGTTATGGATATTGATCGAATTTCCCGGGATAATGCGTTTGCTGAACAGATTAAAACGATGCTGATTGCGCATGATATAAAAATTTTAACCCCGCAAGGCGAAATTGATTTGGCCCAGGAAAGCAATGAGATGCTCTATTCCTTTCAGGCGATGATGGCGAATTTCGAATATAAACAAATTCGTAAGCGTCTTGGCAGGGGGCGTTTGGCTGCAGCGGAGCAAGGGCGGTGGGTCATGAGCAGCAGGGTTCCCTTAGGGTATGCAAAAGCTGAAAACCAAAAGCTTATAATTGTGGAGGAAGAAGCAAAAATCATTCAATATATTTTCCAAAAAACACTGGAAAGATTCAGTGCGAACGAAATTGCTAGACAGCTAGATGCATTGGGCTGGAGAAGCCGGAGCGGAAAAGTATTGACCACCTCGCATATTTCTTCGATTCGCCGCAATGCCGTTTATTATGGTGTCGTAAAAGCCAGCAGGAGAGTGAATGGACGAGTAGTTGACAAGGTGTTTGTTGAAAATGCTCATGAAGCGATTATCCCCAAACAGCAGTGGCTTGAAGTGCAAACGATCTTGCAGGAAAACAAGAAGAATCATTTTTTTAATAAGAAAAGAGCCGTGCACAGGCTGCAAAATTTAATATATTGTTCATGCTGTTTGAGAAAAAGATATATCCAAATAGATAGTACTGGCAGTGATTATATCAAATCCTGTTCCTATAAAGTCAGCAATAATAAATGCATGGATAAAGGATATAAATATTTTCCAATAGAAGAATATGTGCTTAAGAGAATAAAAGAAAAGAAACCTGCTTTTGAGAAGGCTTTACAGAACCTGAATTTGCTCGATACCGCCAAAGAAATGAATCTTTTGAAAGAACAAATGGCATCGCTCGAAAAACAAAAAGCTAGGTTTGAAAAAAGACAGAGGAACTTGGCCGTAATGAGAATGGATGGAGAAATCAGTTCTGCCGAATTTCAAGAGTTGAGCGATGAAAACTTGGAGAAAATCAATAAAGTGCAAGAGCAGCTGAACCATATTACTATTCAATTAGACAACATGGAAAGTAGCAGGGATAGGCAAAAACAGCTTAAAGAAAACCTCCAAACACTCGATAGGATAGAAAAATTAGAGATTGAGCCGTGCAATACTTTTTTAAAATCATTTATCAAGAAAATCTGGTTTTCTGCCAATACATCAGCTAATCATTGTACAAAACAATCAGCAAAAGAACCTGCAATTGAAATTGAATGGCTTTAAAAAATCTGATAAGTCATAAAACTTGTTTCCTTTTTACCCGTACAGGTATAATGCTTGTACGGGTAAAAACTTTTTTTAGGGAGGTACATGAATGTATGAGTATGAATTAAAGAATGGTGCGGCACATCTGAATACACAGTTTGGTGAACTTATTGTTTCAGCAGATCCTGAAAAAGGATTTAAGCCAATAGAATTATTAATTTCCTCTCTTGTTGGCTGCAGCGGGGGCATATTAGAAACGGTGCTTAAGAAGAAACGGATCGACTACGACTCTATACGTGTGCAAACGAATATTGAACGAAATAAAGAAAAAGCAAACCGGGTAGAACGAGTTGATTTTCATTATATTATTGAAGGGAAAAATCTCAAGGAAGAACAGGTTCAAAAATCACTTGATCTGACTTTAAAATACTGTGGAATGATTCAAACGGTCATTGGCTCCGTTGAGGTTCATGAAACGTTTGAATTGATTAACCATCCTTCATAGGGGGAAATATGCAGGTAATTCAAATCGCTTCACTAGCTGTGCCGCTCAAATGGCTGCTCCTTGGAATTTCAATCATATTTGGGTTATTTTTTATTCGGATGTGGCTGCATCAAACCCAAGCAAAAGCAGTGGCAAAAAGGGTCTTTGATGTTTTAGGAAATAGCGTGTTTTTATGCTTCATTCTTTGGAAAGTTAGCTTAGTTTTAACTGACCCTGCTTTAGTTTTAAAGAGCCCGATGTCTTTATTGTATTTCACTGGCGGGACAGCTGGTTTGATATTGGCAGTATTCGGATCTCTTGGCTATTTTTACTGGAAAAGCATCAAGCTGAAAGTTCCTCCCCTTTTGATGCTGCAATCATTGTTTTTTTATAGTTTAGCCATTCTTGGAGGATACCGGATCTTAGCCTATGCTCTAGTGAATGCCCCTCGAATAAGTGACCTGATACTTGGTATTTTGGCTTTCATTGTCCTAATTTTGGCTTTGTTTAAAAGAAATATGCTATCAAAAAAGGTGATCATATCACTTAGTATGGCTGTAGGGGGCATGGCACTGCTGGATTATGCGTCTGTTTTGGCAGGGGGCGAAAAAGCTGGGTCAAACCAAGAAGCTGTTCAAACCTCAGCAAAAATGGGCATAGAGGAAGGAAATCTGGCAGCGGATTTTGAATTGGAGACATTAGCTGGAGAGGCAATAAGTTTGTCCAAAATGAAGGGGAAAAAGGTCATCTTGAATTTCTGGGCGACATGGTGTCCTCCCTGCAAAGCAGAGATGCCGCATATGCAGGAATTTTATGAGAAACAAAATGGCGATAATATTGAAATACTGGCAGTTAATCTGACAACGGCGGAAAAGAACCCAGAACATATTAGCCGTTTTGCAGATGATTATGAACTGACATTCCCAATACTCCTTGATCATACAGGTGAAATTGGCAATCTTTATCGGGCGAGAACCATACCGACCAGCTATATCATTGATTCAAATGGTATTATTCGCAATAAAATCGTCGGGCCAATGGACAAAAAGATGATGACAGAGTTAATAAATAGTATTGAATAAAAGCTAAGCCGGTCAGACAAGCGCCAAATGCAGGCTACCCGCATATTTTATAGCGGGGTGATCTTAGCGTGAAGGTAAAATACTCAGAAAAAGGTACATTTGATGCTGAAAAAGCGGCTAAAGGACTTATGCAATTAACCAATAAAATCAAAAAGCAGGCTAAGGAAGAAAATAATAAAAGGTGAACCCGTATGCTGCAACAGTATGCGGGTTTTCTTTTTGCCGCAGTTACCGTCATTTTAGCAAATTAACAGATGTTAAATGGCTAGATGGCATATATGTATATGAAGTTAATAAAAGTGAAGGCCTTTACATGGAGTCCAGCCTCCAGTTTTTATCAGAGTTTGAGGGGGAAATCATGGAAAAGGAGCATATAGATATACAGTATAACTATTTTTTCGGCGATATTGTTCAAGTTAAGGGGCAGGGTTCTGAACTGTTTCGAATTGTTGGATTTCGGACGGAAATCTGGCGCTATAAAGAGGATGCATGGGAAGATGTGATTTACGAGCTATCAAGGATTAGCGATGCTGAATGGCTCGAAGCAAGAGAAGAGGAACTAACACTAGTAGCGGATTCTGATCATGCGGATGAATTTCTAAAGAAGCTGGGTTCACTATATTTTTCAGACAAGAAAAAGAAAAAGCTGCCAGAAGTATCACTGGAAAAAGTGGAAACAAAAGGCCCTGGTTTTCGAAAGGAGGAAAAGGAGATTCTATCCAATATCCAGGAAAGAAAACAAGTCATTGATGGATTATTGGATCTGTATAATGACTATCGAATTCTTTACGAAATGTTTCATGATGAGGAATATAAGCAAATCATGCGCATGGTTATTAGAAAGTTACAGCAGATTGCTTCAAACAGTGGAAAGAAAAGGGCTTAGATTATCCTGAAGATACAAGCAGCAAATAGCCTAAATAGGGAATTCCGAGGAACAAAATTAATTTAAACCATCCATTTAACATCCAATTCATTCCTTCTGCAATCAAGCTTTCTTCACTATTCACATCTTCTTTTATTACCTCGGTTATTTTGCTTAGACTAGTCATGGTTTTCTCCTCCAATTATTCATTAATAAGTGGCAAACGAAGAATATTTGTTTTTTCTTATGATCATATGTATGCTTGTCTAACCCAAAAATGACAAATACTTTAAAATAATGGGATGAAAAGAAGAAGCTTGCATGAATGTTTAAGGAATGTCATACATTCTCTACAAAGGGGGCGGTGCTAATGAGAGAAATGGAAGTAATAATTGATACGGAAGAAATAGCTGATTTTTTCTTTCATGAGCTGGCAAAGAGGGGATATGTCCCTACGGAAGAGGAACTAGATGAATTAGCAGATATTACGTTTGAATACTTACTGAAAAAATGTATCATCGATGAAGAAATAGAGGATGAATCATAGAAGAAATGACAATAAAAATGACGAGCAGGGGCACCTGCTCGTCATTTTATTATTTATTTGCGAGGATTTCTTTGTTTACCAGATTTGGGGGCATGTTGCCTAATAAAGCTTCCTTTAAATTCTTTGCGGCAAGCTCCCACATTTTTGTTCTTGTTTGAATACTTGCACTCCCAATATGCGGGAGAGTGACAACATTTGGGAGCCTTAGCAGCGGATGGTTGAGGGGAACAGGTTCTTCGACGAAAACATCAAGCCCAGCCCCCCAAATCAGTCCATCTGATAATGCCTTTGCTAAATCCTCCTCATTGACAATGCCGCCTCTGGCCGTATTAATTAAAATAGCTGTCTTTTTCATTAATTTAAACTCATTAATGGTGATCAGATTTTCTGTTTCCTTTGTAAAAGGAGTAAGAATGACCACAAAATCTGATTCCTTTAATAAGCCAGGCAAATCTCTGTATTCGATGCCAAGCTCGGATTCCAGGTTTTCTTTACGGCTGCGGTTATGGTAGAGAAGATTCAAATTAAAGCCCTTTGCTCTTCGTGCCACCGCTGCACCGATATCTCCTAAACCAATGATGCCAAGGGTGGATCCGTGGATATCCATACCTGTTAAAAACATCGGTGACCATGTTTTCCATTGGCCCTCGCGAAGAATGGCGGAGGCTTCGATGATTCTGCGGGAAGTCGCCATTAATAGGGCGAATGTTAAATCTGCTGTTGTCTCTGTCAGAACACCTGGTGTGTTCGTCACCATGACTCCTTTTTGCGTGGCCAAGGCAACATCGATATTATTAAAGCCAACAGCCAGATTACTTACGACTTTTAAACTTTCCCCCTTGCTTAACACCTCTTCATCAACATTTTCTGTCAAAAGACAAAGAAGCCCATCATATTTCTCTATATCAGTTAGCAAATGCTCTCGAGGTACGTTAGATTCTTCAAAATCCCATGTATCCACATCAAAATATTCCTTTAAGTCCTCAAGCACATGTATCGGTGGCTTTCGTGTAATGAATACTCTTGGTTTAATTGCTCTCATCTCCTTAGAATGATGGACATTAATGTGGGAAAAATAGAGTTTTTCCTTATCTGAATTATCGAAATATAGTATGATACTAGTATATTTGTTTTTATAAAATATTACAAAACATTGTTCATAAATTGGAGGAAACTGTCTTGAAAATTGTCATTGCTCCAGATTCATTTAAGGAAAGCATGACCGCTCTTGAAGCAGCCATTGCAATTGAAAAAGGGTTTTCGAAAATATTCCCTGAAGCAGAATACATAAAGGTTCCTATGGCTGATGGCGGAGAAGGAACTGTTCAATCACTGGTTGATGCAACAAATGGAAGATTAATAGAGAAATCCGTGACTGGCCCGCTAGGAGAACCTGTGAAGGCAGTGTTCGGGCTTCTTGGTGATGAAAAAACAGCCATCATTGAAATGGCAGAGGCTGCTGGTTTGCATTTAGTACGCCCAAATGAAAGAAATCCCCTTCATTCAACAACATTCGGCGTTGGCGAACTGATTCTTGCAGCCATTGATTACGGTGCGGACCATATAATTATTGGACTTGGCGGAAGCAGCACCAATGACGGTGGTGCAGGGATGGCGCAAGCACTTGGGGCAAACTTATTGGATAAAGAAGGGAGAGAAATTGGTTTTGGCGGAGGAGCACTCTCTGCTCTTAATAGGATAGACCTGACAAATCTTCATCCAGGTCTGGCAAAGGTGAAATTTACAGCTGCCTGTGATGTGGACAACCCGCTGACGGGACCAAATGGTGCATCGGCTATTTTTGGCCCGCAAAAGGGGGCAACCGAAGAAATGGTTGCAGAACTTGATGCCAATCTTCACCATTTTGCTGAAATTATTAAAAGAGATGTTAATGCATCAGTTAATGGCATATCTGGAGCTGGTGCTGCTGGCGGGCTTGGCGGAGGTATGATTGCATTTTTATCAGCGGAATTAAAGTCAGGCATTCAAATCGTTATCGAAGAATCCAAGCTAAGGGATGTATTATGTCATGCTGATCTTGTTATTACCGGTGAAGGCAAGATAGATGGTCAGACTGTAAGAGGGAAAACCCCAATTGGCGTATCCAAGGTGGCGAAAGAATCTGGTATTCCAGTTGTTGCGATAGCTGGTACCATTGGCAAGGATAGCGGGAAGGTACATGACTTTGGGATTGATGCGCTATTTTCAATTGTTCCAGGTGCAGTAACAATTGAAGATGCCATGGAAAACGCGAAGGTCTATACGGAGCAGCTCGCCGAACAAATAGCAAGATTGTTTAAGAAAAACTTTAGCAAGAATGAAACCTTATGAGCGTTGATTCGTAAATCTTTAAATAGAATATTTCGGGAGGGAAGTTCATGTCATTATTTAATAAATTTTTGGCAAGTGTTGGAATTGGTTCGGCAAGAGTTGATACGAAACTTGTCAGTGATGTTGTCACACCTGGGGGAGAAATTAAAGGAATTGTTGAAATTCAGGGAGGAAGCACTGAACAAAGAATTGATGATATATACTTAGCGCTCAATACAACCTATGTAAAGGAATCAGATGATAAGAAACATACGGTTTCAGGGCTCATTGACCGTTTTAAGTTAACTGAATCCTTTACCATCATGGCTAATGAGCGAAAAGAAATCCCGTTCTCGTTTATTTTGCCCCCTGATACGCCGATATCCATTGGAAAAACAAAGATTTGGATTTCGACTGGATTAGATATTAAAAATGCAGTTGATCCGTCTGATAAGGATTATTTGCGTGTAGTACCGAATGAAATCATGGATGCCGTTTTTCAGGCGGTAAATGGCTTGGGATTTCGATTAAGAGAAGCAGAATGCCAGCAGGCTCCTCATCGGCTGCGACGCAGACTTCCATTTACACAGGAATTTGAATTTGTGCCTTCATCAGGCCCATTCCGGGGTCGTCTTGACGAATTGGAAGTTACCTTTTTCCCTGTTTCAAATAATGAGATTGAAATATTAATGCAAGTTGATAGACGTGTCAGAGGATTAAGCAGCCTGTTTTCTGAAGCGCTAAATATGGATGAGTCAAATGTCCTTTTAAGGATTACTCGTTCGGATATCCCATATATGCAGCAAAAAATTCAATCAGTTATCCAGCAGTACTCATAAAAATAAGCCTTTTTAGAGGCTTATTTTTTTAATCTTCTTATAAAAATGGTGTAATTAATACAGTCAGGTTTGAGCTTGGTTCGCGGTATTCCTCATTGGAAATAATCCCGTGTACGCCGAGGCGCTGCATCATTTGAAATTGATATTGCTTCTTTATAGTCCAAGAAAAAACATCAAAGCCGAGCAGCTGTGCATGCTTTATAAAGGATTTAGAAATAAGCTGATGATGGATGGAAAGAAATGAGGCAAATGGCCGATAGGAAGCCAATTCCAGCGTGTCTAAAGGCTTGTTCAGCAGAATTCCCGCAGCAATTTCGGGAGTTTGCTTATGAAAGTTTTTCATTTCTTTAATATTAAAGGATTGTACCTTTATTTTGTCGGCATTAAGACCACCCGCTACATGCTCATTTAGCATTTGTGACAATCGGTCAATAATTCCTGGCTGGCTTTCGGGTGATTTCACCTCTATAAGAAGTCCAATCTTCCCGCCAAATGCTGTGAGCACTTCTTCTAGCAAAGGGATTTTTTCATCCTTGTAATCTGGGGAAAACCAGGAGCCGGCATCAAGCATTTTTAATTGGGCTGCCGTAAAATGATCGACATCGCCTTCACTGTTTGTTGTCCGGTTGACATCTTTGTCATGTATGACAACCAATTGTTCATCCTTGCTGAGCCTGACATCAAGTTCAATAAAATCAAACCCTAGTTCAAGAGCTTTTTGAAAGGAAGCAATCGTATTTTCAGGAGCATAAAAAGAGGCACCCCGATGGGCGATGGATTGAAATGGCTGAAGCGGCTGAATGAAATACAAAAAAGTCGATGCTAGGAACCAAAGTACGAATGAGGTAAGGACTGGCTTACCTCTTAAAGTTAAAGCCCTCAAATTTTTTCCCCCTTTTCTTGGTGTTATTTCTGCTAAACTAATATTCTTATGAAACAAGATTCAAAGAAATAAAAATTTTGCTTTATTCGACAAAAGTAGAAATATTTTGATGAAGGAAACGACAAGGCTAATGTCAAATAATGAATTATTAGGAATTATCAGAATATTATATTTATATTTTATATGGAAATTAGCCTCATATCAAGTCAAAATTTGAAAAAAATTAGGACAATTGGAGGAGGATAAAATGCTGAGGGAATTAACAAGATTAAAGAAGAAAGAGTATGATGTAACTATTTTCCAAACTCCGGAATTTAGACAAAGAAAAGGATATAAACAAGTATACAGGCTGAAAATAGAAGCAGCAGACCATGACGAATGCTTGTATTCTGTTTTTTCAACATTTAATGTCAATGATCGAATTCCGGGTGATTTTAATGGGAGGTATATGGGTACTGGCGACATTCTTTTTATTGATGAAGGCCGTGGCGGACAGTATTATTACCAGTTAAAGCCAGGAGGATGGGAGCCGATTAATCGGGTACATATTAGATGAAAAAAGGCTCTGCCATATGCAAATGGCAGGGCCTTAAATAGATTATTGATTATTTTTTCGTCCGCCGCTCGCTGAAAATTCTTTCCCGTGTGCCTCTTGTTCGGCAATGACTGCTTCGGGCGGAACATGATTATTCTTTTTTGGTGACGCAATTCGGTTTCGATTTTTTTTACCCATGATAATCCCCCCGTTTATCCTTTAATTCGGCTTCTATCTTTATCCTTTTTTGATGTGTGAGGCTGTGTGCCGCCTCTTGAGGAAGGGTTTGTTTCATTTGCATGCTGAACGGCTTGTCTTAGTTCTTTACGCATAGATTTACCTCCTTTTGCAAATCTATAAATAGCATACCCGCAGGCTGCAAAATCATGCTGTATCTTGAAGTTTTAAGCATGGTGAAAATTATGGTATATTGTTTGCATGCAGTCCATAGAACAAATTTGGAGGTTTTAACATGAGTGTACATATTGGCGCAAAAGAAAATGAAATTGCCGAAACAGTCCTTTTGCCGGGAGATCCCTTAAGAGCAAAGTATATTGCTGAGACATTTCTTGAAGATCCTGTTTGTTATAATGAAGTAAGAAATATGCTTGGCTTTACTGGTACATATAAAGGAAAAAAGATTTCTGTACAAGGAACGGGCATGGGAGTTCCATCTATTTCTATTTATATAAATGAGCTTATGCAGGATTACAATGTGCAAAATTTAGTCAGGGTTGGAACATGCGGTGCCATCCAGAAGGATGTTAAGGTAAGGGATGTCATTCTAGCCATGACGGCTTCAACAGATAATCAAATGAACCGGCTGACCTTTGGCGGTGTTGATTATGCACCAGCGGCAAACTTTGATCTGCTAAAAAAAGCCTATGATGCCGGAGTAGAGAAGGGCCTGAATTTAAAGGTCGGCAGTGTCTTTACTGCTGATATGTTTTATAATGATAATGCTGAACTGGAAAAATGGGCGAAATATCAAATTTTAGCTATTGAAATGGAAACAGCCGCACTTTATACACTAGCGGCTAAATTTGATAGAAGAGCCTTATCAGTACTGACTGTCAGCGATCACATCTTAACTGGTGAAGCAACTACATCTGAAGAAAGACAAACCACTTTTAATGAAATGATTGAGGTAGCTTTGGAAGCTGTTACTAATGAATAGTATGTCTAAGAGATTAATTTTAACTGCAGTTGATTGGGACAGAAAGCGTGGCGCTTGAGCTGAAATCTGCGGTTAAATATTAAAGAACTGGTTCTTTTGAGCCAGTTTTTCATTTTTTCTTATTTGAGCCAAGTGCAACGAGCAAATTCATGATAAAATGGTAGTCGTGAAAAAAAGAGACAGGTGGTCAACATGAAAAAAGTTATTGCTTTATCCGCTTTTTCTGCCTTGCTTTTAACAGGCTGCAGTCAGTTAGATTCATATATCGAAAAAATTCCGTTTCTAAGTTCAGAGGAAACGGCAGAGCCAATGCCGTCAAATACTCAAAAACAAGATGCACCAAGCGGGGAGACTGTAAAGGAACAACAGGCACAAACAAGTGAAGAACCGCCTTCAGAAAACGACGCTCCAAAACTTGAGGCCGACTTTTTTAATGAGATTCAATCCGTAAACGGAAAAGCTGTTATCCAGAACCCGAAAAATATCATGGTGATGGTAAACAAGCAATATAGCCTCCCAGATGGCTATGCCCCTGATGACCTTGTTCGTCCAAATGTTTTATTTTCTTTCGGTGATCAGGATATTGAAAAGAGCTATATGCGTAAAGAGGCAGCAGAAGCACTTGAAGCGATGTTTACCGATGCAAAGAATAATGGCACCCATTTATTTGCGGTTTCAGGCTATCGTTCCTATGACAGGCAGGTTTCCGTTTTTAATGCTGAGGTTAATAAATATGGAGAAGAAAAGGCGCTGGCGGCAGTCGCAATTCCAGGAAGCAGCGAGCATCAGACCGGCCTATCAATGGACTTATCGAGTGAAAGTGCAAACTTCGAATTATCGGAAGCGTTTGGTGAAACAGCAGAAGGAAAATGGATTGCCCAAAATGCCCATCGTTTTGGCTTTATTCTTCGCTATCCAAAAGGAAAAGAAGCCATTACAGGCTATAAATATGAGCCATGGCATTTCCGCTATGTAGGTAAAAAAGCGGCAAAAGTCATTTTTGAAAAGGATTTAACATTAGAAGAATACTTCAAAATCGTGCAGAAAATTTAACGGTCAGACTATGTCTGGCCTTTTTCAGAGAATTTTTGTGACCGAAGATGAATAGGCTCCATTGGTTTTAAATTTTTTCTTTTTTATGTAAAAATGTTATTCTATATCAATAAGGCAATCGGGGAATTTTTTGTGTCAGGAAAGTGGTGAGGAGTTTTGGAAAATAACGATTTAAATGATTTCAATCAGGAACCGCCTAAAAAAGAGCCTAGATTAATCCGTATGAAGAAACTGAACTTTTTTATGCTCGTGATTTTTATTGTGATTTTGAGTGTGGGCATTACTGCGTCTGGTTTAATTTTTGGCCTTAATAAAGCGGGTCTCATTTACACAGGTGAAAGAGCGGGATTCCATAAACTGTATGCAGCGTATGATATGCTAAAATCCAACTACTATAAGGAAGTTGATGAGGAAAAACTGATGAATGGCGCCTTAAATGGGATGGTTGATGCATTAGAGGATCCATATTCCGATTATATGACGGTAGATGAAGCGCACAGCTTCCAGGAAACGATATCTTCCTCATTTGAAGGGATTGGTGCTGAAATACAGGAGCAAAATGGTTTTATTGTTGTAGTATCTCCAATTAAAAATTCGCCTGCAGAGGCGGCCGGGGTAAAGCCGAATGACAAAATATTGGCTGTCGATGGCAAAAGCCTTCAGGGCATGAGTGCAACTGAAGCTGTGACAATCATTAGAGGTGAAAAGGGGACTAAGGTTGAGCTTACTATTCAGCGTCCTGGCGTTCAGGATGAGATGAAGGTCCATATCACCCGTGATACGATTCCAATTGAAACGGTGTATGGAGAAATGCTTGAGGATGGCATAGCAAAAGTTCAAATCACTTCTTTCTCCGAAAATACATCAAAAGAGCTGATTCAGACTTTAAATGACCTGCAAAAACAGGGAATGAAAGGGTTAATTCTAGACTTAAGACAAAACCCTGGAGGACTTTTAAATCAGGCCATTGATATTTCTAGCCTTTTTGTACCGGAAGGCAAAACAATTTTCCAAATTGAAGATCGAAACGGTAATAAAGAACAAATGCATTCAAAAGGTTCAAAAAACCCAAAAATTCCGCTTGTGGTTGTTATTGACGGCGGAAGTGCAAGTGCTTCAGAAATCCTTGCAGCTGCCGTAAAGGAGTCAGCTGATGTACCGCTAATTGGTGAGAAATCCTTCGGTAAAGGAACCGTTCAGCGAGCAGAAGGATTCAGGGATGGATCCAATATGAAATTTACAACAGAGAAATGGCTGACACCAAATGGCAATTGGATTCATGAAAAAGGGATTAAGCCTGATTATGAGGTGAAATTGCCAGAATATGCTACCCTGCCAATCATTAATCCTGAAAGCGAATTAAAGCTGTCCACAGCATCTAATGATGTGAAAACCGCACAGCAAATGCTGAAAATTATCGGATTTGATCCAGGCCGTGAAGACGGATTTTTTGATGAGAAAACGAAACAAGCCGTTGAAAGCTTCCAAAAATCAGAAAACATGAAAGTAACTGGTGTTATTCAAGGTGAAACTTCAATGGCAATCATGCAAAAAATTAGAGAAAAAATACAAAACAACGATACGCAAATTCAAAAAGCAGAAGATATTTTGAAACAAAAAATTGGATCATAAATGAAAAAAGGCACTCTTCCTAGGAAGAGTGCCTTTTTTCAAGAAACCACCGGGTATAGATTTCATCAATCTTTCCAACAATGATAGTAGGATGTAATCAAACCAAGCCTTTTGGTATATAATATGTAGATTTTAATTCCCTATTTTCAAAAAAGAGGTGTTGGCAATTGAAGAAAGGGATTTATTTAATATTGAGCATCTTTTTCCTTGCTGGCTGTTCTTTGCCTTTTCTAAATGAAGAAGGCAAGGTGGAAGAAAACGCTGAACAGAAGCAGATATCTAATAATGTCGTGGAAAAAGAGCCGAATACAATTATTGAGAAAGTCATTGAAAAAAATATCCCTCCTGTGGCAGAAAAGATTCCGTTCAAACAGGCAAAGGAAGAAAAGACATTTTTACTCATAGGCGTTGACTCAAGAGAAGAAGTGAAAGCTTCTTCAAGATCAGATGCCATTATGCTAGCCAAGTATGAACCGAAAGACAAAAAGCTTAAGCTTGTTTCATTAATGAGGGATAGCTATGTAAAAATCCCCGATGCCCCTTATCCCTATAGCAAATTAAATCATGCTTATTATTTTGGCGGTACGGATCTATTAAAAAAGACAATTGAAGAAAATTTTGCTGTAAAAATTGATAATACGGCCGTGGTCGATTTTAAAGGGTTCATTAAAATAATGGACTCCATCGCGCCTGATGGACTTGATGTAAATGTGACAAAGGAAATGATTAACGAGCTTCAGCTTGATATGGAACCAGGGAAACAGCGGCTAAAGGGAGAGGAGCTTTTAAAGTTTGTCCGGTTTAGGCATGACAGTCAAAATGATTTTGGCCGGGTAAATCGCCAGCAGGAGGTCCTTATATCCCTTAAGGAGCAGGCTGTGGAAAAATTCAGTTCTGTTGAAGGAATAGCGACATTCCCTAGTGTTGTTAAACAAGCTATGCAAAATGTTGAAACAGACTTAAAGATGGATGAAATTGTGTCTTTAGGGGCAGCTTTTCTGCTGAATCCTGTTTCTGATATTGAAACATTAAGAATCCCTGTCTCAAACAGTTATGAAAACAAAAGCTACCAGCATGCTGGCTTGGTGCTGCAAATCGATTACAAAGAAAATGAAGAGGCATTAAAGCAATTTTTACAGGACTAAGTAAAAAGACATTTGTTTAACTACTGACAAATGTCTTTTTTTTTGCCATCAATGAAATGAATAGATGCGCGGGCCTTTTGGCAAACTTTTTGAAGAAGGGTTTATTAGCTTCAAGGCTAAATTCAATGAAATTGAGTGGAATATAATGAAACTTATTGCAGTTATTTTTATGTTTACCGGATTGTTCATACATTCTCAAAGCATCTCAGCAAAAGAGGATGATGTAGGAATTCGGGTGGAGATGCTTCCGTGGGAAGAGGTCAATAAGATATTGCCGAAGTACAGTAAGTTTACTGTGCTTGATCTTGAAACGGGAAAGAGGTTTCAAGTACAAAGGCGCGCGGGCAGCCATCATGCCGATGTCCAGCCTTTAACGTCCAAAGAAACAAAAATTATGAAAGGAATATATGGCGGGAAATGGAGCTGGAAACGAAGAGCTATTATCGTTATCCATGGAAATCAGTGGATTGCTGCTTCCATGCATGGCATGCCTCACGGAGCAGGAGCTTTGAAAAATAATTTTCCGGGCCATTTTTGCATCCACTTTTATGGGAGCACCACACACAGGACTAATTTCATGGATTTATCACATAAACTGATGATTTTAAAAGCAGCAGGGGAACTCGATAACTATATTGGAAATGCAAATCCATATGAACTCATCAGTGCTTTTGTTGCCGGGATAAAACAGCAGGATACGCACATTGTGTCCAGTGTTTCTTTAAAACAAAAGAAATGGAAAAAACATCTTCAATCTATTGAAAATATCCATTTAGCTCGGATGGCAGTCCTTCCTGTGGAAGATCTAAAGGAAGAGTTAACTTTAGAGGTGCCTGTTGAATTAGATATGGTTATAAAGAATGATGGATCGAAGAAATACAAGGGCTATATTCATTTAGCACGATTTTCTCAGGCAGATTCTTGGAAAATTGACAGTGTCCGCTTTTTCAATGAAATGGAAGGAAAAAAGCTTGAGGACTAAGCCTCAAGCTTTTTTCACTGCTTTTAAGTGCGTTCAATCCTTATTCAATTATCTTTGCCCAAACTTTATAAAGGTTCTCTCGTCCTCAATCAGACCGCATATAGCGCATTGAATCCGAAGTTCCGGCCCCTTGTAAGGTACATGGAAAGGGCTGATATTGCTGCTGGTATATTCCTCAATAACCTCGCCTGATTGCGGGTCAAGCTTGACGGCCTGTGGTATTTGCTTAATGATATTGAATCGGCTTCGGTTGGTTTTGCAATTGGGACAGCAGTAAGGTGAATTCATGCAGAATCTCCTTTTCTTTTTAACCTATTTTTTGCAATTGCACTTTTATTTATGTATAAATAAGGAAAGTGTTTTACGAAAGGTTGGATGATGTTGAATTATAATCATTTACTTGATGAATATCGATCACTATGGAAAGGCAGGAATCTAGTTTCAAAAGAGGGTGCAGAGTATATCCTAAAAGAGGCAATCGCAAGAGAGCTAAAAGATGAAAATTCTCATCCGCGGGTCAGGAAGCCTATTTTTGAGAAATATTTTTTGGCTACAAAAAGAGTGATTGAATCCGATCTAACAGAAGAAAGCAAACTGGCTTTGATCCTGCTGCATTTGGAACAAGTAGAGCAAATGAAATAGCTGTTTCGCATGTTTTCCTATGTCGTTAATCCTTAATATTGTAATACTGCTGTAACAAAAGTAATGAAAATCCACTCTCTCAAAACCTGTCAATAGGCATTTCTTAGTTTAATTTTGGTAATGAAAAATACCCATTGCCAAAGATGGGGATTTATACCACTAAGGCAAACAGCTGTGAAAATTCTATGAAAGTCAAATGAATAAAGGGTTTCTCCTGATTTTGGCTTCATTTAATTTTCAGCAAATATGATAGATAATTACTTAATGGAAGATCCTTCCGAAATTATTACGAAAAACCCTGTGTTATGATGATTGTGCAAGCAAGACAAGCACTAAACTACACTATCAAACATCGGGAGGAAAACATACATGAATAAAAAAGTATTTCTATCAGTTGCAGCAGCAGCAGCTCTTCTACTAGCAAATCCAGCAGGAAATAAAGCAGACGCAGCTTCTAACTACCAAGCAAATCAGCCCGTTAAAGTTTACTATGCTCAATCATATGCAGTAAATTATGATCAGGTTAATAGTTTATTAAAGAAGTATTTTCCAAACTTTAATATCCAATGGAACGCACCAACATATCAGCATCAGGCAAAGGCTCCAGTACAGCAGCAGCCGGCAGCACAAAAGCCAGTACAGCAACAGCCAGCTGCACAAAAGCCAGTCCAACAACAGCAACAGCCTGCACAACAGCAGCCAGCTCAGCAAAAGCCTGCAGCACAGCAGCCTGCACAAGCAGCATCTGTAAGCGCATATGAGCAAAAGGTTGTCGAATTAACAAATCAGGAAAGAGCTAAATATGGCGTGCCTGCTCTTCAACTTGATGAAAACTTAAGCAAAGTTGCACGTGCAAAATCAATGGATATGAAAAATAAAGGCTATTTTGATCACACAAGCCCAACTTATGGATCTCCATTTGACATGATGAAGCAATTTGGCATCTCTTACAGCAGTGCAGGGGAAAACATTGCCATGGGTCAGCGTTCTCCAGAAGAAGTTGTTAACGCATGGATGAACAGTGAAGGCCACCGTAAAAATATCTTAAACGGAAGCTTTACACACATTGGTGTAGGCTATGTTGAATCAGGAAACTACTGGACTCAAATGTTTATTGGAAAATAATATAAAAGATTAAAAACCAGCGGCTTAATTATTAAGCCGCTGTTTTTTTTTATTTAAGATTAGTATAATGATTGAATTCTATAATAATCAGCTCGAGGCGCTTGATAGCAGGAGCCTTTGGAGCTTTAAATTTCATTCACATCAATTTCTGTATACTGCATATCTGTATTTTTCGGTATTCTGATTTCAAGGGTGTCATCTTTAAAGTTGGCTGAAGCCCCTTTTTTTCTTACTAATGCGGGCAGCACAATGGTATGCTTATCCTCATACTCAGGCACATGTTCAACAATTAGCTGATTGGATGTATGGAATATTCTCAAATCTTTAAGCCATTGTTCATTCTTGATTGGTATTCTGACAAATACATAATGGTGTGTTTCAAAAACAGATGAATTAAGGGCTGAGTTCTTTTGCTGATGATGATTTGCCTGAGGATTAAAAAATGATGAAAAGTTTCCGGGGTCCATCCCTTGCATATTTCCTGGCATCCCTTGCATATTTCCTGGCATCATTTGACTCATCATATCTTTTACATATTTCTCAATTTCCTCGGGTTTCAATTGTTTCATCATATTTAAAGTATCTTTTTTAAATGGGAACAAATTCCATGGGAACACGGCTAACCCTCCTTTTAGAAACCCGTTAATGCGGTAAATCCACTCCATTTTCACAAATTGAAGCAGTTTGGTTTTATTTTCACTAATGTATCCTATGCAGGCACCTAATTAGCCGTTAATAAAAGATGTGGCAAATAAGGATGAACCCCATTTCAGTTGCATATAAATAATAGACTTATTAGTATAATGGTAGTAAGAAATATAAAAAACTAAATTGTGGGGTATTAAATGTGAGAGGAAAAACAGCTTTAATTACAGGGGGAGCAGCAGGAATCGGCAAAAGAATAGCTTATGAACTAGCCGAATTTGGTGTTCATCTTGTTATCAATTATCGAAGCAGTAAGAAGGAAGCTGTCTCACTGGCCAATGAATTATCAAGTAAATTTGGGACGGATAATCTGACTGTACAAGGCGATATTACAAAGCTTACAGACTGTCAAAAGGTGGCAGATCATGCTCTATCCCATTTTGAAGGAGTCGATATTCTTATCCATAATGCAGGACCATACCTGCATGAAAGAAAAGTTATGGCAGATTATTCGATTGAAGAGTGGAATGATTTAATAAACGGAAATCTAAACGCTTTATTTTACTTATGCAAATATTTCATTCCTGGTATGAGAAAAAAAGGCTGGGGGCGAATTATTTCCATTGGCTTTGATCGGGCGGAAACAGCGCCAGGATGGATATACAGATCAGCGTTTGCCGCAGCTAAAAGCGGTGCTGCGTCTCTAACAAAGACGATTGCGCTTGAGGAAGCGGAAAACGGAATCACGGCAAATATGGTCTGTCCAGGGGATATTGTTGAAGAGTGGAAGGAAAAGGAGATAGTACAAGCTCAAGGTGTTTTGGATCCAGAGATGCCGGTACGCAGACCGGGCACTGGTCAGGATATCGCTAGAGTGATTGCTTTTTTAACTCATGAGAATTCAGACTTTATTACAGGCAGTGTGATTCCAGTAACAGGCGGAAAAGACGTATTGGGAAAAGTTTTTAGAAAATAAATTAGGAAAGAAGGGGAGGCCAAGGGCTTTCCCTCCTTTTTTATCTGGCGCCTTTAGTGTCTATTGAGTAACGTCTTTGAATAATAACCAGTCTTGTTAACAGACAGATCGCGCCAACAGCAAGTCCTGCTATTAAACCTGTCCAATAACCAAAAGCTCCCCATCCTGTATAATTTGCCAGATAGTAGCCAAAAGGAAGCCCGATGATCCAATAAGAGATCAAAGTCATAAGAAATGTTACATTGACATCCTTGTAACCCCTCAATGCACCCTGAACAGGAGCCTGAATCGCGTCTGACAGCTGGAAAAAGATCGCGTAAATAAGGAATTGGGCCGTTAATTGGACGACCGCAGGGTCCTTTGTATAGATGGATGCAACTTCGTCCCGAAATATTGAGAGGAAGATTCCGCTGATAAACGACATGAAAATGGCAATCGCTATCCCAATAAAAGCATACTGTCTTGCATCGTCAAATCGTTTGGCACCTACTTCAAATCCGATGACAATCGTTAATGCCATCGAAATGCTTAATGGCACCATATACAATAAAGAAGCGAAATTAATGGCAGCCTGATGGGCAGCAATAGTAGCTGTACTAAAGCCTGCCATAAATAAGGTTACAGCAGAGAAAATACTTGTTTCAAAGAAGATGGAAAAACCAATAGGCACACCAATCAATAAAATTTCCTTCCATTTTAACAGGGAAACCGCATATAGTCTGCGAAAAATCCTAAATTCTGAAAAAGGGATATGTTTGTGTACAATATAAAATGAAATTGCCATAATCAGCCAATAAGTAATGGTTGTGGCATATCCAGCACCAACGCCCCCAAGTTCAGGAAATCCCATTTTTCCATAGATGAGCAGATAATTAAACACAATATTGATTGGCAGCGATAACAAGGTAATGAACATAGACACCTGTGTTTTTCCAAGTGCATCAATAAAGGAACGAACCACATTATAGAGAAAAAGCGGAATAATTCCAAAACCCAATGCGGCTAGATAATCATGAGCAATTGTATGAACATTGCCGTCAAGGTTCATTTCATTTAAAATCGCGTTCAATGATGCTGCTCCTGCCGCAAAAACGATAATGGCCATGATAATCGATAAATACATGCCCTGGACAACGGAAAAGGACACCTCTTTGTGTCTCTTACCGCCAATAGCTTGAGCGACAATGGGGGTTATAGATAGCAGTATTCCGCTTAAGCCTGTATATACAGGCACCCAAAGGGACGAGCCAATAGCGACTCCAGCTAAATCATCTGAACTATAATGTCCAGACATAACTGTATCGAAAAAGCTCATTAAAAACATGGCCACCTGTGTAATTATGATAGGAAACAAAATAATAACAAGCTGTTTGATTTTTGATTTTTTATTAAACGTTTGTTCCATGGCAGTCCTCTTTTTCGTTTATACTCATAAGATATCATTTTACCACAATTCACTGCTTACTCGTAAAAAATAACTTTTAGTCATACTTTTCCCAGCTAGAGCATATAGTTGGTTAAAAAAGGACAAGCATTAGAAAGGGGAAATGGTCATGGCTTACAAAGGATCAAAAGGCTGGTATATTCAAAAATTAAAGGAAGAAGGCATCCGCAAGCACCCGATTGAACTGCGGAAACTTGAACTGTACAAAACTTATATTGTCAGAAACTTATATATTGAAAGATACGAAAAGAATTGATCACATAAAAAAGCTCCCAATTGGGAGCTTTTTTGCATTTGTAGCTGCTAGGCTTCTAATAAGTGGGTATTGTCCTGTTCCTCATGTCCCTTTCTAAGAACATGAAGGGTATATAAATCCTTTGGGATCTCATATAAATGAAAGACCGGGCCATTGGCATTGATCTGTTCATAAACATCTTTTCGGGTTTCATTAGCAAAAACTACATAAGGCAGCTTTTCGGCGGCTTTTTGAGAACGGATATTTTGCATTCTGATTCGCATAAAAATCGTTTCAATTCCTAAATCATAGAATGCTTCCTGGAAAAAAGCTTCTTTAGCTATTCGGTTATAGCCTTTGCCGTGGTAAGGCTTGCCAAGCCAGGTCCCTAAAAAACCGGCATTGTCTTCAATATCATATAAATTAATCGTCCCGATTGGAGTGCCCCATTCATCAAGAATCGTCCGTGAAATCAGTTCACCGCGATCCTCTGCCTCCAATGTCTGTTTTGTCGTGAAGATGAATTCGTCATAAGAATAGGCTTTTTGGCGCACAAAAGGGAAGACATCAGGGTGCACCATTAAATCGTATAATGCATGGCATTCATGAAAATCACGTTTCTTGAGCATAGGTTATCCCTCCAATATTGAGGACAGTCCACACTCCATGCCAAATAGAGTTCTTACGGTCCACCCTCGAAATTTTTTGAATACTGCTAAAAAATTTCGGGGTGGGAATCGAACCCACTAGAACCAGTTTTCACTGGTGGCGCACCATTTGCCTTCCCTAGCTTTTCATTTATTTGATTATAAAAATTTGTTACTCTCGTATAATACTAAAAAATTTTTCAGTTGGAAATAGGTATTTTGTGTATTTTTTTCAACAAGTTTCTACAAGAAATTTCAACAAATTACACATCATTGCTGGTATACAAATTCTCCATTAATCATCGTCCATTTTGGCTTAGATTGATAATGGAATGGATGGTGGCTCCAAAGAACAAGATCTGCATCTTTGCCTGTTTCTATACTTCCCAGTCTGTCATGTATTCCCAAGTTTTTGGCTGGAAGAAGGGTAATTCCTTCTAATGCCTTTTGTTCCGATAAGCCTTCTCTTACAGCAATAGCTGCACATACGTTTAAATATTGAATAGGTGTATACGGATGATCTGTAGTGATCGAAACCTCGACACCATGATCGGTTAAGCACTGATAGGTACTCCATGTTTTATTTTTCAATTCAACTTTGGATCGTCTGGTCAGTGTCGGGCCAACAGAAACTTTTAATCCGAGGCCTGCTAATTCCTGAGCGACCAGATGTCCTTCTGTGCAATGCTCAATCCGCAGATCCAAATTAAATTCCTCAGCGAAGCGGATAGCTGAAACAATATCATCCGCCCGATGTGCATGGATTCTGACTGGAATTTCCCGATTTAGCGCTTTTAATATTGGTACGATCCTTAGTGAATCAGGCTGATCTGAGTTTTTTGCATGGTAAAAGGCTTCCCGCAGCATTCCCATAATGCCCATCCTTGTAATCGAGTCTTTATCCCCAAGACTATGAATTCGTTTCGGGTTTTCGCCAAGGGCAATTTTTAAACCAGCCGTTTCTTTAATCAGCATTTTTTTGATGTTTTTTCCTGATGTTTTAATGACGGAGGTCGTCCCGCCTATGATATTGGCACTTCCAGGCATGATATGAACAGTTGTAATTCCGTATTTTATCGCATCTGTAAAGGCAGGATCTAATGGATAGACGCCATCCATAGCACGCACATGCGGACTCATCCGTTCAGCTGTTTCATTGGCATCATTTCCAGCCCAGCCCGTTCCTTCGTCATACAGCCCCAAATGAGTATGGACATCTATAAAACCTGGGAGCAAGTAATGATTATGGCAGTCGATGATCCTATGCTCGGCCTCAGGTTTAATATCTTTTGCCGCTTTGGCGATCTCTCCGTTTTCAATTAAAACATCTCCAAGGAATGGCGGAGAGGTAATCGGATATACATGGGCATTTTTTAATAAAATTTTCGGCATGATTTTCCTCACTCATCTTGTTTTTTTCTATTTTAACAGGGACAATGAAAAATAAGAATTCATTTTTTGAAAAATCGTTCTTTTAAACTTAACCGTTAATTTCCGCTCCAGGCGCTTCGCTTTCCGGGGGTGTTTTGCGAGCCTCCTCGGAGCACACGCTCCTGCGGGGTCTCACTTCAACGCTGATCCCCCAAGAGTCTACGCGCCTGCAGCGAAGATCAACTGAGCGATTAAAATTAACATTTTACTTTAACACTAACACCGCCAAAAAAAAAACCCGCTTGTGCACGCGGGTGAAATTACGATTTTTTCTTTTTATAAAGGAAATAAACAATAATTGATCCGGCAGCGATAAGGATAATTGGTGTTAAAAACGGTTTGGCATATTCTTTTATATCGCGCCAATGGTCGCCGAGCTCAATGCCCAGGAGCAAAAACAGAACCGTCCACGGAATCATGGCCGCCACCGTATAAGTGGTAAAAGTGGAAAGCGGCATTCTGGCAATTCCCGCTGGAATCGAAATCGCATGGCGTATAACCGGAACAAATCTTGCCGTAAAAATCACACCTGTACCATATTTTTGAAACCATCTTTCCGAGGCGTCTAAATGAGATTGCTTAATTAAAAGAAATTTCCCGTATTTGTCCAGAAACGGCCTTCCGCCGTATACGCCTATCCAATAAAGGAATAGCTGGGCTAATGTACCGCCAATAACGCCAGCAATTAGGGCACCGATAAAGGTGATTTTGCCAATGCTGATCAAATAGCCGCCATAGCTCAAGACTATTTCGCTCGGGATAACCTCAATCATCAAGCCAAGTGCGATTCCGGCATAGCCAAGCTGTGACAATAGGTCAAAAATAGAAAGAATGAATTCTTTCACTTCAATAAGCTCCTTTTCTCAAAAAATACCAGTCATTTGCAGAATGATAATCGATATTCCCAGAACCCAGACATATACAGCAAATATTTTTAGTGATTTTTTCTTTAGGAAATTTATCATCCAGACTACAGCCATATAGCCAAATAGGGCAGAGGATAATGTGGCAATAAATAGGCTTGTAAAGCTGATGGCTTCTACATGCCCTGACAGCATTTCCCCAAATTGCAGAACAATTCCCCCGGCTATTGCAGGAATGGATAATAAAAATGAAAAATAGGCAGCTGTTTCTCTGTCCAGCTTTCTAAAAAGGCCGGCTGCAATCGTCAGTCCGGATCTTGAGACTGCAGGAAAGATCGCTGCTGCCTGAAAAGTCCCAATAAATAAGGCATCTCCATATGTGATGGTTTCCATTTTCTTTCTGCCGTTTTTAATACCATCTGCCATCCACAGAATAAATCCAGTCAAGAGGAATTCCCATCCGATCGTGATTCCTGATTTCGAAATGGAATCAAACATATCCTTAAATAGAAAGCCAACGATTACTGCAGGGATAGTGCCAAGGATAAGAAGCATTGAAAGCTTGCCGAAAGGGTTCCTTATGATTTGCCAAAGCTCATGCTTATAAATGACTAAAACGGCTAGTAATGTGCCGACATGAAGCATCGTATCAAGAAACAATCCAGCTTCATCCAGTCCGAATAAATGCCGGCCTAAATACAAATGACCTGTACTGGAGATAGGGAGAAACTCAGTCAAACCTTGGATAATTCCCAGAATAAAAGCTTCCAATTTAGACATCAAAACACATCATCCTTTTTGCTGAAAAATACGGAGCTTGTCTTTAACAAATGTATTCATATTGGCCAAAACAAGAACAACAAACTTAGCAGGGATGAAATTAAATAAAAATAAATGAAACATTTTGCCCTTTGGGGCGTAAATAATATCAAAGGAATAATAAACATTTTTTAACTGCGGAAGGAAACAGGAGATCTTTTGCGTTTCCTAAAGGAATGGAGGAATTAATTAAATGCCATCGAATGATGAAAGACTGTTAGCAGCAGCTATTTATGTTTCAAGTTTCTTTACAGTATTTATTGGACCGCTTGTCATATGGCTGATTAAGAAGAATGATTCGCCGTTTGTGGACCACCACGGGAAGGAGTATTTTAATTTTCTCATTTCATATGGAGTGTATGGCATCATTAGCGCCATATTAATGATTGTTCTCATCGGAATTGTAACGGCATGGATTGTTGGCATACTTGCATTTGTCTTTACCATTGTTGCGGCGATTAAGGCTTACGAGGGAAAGGAATATCACATTCCATTTGTATTTAGATTGATTCGATAAGTTTAACTAGTTTTAGAACCTCGATTTTCGGGGTTCTATTTATTTTTCCAGAAAAAATATCATGTTTCGGCAGGCTAAATAATAGAATAGGAGTAACTCTATTAATTTGGGGAACAGAAGAACGGCCAGCTGTTTCCTGCAAGGAGATTAGCCATGAATATCCAGCAGTATTATCGAAAGTCAGCCTCCATTTCCTTAAATGCTAGCCTCGTGTCATTAATTCCTTCATTTTTTCTTTTGATTTATGGGCTGATTCTTAAGCAAGACGAACGAATGGTTTTATTATGTCTGCCTTTTTTAATTTATAGTTTTATTTGCTATCAAATTTATTTAATTAATGATAAACGGGTAGGAGGCTCTGTAAAAGCGCAGGAGTCCGACTGTGACTTTTCTAATCTGTTAAAACATAATCAGGTGCTGATTACTTTTTTGCCTGCACCTTCATTAAGGATGCTGATTTTTAATACAAAAGGCCAAATGCTTGGGGAAATCAGAGATATGAACTGGCAGAGAATTCGCTGGTTTGTGCCATATATGATCGACAGGATTTTATTTGAGCGGAGCTATGGTTTGTTTGACGAATCTGGTCAATTAAAAGCAAAGATTATCATTCAGAAAAACAACATAGCCTTGGCCGGAAATAGGAGCACACAGCAAATAAAGCTTTTACGGCGAACGCACGCTGAATATGATTTTTCGCATGAGGGGAGAAGAATTTGTGTTAAACGGTCTATGTTATTTACTGATATTAAGCTTTCAATTGGAGGTTTAGGGTATGCAAGAGTGAGAAAGGGCTTGCTGCCAAAAGAATGTGTGGGGCAAATTCAGGATCCTAACACGCCTGTTCTCAGCTTTGAAGAAGGGGTAAAAGCAAAGGACAAGCTAATGATTTATGCTATATTAGCCAAACTTTTTCATCACTCTAATCATTAATTGATGATTATGTGACAATGCAGTCGTTCCGCTGTCCCGAAGCTGCTTTTTAGTGTATGATAGGAAAGATAGAAACGGGGTAGTAGTGATTGGTGGTGCACACATGAAGAAATATATTCTCGGCGCAGTGGTGCTGGTGATAATTCTTGCGATTATTGATATGACCGTTCTGAAAGAAAATGGAATGATAGGTCTTGCTGATAAATATGAAAAAATCGAAAACGCTGAGCAGGTACCGATTGGAATCGTTGAAGGGAAAAGGGCGCCTGATTTTGAACTGACAGATTTAAATGGCGATAAGGTTCGTTTGAGTGAGTACAAGGGCATGCCGGTATTATTAAACTTCTGGGCTTCCTGGTGTCCGCCATGCAAAAAAGAGATGCCGCATATGGAAAGTATTTATAAAAAATATAAAGATGAGTTCGCGATCCTAGCGGTTAATGTGACAACCTCAGAAAAAAAGAAGGAAGATGTAAATAAATTTATCGAGGAATACAAGCTAACTTTCCCAATTCCAATGGACGAAAAGGGAGAAGTCTTCCATCAATATGAAGTAATGGGTTACCCAACAAGCTTCTTTATCGATTCAGACGGCATAATCCGCAGAGTAGTCCTCGGCCCAGTAGATGAAAAAGAACTAAAAACAGAAATAAAAAAATTACCTTAAGGGACAGGGGGAAAGGGACAGGGGGACAGGCACCTTGTCCCGTTTTTTTGATTAAAAAACGAGACATTGAACCTGACCCACTCTCCTCTTGTCTGCAGAGGGGAATAGTGTTAAAATTTAATTTAATCGAATAGGATTCCTTCGGGGCTGGGTGAAATTCCCGACCGGCGGTGATGAGGGCTTTTTAGCTCTCTTAGTCCGTGACCCGATTTCAATTTTTGAAACGGTGGATTTGGTGAAATTCCAAAGCCGACAGTGAAAGTCTGGATGGGAGAAGGAACAGTATATGTTTTGCGTAAAAAATATTATTTTTTTATGCTTATTTAGCTATGTCTTGTGAGCCCCGTACAGAAATGTGCGGGGTTTTATGTATTAACTGGAGAAATTATTGAAAAAGGAGCGTATTAATTAATTATATGTTAGATCACGATTATATGAAGCTGGCGTTAACATTGGCACGTTCAGCGAAAGGGCAGACAAGCCCTAATCCGAATGTAGGTGCGGTCGTGGTGAAAAATGGCGAAATTATTGGCATGGGTGCTCATTTAAAGGCAGGGGGCCCTCACGCTGAGGTGCATGCTATTAGAGCAGCGGGTGAGCGGGTGAAGGGTGCTGATATATATGTTACACTTGAGCCTTGCAGCCATTATGGAAAAACACCTCCTTGTGCTAATCTCATTATAGATTCAGGCATCAAACGGGTGGTAATCGCTTCTGTGGATCCAAATCCGCTTGTTGCCGGCAAAGGAATTGAAATGCTTAAAGCTTCTGGAATACAAGTGGACGTTGGCATTTGTGAAAAAGAAGCCCTTGAGCTAAACGAACCGTTTTTTCACTTTATTCAGACAAACACCCCTTATGTAACACTAAAGGCTGCCGCCTCTTTCGATGGAAAGACAGCAGCCAAAACAGGCGATAGTAAATGGATTACCTCTCCAGAATCCAGACTGCAAGTACATCAGCTAAGAAACGAACATGACGCCATTTTAACCGGCGTGAATACCGTTATACACGATAACCCTCTTTTAACCGCCAGATTGCCCCAAGGTGGAAAAAATCCCATTCGAGTAATTTTAGACTCACATTTAAAAATACCCATGGATGCTAATGTTATACAAGACAAGTCAGCAAAGACAATTATTTTTACAAGATCAGATGCAGATGTAAAGAAAGCAGAAGAAATTGCAAACTGTGGTGCTGAAATCATTTTTCTTGAGGAAAGAATCAGCATAGATAAGGTTTTGAAGGAATTAGGAAAAAAGAATATCATGACTTTATTGGTAGAAGGCGGTTCAGAAATCCATTCTTCTTTTATCGAACATGATGCTTTTAACCAAATGATTCTTTACTTGGCTCCGGTCATTATTGGCGGAAAATCGGCACCCTCTGTTGTCGGAGGAAATGGAATTGATTGGATGAGACAGGCAAAAAAGCTGACATTTGTTTCTTCCGAGCCAATTGGCCCCGATATAAAAATCGTAGCAAAGCCTATAAAGGAGGAGCGGAATGTTTACGGGAATCATTGAGGAAATTGGGACAGTAAAAAAAGCTGCTCAAATAGGGAATACGATTAAGCTAGTAATTCAGGCTGAAAAAATCTTAGCGGATGCCCAGCTGGGCGACAGCATCGCCGTTAATGGTGTTTGTCTGACAGTAACTCAGCTGCATCAGGATTCATTCACGGCTGATGTCATGCCGGAAACATATAGAAGCACCTCTTTGCGCGGATTAAGAGAACGTTCAAAAGTAAATCTCGAACGTGCCATGTCAGCAAATGGACGTTTTGGCGGTCATTTTGTCACTGGACATGTGGATGGAACAGGAAAAATCCTGAAAATTTCTCCGAGTGAAAATGCGATTTACTTTGAAATTTCAGTGCCGGAAACAATGAGCCATTTTTTAATGATGAAGGGTTCTGTCGCCATAGATGGAACATCATTGACCATTTTCGGCGTCACCGAACAATCAGTTACTGTTTCCATTATTCCGCATACGGCAAAGGAAACGGTGATCGGATCAAAAAACATTGGTGACGAAGTAAATATCGAGTTCGATATGCTGGCCAAATATTTATATTCCTTTGTCAATAGAAGAGAATATAAACAAGAAGGTCAATCAGGCATTACGGAAGGTTTTTTAAAGGACAACGGGTTTATCTAGAATTGTCCAGCTCCAGGCGCCTTACTTATAAGGAGGGTATACAATGTTTAGTAAAATAGAAGAAGCGATTGAAGATTTGAAGGCAGGCAAAGTGATCATTGTATGTGATGATGAGGATCGGGAAAATGAAGGTGATTTCCTTTCCATTGCTGAATATGCCACACCCGAAACAATTAATTTTATGGCAAAAGAGGGCAGGGGACTTATTTGTGTTCCAATTACAGAGTGCTTAGCAAACAAGCTCGATCTTGCTCCAATGGTAGAAAATAATACTGACAGCAAAGGAACTGCATTTACGGTATCAATTGATTATAAAGAAACCACTACTGGAATTAGTGCATTTGAGCGGGCATTAACAATAGAAAAAATGATTGCTGATGACGCAGCAGCCAGCGACTTCAACCGTCCTGGGCACATTTTTCCGCTGATTGCCAAAAAAGGCGGTGTATTAAGAAGGGCCGGTCACACAGAGGCTGCTGTAGACTTAGCCAGACTTGCCGGTGCAAAGCCTGCTGGTGTCATTTGTGAAATCATGAAAGATGATGGAACGATGGCCCGAGTGAAAGATCTTGAGGTAATCGCGAAAAAGTTCAATTTGAAAATGATTACGGTTCAGCAGCTGATTGAATATCGCTTAGATCATGACTCCCTTGTGAAAAGGGAAGCGGATATACAGCTGCCGACTGATTTTGGTTTATTCCGAGCGGTTGGGTATACAAATTCCATTGATGGCAAAGAGCACATTGCTTTAGTTAAAGGTGAAATTACTGAGGATGAACCGGTTTTGCTTCGCGTTCATTCTGAGTGTCTGACAGGTGATGTTTTCCATTCCCATCGCTGTGATTGCGGTCCCCAGCTGGCTGCAGCGCTTGCGCAAATTGAGAAAGAAGGCAAAGGTATCCTTTTGTATATGAGACAGGAAGGCAGAGGCATCGGCCTAATAAATAAAATGAAGGCATACAAGCTTCAAGAAGAAGGCTATGATACCGTTGAGGCTAATCACAAGCTGGGCTTTGCTGATGACCTGCGCGATTATGGCGTTGGTGCACAGATTCTTCGTGATTTAGGTGTAAAAAAAATGCGGCTGTTAACAAATAATCCGCGTAAAATCGCTGGTCTTGGCGGGTTTGGCTTAGAGCTTATCGAACGTGTTCCATTGCAAATGCCTCCACTAGAGGAAAACGAGTTTTATCTTAAAACGAAGAAAGAAAAAATGGGACATTTATTAACATTTTAAGGGGAGATTATTGATGAAAAGAGTATTGGAAGGACATTTAGTTGGTACAGGATTAAAAGTAGGAATTGTTGTATCCCGTTTTAATGAATTTATTACAGGGAAATTATTATCAGGTGCAGAAGATGCTCTCAGAAGACACGGTGTAAGCGAAGATGACATCACTATTGCATGGGTGCCAGGCGTATTTGAGGTTCCGCTTGCTGCAAAGAAGTTAGCAGAAACAAAGGAATATGATGCGGTCATTACTTTAGGTGCAGTCATTCGCGGTGCCACTCCGCATTTTGAATATGTCAGCAGTGAAGCAGCAAAGGGGGTAGCTTCCACTTCCATGCAAGCTGGGATACCGGTCATTTTTGGCATATTAACGACAGATACGATCGAACAGGCTATTGAACGTGCTGGAACAAAAGCAGGAAATAAAGGCTGGGAAGCTGCTGCAACAGCCATTGAAATGGGTAATTTATATAAGCAGTTTGAAGCGTAAAATGAAATGGGGACAGCATAGAATCGCTGTCCCCATTCTTTGTGTTAAAGTATTAGAATATTTACAAATTTCGACATCTTTTTAAAAAATTTCGTTTATAATGGGTATATGGATGTATATATGCTGCATATTGTCGGAGGGTAAATAAAAATGGAAGTTTTTGTTGCGAGGCAGCCAATTTTTAATGTTAGAGAAGAAGTCATCGGCTATGAGCTTCTTTACCGCAGTGATCAAGCTGTGAACAAATTTGCGAATGTGGATGGGGACCTGGCGACGACTGAACTTATTATCAATAGTTTCATGAATATTGGGATTGAAAAGCTTGCTAATGGAAGGCCGTGTTTTATTAATTTTACTGAAAATTTGCTGAAGACAGGACTTCCCACTTACTTTCATCCCAGTGAGATTGTTGTCGAAATTCTTGAAACGATTGAGCCGGATCAGGAATTAATCCAAATATGCCGGGAGTTAAAGAGTAAAGGGTATAAAATTGCGCTTGATGACATCATATTTCGGGAGAAGAATCCGTACTTTTATGACCTGCTCAAACTTGCTGATATTGTAAAAATAGATTTTTTAAACACTCCAGTTTCAATTAGGGGTAAGATTGAAACTGTTATCAAAAAGCTAGGATTGAAAATGCTTGCTGAAAAAGTTGAAACAAGAGTTGATTTTGAAGATGCTTTAAAAAGAGGGTATCATTTTTTTCAGGGGTTTTTCTTTTCAAAGCCAATGATTATGTCTTCACGTGAAGTGCCTGTGTATTTTCATTCATATTACGAAATTATTCAGCAGTTAGCCGCTGAAGATCCAAATATTGATATCATTACACAATTAATAGAAAGAGATGTTTCATTATCCTATAAACTGCTAAAACTAATCAATTCACCTGCCTATCGGCCAAAGCAAAAAATTAATTCTATTAAACAGGCGATTGTTCTTCTAGGCCTGAGAGAGCTGAAAAAGTGGATTTATATTCTAGCTGTTAGAGAGTCAAGAGTTAAGAAGAAAGAAAGCTCGGAAGAAATGATCAGAAATAGCTTAACAAGAGCAAGAATGTGCGAGGAAATTCAGCGCATCCGTTCACAGGCGAACCCATCTCCAAGCTATTTTATGACGGGGATGCTGTCATTAATGGACTCCATTTTAGGAATGCCGATGGAAACCGTGCTGCTTGATCTGCCGCTTGATGAAGAAATATGTGATGCGCTGAACGGAAAAGAAAATTCTCTAAAAGAGGTATTGTGCTTAGTGCTCGCTGTGGAAAAAGCAGAATGGACGAAGATCAGCTGCAAATGCCATGAGCTGAATATTGATGAAAGAGAACTATTTAAAGTATATGCAGAGTCATTAAATTGGTCGCATTCTCTAATTACAGATGGGAAAGAGGAAAGCAATGCCCTATTTTCTTAAACACCTAGGAAGCGGGAGTATATTAATACGCTTCCTAGGTGTTTTTCAAAAAGGAAAGGATCGGGTCAAAGTTTTGTTTTTCCTTTGTTTCAAAGTAGGATTGAAACGGATCCCCCTGAGTGCTGATTCGTTTCATGAGCTGAGGCAGCTGAAAGTTTGTCGGAGTTAGACTGTCGTTCACTTCCTCCCAGAAAATTGGTGCAGCGATGGTTGCTTCTTCTGTTCCGCGGGGGGAATATGGACAGATAATCGTTTTGCCTTCTGCATGCTGAATATAGTCAACATAAAGTCTTCCGCCTCGATTTCTCTTAAGCCTTTCTGTTGTAAATAAATCAGGCTCCTTTGACACGAGATAGTCAGCAATAAAGGATGTAAACAGCCTAGTATCATCGTATGAATACATATTTTCCGGAAGAGGGATATAAATTTGCAGCCCCTTATTTCCAGATGTTTTGATAAATCCGATTAGTTTCAGCTGGTCCAGGACCTCTTTAATATAGAGGGCGGCTTTAACTGCCATGCTAAATTCCTTTCTTGAGGGCGGATCAAGATCGAAAACAATTTCGCTAGGACCTTTGCTTTTTATTGTTTGAAAAGGAATATGAAATTCAAAGGCGAGCTGGTTCCCCAGCCACATTAAGGTTTTTAAATCATTGCAGACAATATAATTAATCCCTTCCGACATTGCTGTTTCAATAAATTCTGGCGCATAGTCAGGGCAGTTTTTTTGGTAAAAAGGCTCGCCAAAAATTCCATGAGGGTAGCGAATGACGGTCAATAGCCGGTTTTTCAAAAAGGGCAGCATATAGGGAGAAATATCCCGCAGATAATGGATATAATCAATCTTCTGTACGGCTGGTTCCTTCCAAAGCGGTTTTTCAGGATGGGTAATTTCCAAATCCTCAGGAAGATTTTTCTGCTGCTGCACGAATTGATCAATGGTACAGTCCTGGGGGTTAAGGTCGAACCTGAATTGATGAAAATGCGGTTCTCTCATTTGTTTTTCGTATAAATCCAAGTATTTAACCTCAACGCAAATGGCTGGATTCACAAAATAAAACTGGCTATCCTCTGACGAATGATTTTCCTTCACTATTTGAAAAAGGGCGGATTTTTCTTCAGGCTTTAAACCAAAAAGGAATTGCCCAATTGGAATAATCTCCCCCTGATCAAACACACCAGCATAGAAATACCCATTTGTTTTTTCATAAGCAGTGATGAAGCAGCTTACGTACTTCCAGTTCTTGTATTTTAGCCAGGCAGTTGTTCGTTTTCCTTCCTCCCACTTATTTCCTAATTGTTTGGCTACAACGCCTTCCCCATCATATAAGGTTACCTTTTCCCAGATTTCATTAAATTTTTTATACGGAGGAATCAATTGCAACAGCTTTTTGCTTTTTTCATCAGGCTTTACAGGAAGGGAGCATGTTTGAAAAAACTCATGAAGGATCTTCTTTCTATGTTCATAGGGCTCTCCGTATAGAGAGCTGCCTTTCATTGAAAGGACATCAAAAATGAGCAGCCTGCATGGGGAAGTTTTAGCTTTTTCTAGGACCTTTTTTTCTGAACGCATCCTTCCTCTAACTTGAATGGAACTAAAATTGGCCTTATATTCATTTTCCAAAAAAACTAACTCGCCATCTAATGTCAGAGGAAGAAACTTTTCAAATAGTGTTTTATTTTCCAATAAGAAGGCTTCAATTTCTGGAAATTGTGGAAGCAGAGGTTTCCCATTTCTGCTTGTCAGCAAAATCCCTGCATTATCCCAATGAAGAAATGCTCTAAACCCATCATATTTCACTTCGTACACCCAGTCTTGACCGATTGGTATATCAAACGTTAGACTTGGCAGCATAGGCTTCATACTCTAGCCCTCCATTCCGTGCCGAACAATGTTTACGTTTATATTGCCACAAACTTGAAACTGTACTCTTCTGGCAAAAGTTTTTACGTATGTCTGTCATTGTTTCACGCAAATTAAAGGTAAAAAAGAATGGAGTCTTCTTATGCATACGATGTGGAAAGGAAGCATTAGCTTCGGACTTGTTAATATACCGATAAAGCTCCATACAGCAACTGAAGATAAGGACATTAAGCTGCGGACTCTTCATAAAAAGTGTCATTCGCCAATTAAATATGAAAAAAAGTGTCCTGTCTGCGAAGTGGAAGTGCAAAATGATGACTTGGTAAAGGCATATGAATATACAAAAGGGAAGTTTGTGGTTCTAGAGGATGATGATTTAGAAAAGCTGAAAAAGGAAAATGAAGACAAAGCGGTTGAGATTATGGATTTTGTGGAGATGACAGATATTGATCCCATTTATTACGACCGCACCTATTATATGTCACCCGGAGATGGAGGAGGAAAGGCTTATTCCTTACTGAGAAAAGCTTTAACGGAATCGGAAAAAGTGGGTATTGCGAAAATTATCATTCGATCCAAAGAACAGCTTGCGGTGATTCGCGTGTATGACAACACGCTGGTCATGGAAACGATTCATTACCCTGATGAGGTCCGCAAAGCAGAGGATGTTCCCAATGTACCCTCTGAAGATAAGGTGACAAAAAAGGAAATTGATACCGCAATATTATTAATCGATCAATTAACAGCCAAATTTGAGCCTGAAAAATACACGGATGAATATCGGACGGCATTAATGGATTTAATTGAGTCGAAGCGGACAGGCAAAGAAGTGGTTACACCGGTTGATAAAGAACCAACAGCAAATGTGACAGATCTTATGGCAGCTCTTCAGGCATCAATTGATAAGACAAAGCCTGAGAAAGAAAAGGAAGCAGTGAAAAAGCCTGCAGCTAAAAAGAAGCGAACAATCACGAAGGCGAAGAAGGAAGCGTAATAGATGGAACAAAAAATATTGCCCGCCTCAACCTCGATGAAAGAGTTTGAGCAATTTTTAAAAAGCCCCTTTCAAATAGGGGTTTATCTTGATATGCATATTGCCCAATTAAAAAATATTAGCCAAATGGCCAAAGCGCATAATAAAAAAATGATTTATCATGTAGACCTGATTCATGGCATTAAAAATGATGAATATGCAACCGAATATATTTGTCAGGAATATAAGCCATTTGGTCTCATATCTACTAAATCAAGTGTGATCCTAAAAGCAAAGCAAAAAGGGGTCATTGCTGTTCAGCGGATCTTCCTGCTTGACACCCATGCACTTGAAAAGAGCTATTCATTGATAAAGAAAACCAAACCCGATTATATAGAAGTCTTGCCAGGCGCCATGCCGTGGATGATAAAAGAAGTTTTTTCCAGAGTAGAGACACCCATTTTTGCAGGGGGACTTATTCGAACGCGGGAAGAAGTAGAGAATGCATTGAACGCAGGGGCGACAGCAATTACAACTTCAAAAACAGACCTATGGGATGACTATTCTCAAAAATAACATAAATTTTTCTGCAAAATCATAACAAGTTGTTGACAGCGTTTTCAATGCCTTGTATACTTCTAATACAAGTTAATATTTGTGTCGGAGATAAGGAGAACACACGTTTAAACCATTTGCGTTTATACTGTTGTGTTCTCCTTTTTTTTCTTTTGATGCTTTAATTCATCTGGGAGGGAGAATTTAATATGACTGCATTTATGGGGGAACTTATTGGTACAATGATTTTGATTTTGTTTGGCGGAGGGGTTGTTGCAGGCGCCAATCTTAAAAAAACCTTTTCCTTTAATGGAGGCTGGATTGTCATTACAATTGCATGGGGCTTAGCCGTCACAATGGGGGTATTCGCTGTTGGTTCCATAAGCGGTGCACATCTGAACCCGGCTGTAACCATCGCTCTTGCTATTAATGGAGATTTTCCTTGGGCTGATGTTCCAGGCTATATTATTGCTCAAGTAATTGGCGGATTTCTTGGCGGGGTCCTTGTCTATCTGCATTATCTTCCACATTGGAAGGTTACCGATGATCCTGGAGCAAAATTAGGTGTCTTTGCAACAGGTCCAGCGATTCGCCATACTTTTTCGAATTTGCTTAGTGAAGTCATTGGAACTTTTATTTTAGTTTTGGGATTATTATTTATAGGTGCTAATAAATTTACAGAAGGTTTGAACCCAATTGCAGTCGGTTTATTAATAGTTGTTATTGGGATGTCTCTTGGGGGAACAACTGGATATGCCATTAATCCTGCCCGTGATTTAGGCCCGCGCATAGCTCATTTTGTCTTGCCGATCTATGGAAAAGGTAAATCAAATTGGGGTTATGCGTGGATTCCTGTGCTTGGACCGGTTATGGGAGGTTCTTTAGGAGCTGTATTTTACCAGGCTTTTTATAAAGGCAATATGTCAGAAATGTTATTAGGGGTTTTAATTGCTAATATAGTAGTATTAATTCTTGTATTTATCTTAGGCAGAAAGCATCCGGTTAACGGTCAATCTTCATCAGAAATTACTGCATAACCTTTTGGTGCGACAGGAATGGGGGAAATGGAAATGGAAAAATACATTTTATCATTGGATCAAGGGACAACAAGCTCCAGAGCCTTGCTTGTTAATCAAAAAGGGGAAATTGTTCATATTGCTCAAAAGGAGTTCACTCAGATTTTTCCAAAGCCAGGCTGGGTAGAACATAATGCCAGTGAAATCTGGGGTTCTATTTTAGCGGTCATTGCTGGTGTTCTGTCTGAATCCGACGTTAAACCAGAGCAAATTGCAGGAATCGGGATTACCAATCAGCGGGAAACAACAGTTGTCTGGGATAAAGAGACAGGCATACCTGTATACAATGCAATCGTTTGGCAATCAAGACAAACTAGCGGCATTTGTGAAGAATTAAAAGAAAAAGGCTATAACGACCTATTCAGGGAAAAAACGGGTCTTTTAATAGATGCTTATTTTTCAGGTACCAAAATCAAATGGATATTAGATCATGTAGACGGTGCGCGTGAAAAAGCTGAACAAGGAAAACTTCTTTTCGGAACAATTGACACATGGCTTATTTGGAAGCTTTCAGGCGGCCAAGCGCATGTTACGGATTATTCTAATGCATCCCGCACTCTTATGTATAACATTCATGAATTAAAATGGGATGAAGAACTGCTTGAAATATTAGAAATACCTGCATCCATGCTTCCCGAGGTTAGACCATCATCAGAAATATATGGCCAGACAGTTGACTACCATTTCTTTGGCAAAGAGGTTCCTATTGCAGGTGCTGCCGGGGATCAGCAGGCTGCTCTGTTCGGACAGGCATGCTTTGAAAAAGGAATGGCGAAAAATACGTATGGAACTGGCTGTTTTATGCTGATGAATACTGGCGAAAAAGCGGTTAAGTCCGAGCATGGCTTATTAACCACACTTGCTTGGGGAATAAACGGCAAGGTGGAATATGCACTAGAAGGAAGTATTTTTGTAGCAGGCTCAGCCATTCAATGGCTGCGAGATGGACTTGGACTTATCCAAGATGCTAAAGAATCCGAAGATTATGCAGCAAAGGTTCCTTCAACTGACGGAGTATATGTTGTTCCTGCCTTTGTCGGTTTGGGAACGCCATATTGGGACAGCGATGTTCGCGGCGCTGTGTTCGGATTAACAAGAGGAACAACAAAAGAACATTTTATCCGTGCGACCCTGGAGTCACTTGCCTATCAAACCAAGGATGTTTTATCTTCCATGGAGGCAGATTCCGGCATCCAGCTAAAAACACTTCGTGTCGATGGTGGAGCAGTGAAAAATAATTTTCTTATGGAGTTTCAGTCAGATCTTTTAAATGTCCCTGTGGAACGTCCAAGGATCAATGAAACAACAGCCCTTGGTGCTGCTTATCTCGCCGGACTTGCTGTCGGCTTTTGGAACAGTACGGAGGAAATCTCCAAACAATGGGCAATTGATCAATCGTTTGCACCAACAATGAATGAAGAAACAAGAGAGCGCCTATATTCAGGCTGGAAGACAGCTGTCCGCGCTGCCATGGCATTCAAATAAAAACTTTCTTCTTTGCCTAAAGAGACAACTGTGATATACTAAAGATAAGTTAATAGTTCGGCAGGAGAATCTGAGAGACCACAAAATCATTACTGAGTTTACAGTAATGTATTTTGTGGTCTCTTCTTTTTTTGGCTGTTGTTACTTCCTGCCGGCTTTGGGAATACCATAATAAGATGACCTATATCTAGGAGGACTCGAACGTGAACTTTTCTAATAAAAACCGCAATGATATAATCCATACATTGAAAAATGATACTTTTGACCTTATTGTTATTGGCGGAGGGATCACTGGTGCCGGCATTGTGTTAGATGCAACATCAAGAGGTGTGAAAACTGCTTTAGTTGAAATGCAGGACTTCGCTGCTGGTACTTCCAGCCGTTCAACCAAACTTGTTCATGGCGGCTTGCGCTATTTAAAGCAGTTTGAAGTAGGCATGGTTGCGGAGGTAGGTAAAGAGCGTGCGATTGTCTATGAAAATGGTCCACACGTAACAACACCTGAGTGGATGCTTCTTCCTATGCATAAAGGAGGAACATTCGGTAAATTTTCGACTTCAATCGGCCTTAGAGTGTATGACTTTTTAGCGGGAGTAAAAAGATCTGAGCACAGAAGAATGCTTAATGTCCAAGAAACGATTCATAAAGCTCCGCTTGTTAAAAAAGAAGGGTTAAAAGGCGGCGGTTATTATGTGGAATATCGGACAGATGATGCACGCTTGACTATTGAAGTGATGAAGGAAGCAGCAACAAGAGGGGCTGCACCGATTAATTATACAAAAGTAGAAGATCTTATTTATGAAAATGGAAAAGTTACAGGCGTCCAAGTCTCCGATCAAATAACAGGAGAGAAATACGAAATCAAGGCTGCGAAGGTTGTCAATGCTTCAGGACCGTGGGTTGACACGATTCGTGAAAAGGATGGCTCGAAAAAAGGCAAAACATTGCAAATGACAAAAGGCGTACACGTTGTCATTGACCAGTCTAGATTCCCGCTGAAACAAGCAGTGTATTTTGATACACCTGACGGACGCATGGTGTTTGCCATTCCTAGAGCGGGCAAAGCCTATGTCGGTACAACAGATACTTTTTATAATGACAATCCTGTGAGTCCAAGAATGACGATTGCAGACCGGGATTACATCATCAAAGCTATTAATTATATGTTCCCAGATGTCAAAATTACTGAAAAAGATATCGAATCCAGCTGGGCTGGCGTGCGCCCGCTTATTTGGGAAGAGGGAAAAGATCCATCTGAAATCTCCCGCAAAGACGAAATATGGGAATCAGAATCAGGTCTCCTTACCATTGCTGGCGGTAAATTAACGGGTTATCGCAAAATGGCTGAAACCATTGTGGACCTAGTTGTCCAGAAATTTAAAGAGGAAGGCTATAAAGTCTTTTCTGGCTGTACAACGAAAAAAATGCCGATTTCCGGGGGTGAAGTTGGCGGTTCAGCTAAGTTTCCAGCATTTGTTGATGCAATGGCAGAAAAGGGAATGGCACTTGGATTAACCAAAGACGAAGGAAAGCATCTTGCTTCCATGTATGGTTCCAATATTGAGCAAATTCATAGCCTCATTGAACAAAGCGGCAGCGAAGCTGAAAAGTATGGGTTGCCAAAAACACTATGGGCAAAATTAAAATATGCGCTGGAATATGAGATGATTGCATCTCCTGCAGACTTTTTTATTCGCCGGACTGGAGCATTATTATTTGATATTGACACGGTAAAAAAATATCAAAACCCAGTTATCAGCTATATGGCAGAATATTTCAGCTGGACTCAGGAAGATACGAAAAAATGGACAGAGCAACTGGAAACAGAACTTCATTTCGCAACAGTTCCAGCTGACGCTAAATAGGTTTTTTAACGAAAATTTCCGCCTTTAAGTATTGGACGGAAATTTTTTTTTAGGTAAAATCTTCTATTATTATTCTTCTATGCTATAATGCTAGATGAGAATACAAGCTTGACCAATTGAATCTTATAGCTGATAGGTGCCTTATCTTTAGGATAAGGTTAAAAGGGAAGCCGGTGTAAATCCGGCGCGGTCCCGCCACTGTATATCGGGGATTTCCTCGCAATCCACTGTTCTTTGGGAAAAGGAATGGGAAGGAGAGGATGTCGCTATACCCGTAAGCCAGGAAACCTGCCTATTATGCTTGCCAACGAAGTCCTTCGCGGAAAAGGATCGGCATAATGAGGATTAATCTTTTTAATCTGTTAATCTGATTTTTGCATGCCTTGCTTCCGTTACGGAAGCAAGGCTTTTTTCGTGTGGAAGATTGCTAGTTTCAAGCTCATCTCATATCAGAGAAAGGAAGAGGAGCAGAAATGAAGAAGATTTTCGCGAGTTTTTTAATGATGACAATGATTTTGGGGCTATCCGCCTGCGGACAGGGGGAGAAACCGGTTAATGGCAGCGAGGTCCAAAATGAAGCGCAAACACCAGGAAAAGATCGTTCAAGTGAAGAAAAAACACATATGGCAACTGTGTACCCCCTTACGATTAAAGATGCTACAGGAGCGGAGCTGACATTTGATAAAGCACCTGAGCGCATCGTATCAACATCCCCATCTGAAACTGAAATCCTATTTGCTTTAGGATTGGGGGACAAAATTTATGGTGTTTCGGATTATGATAACTATCCAAAAGAGGCTTTGGCAAAGCCAAAAGTGGGTGGGGTAACAAAGCCAAATGAAGAGGCTATCATTGCAGCTGAGCCAGATCTTGTCATTGGCGGAATTTCGATGAAGGGGGACATAGCCGAAAAGTTCCGCGGTCTTGATTTAAAATTGTACAAAACAGAGCCAAAAAAGGTTGAGGATGTATTAAATAATATCCTTCAGATCGGCAAAATGACCGATAAACAAAGGGAAGCGGAAGCGTTAGTCGCACAAATGAAGGAAGATATCCAATATGTAAAAGAAAAAGCAGCTGGCCTAAAGCAAGAGGATAAAAAGAAAGTATATATTGAATTTTCTCCAGGCTGGACAGTGGGTAAGGGAGAATTTATGGATGAACTAATCACTATGGCTGGCGGGCTGAACATTGCCTCAGATACTGAAGGCTGGAATGCCATTGATGAAGAAAAGGTGATCCAGGATAACCCAGAGGTGATTTTGTATACAGCTGGCCGAGTCGATGATAAGACAGGCAAGAGTATTGATGAGCTAATCACATCCAGGAGCGGCTGGGAGAAGATTACAGCTATACAGGAAGGCCGTTTGCATGCTATAGATGGGGATATTGTATCGCGCCCTGGCCCGCGCATCACCGAAGCACTTAAAAATATTGCCGAGTCCATATACCCTGAATTGTACAAGCAATGAAAAGGAAATTAGCAATATGGGGGGGAGTAAGCGTGGTTCTCCTCCTTCTTTCGGTGATTATTAGTGTTTCTCTTGGTTCTGCGAATCTGGCAGTATCTCAAGTATGGGGCGTGTTATTACATCAAGTGCCGGTGATAAAAAACAGTATTACCGCTGACTGGGCTCAATCAACCGAACAAATTATCCTTAAGGTTCGCCTTCCAAGGGTCATTCTTGCCATCCTTGCTGGAGCTTGTCTTTCCCTTGCAGGTGCAGGATTTCAAGGCGTTCTAAGGAATCCGCTTGCTGACCCTTACACATTGGGCGTTTCATCTGGGGCTGCGGTCGGAGCAGCTTTTATCATATTATTTGGTTTTCATACGGCACTACTCGGTGTTTGGACGATTCCGCTTGTTGCATTTCTAACAGGTCTTATTAGTCTGCTGGCCGTTCTCAGGCTGGCCAACATCCATGGTAAATATCGGCTGGAGACTATAATTTTATCAGGCGTAGTTGTTTCTGCCTTCCTTGGTTCGCTAGTTTCTTTTATGGTCTCAATGTCAGATCAAGTGGTGAATGAGATTGTTTTCTGGCTGATGGGAAGTTTAGCTCTACGGGGCTGGTCCTTTACCTTTGTGCTTTTGCCATATTTAGCTATTGGTTTTGCCGTGCTTATTTCCTATGGCAGGACATTAAATTTATTTGCTCTTGGGGAAAGGCAGGCTGCCCACTTAGGGGTGAATATTCAGCGGACACGCTTAATCATTTTGATCGTGTCAACATTAATTACGGCTGCTGCGGTTTCTATTGTCGGAACAATCGGATTTGTCGGTCTTGTCGTACCGCATTTGGTGCGGCTCATGGTTGGGCCAGATTATAGAATGCTGATTCCACTGTCTGCGATTGTTGGAGCTATTTATGTGCTCTGGGCGGATACGCTTGCCCGTACATTGCTTAGTCCCACGGAAATACCGCTTGGTGTCGTAACGGCTTTTCTTGGTGCGCCGTTCTTTGCGTACCTGCTTAGAAGAAATAAACAAATGACAGCGGGGGGAAATGGATGATTATCCAAGCGGAAAATGTACATATGGTGTATGAAGGTAGAACGGTGCTTGATGAAATTAGTTTTTCTGTTCGGCGAGGTGAATGTTTAGGGATTATCGGTCCCAATGGGAGCGGGAAATCCACTCTTTTGAAGCTTCTATCCGGGATTGAGGATGTAACTTCAGGCCGTATTAACGTTAACGGGAAGCCAATCCGAAAGTATCCAAGAAAAGAATTGGCCAAATGGCTTGCCGTTTTACAGCAGGAATCATTGCCTCCTGTTGGATATACTGTGCGTGAGGTGGTCGAGATGGGCAGATATCCTTTTCAAAATTGGCTTGGACAAGAAAAGGATGAATATCAATCTCTTATTGACACGATTCTGGAAAAAATGGGTTTGAGCCATTTGAGCGATCGCCATCTTGAACAATTAAGCGGCGGTGAACGCCAGCGTGTTGCACTTGGGAAAACGATGGCCCAGAAGCCTAAGCTCCTCATGCTTGATGAACCGACGACCTATCTTGATATCGGACACCAGATTCACCTGATGGATAGGATACGGGAGTGGCAGCTGGATGAGAAGATGACCGTCATTGCCGTGCTTCATGATCTCAATCTTGCTGCACTGTATTGTGATCGTCTGCTGCTTCTGCATAATGGCCGAGTAATAAAGGAAGGACCTCCGGAAGGAATCCTTCAGGCTGGCTTAATTGAACAGGTTTACGGAACATCTCCAGCTGTGCTTTGGCATCCTGTTTATCATGTCCCGCAAATTATTTTACAGAGCAGTTTCATAGGAAGAAGAACTGCTCCCATGGAGGAAAGGGAAGAAGGTTTTGCATGACTAGAAAGCTGGAAGTTTCAATGAATGCTAATCCAATGAAAAGGGCAAGAACCATTATGTTTCAAGGGACCTCCTCAGATGTTGGGAAGAGTCTGATGGCTGCCGCACTTTGCCGAATTCTCGTACAGGATGGATGTAAGGTGGCACCGTTTAAATCACAAAATATGTCTCTCAATTCTTATGTAACGGTAGATGGCAAGGAAATTGGCCGGGCACAGGGTATGCAGGCAGATGCTTGCGCAATAGCGGCAACAACAGATATGAATCCAATTTTATTAAAGCCATCACAGGATATGAGTTCCCAAGTGGTCGTCCACGGCAAGCCATTTAAGGAACTGGATGCAAGGTCCTATCGGGAAGAGTATCTTCCCATGGCTGAAACAATTGTCAAGGATGCGTTAGCACGTCTCCGGGCGGAAAATGATGTGGTGGTTATTGAGGGAGCAGGAAGCCCGGCAGAAATTAACCTTAAAGACCGCGATATTGTTAATATGCGGCTAGCCCTCTGGGCGGATGCACCTGTCATATTAGTAGCTGATATTGATCGCGGCGGGGTCTTTGCTTCAATTGTTGGCACCCTTGACATATTGGAACCGCAAGAACGCGAACGCATCAAGGGGATTATTATCAATAAATTCCGCGGGGATGTGTCACTTCTTCAACCCGGGATTGATTGGCTTGAAGAGCGTATAGGCAAGCCTGTCCTTGGGGTTGTACCATATTTGCCTAATTTGCAGCTGGAGGATGAGGACTCAGCTTCGTTAAATGCAAAATTTATCGGCAGCCGGAATGAAGGAGATAGAACGAAGTGCGTGGATATCGCGGTGATCCGTTTGCCGCGCATTTCAAATTTTACGGATATTGATCCGCTTCTCCATGAACCAGATGTACTTATTCGATGGATTGATACCGCCTTTGATTTTGGCAATCCTGATGCAGTCATTCTTCCTGGAAGTAAAAACACGGCAGAAGATTTGCTGTTCTTACGTAAGTCGGGAATAGCAGATCGCCTAATGGAGCATGTTCAGCATGGCGGCAGTTTGGCTGGCATTTGCGGCGGCTATCAAATGATGGGAGAACGTTTGCTGGATCCTGATCATGTTGAGTCAGGTCAAAGAGAATTAGCAGGACTTGGGTTTTTCCCGATGGAGACCGTCTTTACATCTGAGAAAAGAACGGTGAGGGTAAAGGGTACAGCAGAGGGTGGCTTTTTATCCGCACCCGTGTCAATTAACGGGTATGAAATACATATGGGGCAATCGAGTTTTACCCAGAAGATTCATCAGCCTTTTCGCATTGTAAAGGATCATTTTCTACATGAGCCCGTCTATTCAGATGGTGCACTGACTATGAATGGAAAAGTCTGGGGGACATATATCCATGGCGTGATGCATAATGATGAATTCCGCAGACAATGGCTGAATAAACTTCGCGGACAAAAAGGCTTGCCGATTAAAGAGAAAGCAATAGCATTTCAAGATTTGAGGGAGAAATCCTTTGATCGATTGGCAGAGCATTTTGCCAAGCATGTAGATATGGAGAAAATCTATTCGCTGATAACAGGAGGAGTAAAGGATGAATAAGCCTAGTAAGGAACGGGGGTTAACCCTCATTTATACAGGTGATGGCAAGGGGAAAACAACCGCGGCCATTGGTCTAGCTGTACGTGCGATTGGCAGGGGGATGAGGGTGTTAATTATTCAATTCATAAAATCTCCTCAACGTACATATGGAGAAAAGCTTGTCTTTGATAGGCTTGGCATCGAGATGGTGCAAAAGGGAATCGGCTTTACCTGGACAAAAACACCTGAAGAGCACAGAAAGGCACTTCAATCAGCATGGACTTATACAAAAGAGCGAGTGATGGCTGGCGAGCATGATTTAGTCATTCTTGATGAAATAAATAACGCGCTCTCTATCGACAGGTTCCCTATTGAAGATGTGCTGCCGCTGACTGAAGTGCTTGAACTTATTAAAAAGCGTCCGCATGGCATGCATTTAGTTCTTACAGGACGCAATGCCAAGGTTCAGGTCATTGAAGCTGCTGACTTAGTATCAGAGGTGAAAGTCCATAAGCATTATTATGACGAGGGGATCTCAGCCGTGATGGGAATAGAAATGTAGAACCATAAAATAAAGAGGAGTTTTGTTATTTATGAGAATTGTATCACTTTGTCCCAGTAATACAGAAATACTTGGTTTTATGGGTCTTGCCAGAAATATTGTCGGAGTTGATAACTATTCCGACTGGCCGGAGGAAGTAAATATGCTTCCTAGGCTTGGTCCAGATTTAGACATTAATATGGATGCAGTTGAAGCTTTAAAACCAGATTTAATTGTCGCATCACTGTCTGTTCCGGGAATGGAGAAAAATATAGACCGTTTAGAGGAGCGAGGCTTGCCATTTATAATTCTTAATCCAAATAATCTGGAAGAAATAGGAGACGATTTGCTTGCAGTTGGTGAAGCAACTGGGCAAGAGATACTGGCAAACAAGGCGTATCTTAAATATAAAGGGTTCCTGGAGAAGTTTTCAATGCTGTCCGTTAAAGTTCAGGAAAAGCCTTCCCTATATTGGGAATGGTGGCCGAAACCTGTATTTACTCCTGGAGGGGAAAATTGGCTGACGGAAATCAGTGCCTTGGCAGGTGGACGAAATGTATTCGCTGATGACGGCAGGGCAAGCGTGAAAACGAATTGGGAGGATGTAATGAAGCGCGATCCTGGTTATATTTTGATGGCATGGGTTGGGGTAAAGGAACAAATGATGAAACCGGAGCTGCTAAAAAAGCGTCCGGGCTGGCCAGAAATGGATGCATTAAAAAACAATCGGATCTATGTGATGGAAGAATCGCTCTATTGCCGGCCTTCTCCCCGGCTATTACTTGGACTGCAAAGGCTTGGAGCCTTGCTTCATCCTGATATTTTTCCTGCATTTGATGCTAAGAAAGCAGAGGAATGGCTATGTCAGCACGCAGAATAATGGTTGCCGGTACGGGCAGTGGTGCTGGAAAGACAACTGTAGCGATTGGTCTAATGGCTGCTTATAAAGCGCTTGGGTATACCGTCCAAGGGTTTAAATGCGGCCCAGATTATATTGATCCGACCTTTCAGTCTGCAGTAACTGGGAGAGCTGCGCGGAATTTAGACAGCTGGATGTGCGGGGCTCCTGCTGTGCAAGAAATTTTTACGCGTGGAGTCAAAGAGGCAGATATCGCAATCATTGAAGGTGTCATGGGCTTATTTGATGGAAAGGATCCACTATCCGATACCGGCAGCGCAGCCGAAATTGCTGAAATTACCAACACACCTGTTCTGCTGGTAGTTGATTGCGGAGGGATGGCCAGAAGTGCAGCGGCAATAGTAAAAGGTTTTCAAAAGCTTTCCCCGCGTATTCGTCTTTGCGGGGTGGTTGCAAACCGGGTTGGCAGCAAGGGACATTATGAGCTTATACGCCAAGCTGTTGAGAAAGAATGCGAGATCCCGGTGGTAGGCTATTTAATAAAGGATGAAGACCTTCATATGCCAGAACGGCACCTTGGCCTCGTGCCGGCAATTGAACGCGGAGAGCTGCAGCCGTTTTTTCAAAAGCTTTCTGAAACAATTCAGCAATGTTTTCATTTGGATGTGCTTTATGCCTTGATGAACAAGGAGCCTCTTCATAAGCAAAACCCATTATTTGGTTTGCCGGAGACTGAGAAAAGGGTACGTATCGCAGTGGCGAAAGATAAAGCTTTTCATTTTTACTACCCAGAAAATTTGGAGCTTTTAGAGCATTATGGAGCAGAGATTGTTTATTTCTCTCCACTAAGAGGGGAAAAAGTTCCTTTAGGTGTACACGGCCTGTATCTTGGCGGCGGGTTTCCAGAAGAATTTGCATCGGAGCTATCAGTACAAAAGGATGTGCATGCATCGGTTCACAAGGCTGTTGAGAGCGGGATGCCGGTGTTGGCAGAGTGCGGGGGATTTATCTTTTTAACAGAAACGATCGAAACAGTTGGGGGAGAGGTATACCCGCTTGTGGGGGTTGTTCCCGGCAAGGTGAAAATGCAGTCTAGGCTTGCAGCACTTGGCTATCGGGAAATTTTCGGAGCGAATGGGAATTTTCTGCTAGATCCTGATGATCACGCAAGAGGACATGAATTCCATTATTCCATTTTTGAACCATCGGAAAATTTCCCTTCAAGCTATAGGACTAGCGGATTGCGCGGGGAGAAGGAGGAGGGATTCCTAAAGGGGAATCTCGTAGCCGGTTTTACCCATATTCACTTTGCCTCCAATCCAAAGGTGGCAAAGCGCTGGGTAGACCAGTGTGTCCAATACAAAGATCGTATGCATTTTGATTAAAAGGAGTATGAAAAGAATAAAATCGAGGCTCTGCTGGAAATTTCTGCAGGGCCTTGTATTTTATAATCTATTAGCGTATAATAAATAATTGCGTGTTCTTAAAAACATGAGCAAGGCAAGTTTTTTATTTTAAGAACTAATTGTGTGGACCAGCATTATATTTGTGTTGAATTTCTTCTTAACAACATCTTCAATAATAAACCGCTTGAATTCTTCAGTCATGTTACTTCAACTCTTTCAAAAAGTTCAAATTAGACATGTACAAAAAAAGGGAATGCGCAATTCCTAATCCGAGTGGCGCGGCCTAGGAGCCGTAAAGATGAAAGAGAGGCAGGGCTTTCATTGGTTAGGGCAATAATTAAAAATAATGATTTACAAAAACAGTAAAGTCATGTATAGTTATATTTAACGCTTAATGTTCGTTATATATTTTTAATGAATAAGTGGTCGTAGCTGCAGTGAATTGTGGACTATGTTTATTCCGCAATTTATGCGTGCTGCGGCCTTTTATTTTTGGTGTATATATTCAAACATATAGTGAACAAAATTTTCGGAGGTATGTAAAATGAACACAGGTAAAGTAAAATGGTTTAATGCAGAAAAAGGCTTTGGATTTATCGAATCTTCTGAGGGCCAGGATGTATTCGTACATTTCAGCGCTATTCAAACAGACGGCTTCAAAACTTTAGAAGAAGGCGAAGCAGTTACTTTTGAAATCGTTGAAGGAAACCGCGGACCTCAAGCTTCTAACGTTTCAAAAGCTTAATAATAAATAAAAAAAGGTGGTGCATGCTTAGCGTGCACCGCTTTTTTTTTGCACAGTCGACACCGTCCATTAAAAATAAAAAAATTAAATCTTCTTTTTAGATGTATTACGATCACGCATTTTGGATAAAATCCTAAATAATTACCCATATTAAGCAAGCAGGGTAATAAAATTTTGTTTTCAGTGATTGAAATTTAGGAGGATTAAAATGGCAACAGGTAAAGTAAAATGGTTTAACTCAGAAAAAGGCTTTGGATTTATTGAGGTTGAAGGCGGAGACGATGTGTTCGTACACTACTCAGCTATCCAAGGCGAAGGCTTCAAAACCCTTGAAGAAGGACAAGAAGTTAATTTTGATATAGAAGAGGGCCAGCGCGGACCTCAAGCTGTAAATGTCACAAAACCATAGTAGTATAAAGAGCCAGGTTTTTGGCTCTTTATTTGTTTTTTTGGGAATATGGGAATAATAGAAGTGATTTTTTTATAACAGTTGAGAAGGGGGATACATGAATGAAGGAGTTTACTGTCAAATTTCATAGTGAGGATTCAGTTGAATCAATGAAAGTAAAGAAACTGAATGAAGAAGATTTTGAGCGTGCCACAGAAGGCGGGACAAGGCACCTTTTTGAACTGGATACCAATATCGGCTTTTTTATCTTTTTCGATGCGGTAGACGGGGAGGATAAGGAATGGTATATGGTCCTTCAATATGAGGAAGAAAATGAAGATCCAAGTGCCTGCTATGCCTTTGAACTAAGTGATTTCTATCAGTTTGCTGCCCTGTATTTAAACGATATGGAATTTCATGATGAGGATCTTGAGGGGGAGGAAGAGGAAGAATATACGCCAATCCATCACCTTGCACATCTCATGTTTCATATTGCAGAAGATGGCAAAGAGGTACAGGCATAATAAAAGAGCAGATATTCTGCTCTTTCCTGCCTTTATTCCTCAGCATCAGCTGTATGTTCATTGCAAAATTTTTCAATTTCCTTTTCTTCTTGATCTTCTAGGGCAAACTCTAATATTTGGTCTGATGAAAGAAAGTAATAATTTAAGATCTTGGAGTCGTCGCCATTTTTATAAAATAATACCCGAAGGCCAACACCATTTTCAGAATATAATTCATCCTCTTCATCGATATCAAGGTCTAAAATATATTCAAAACGTTCTCCCGTTAGGATTCCTGTTGGGTCCTTTAATTTTTCAACAGAATAGCCAGTAATGTTCATGAAGATTCATCCTTCCTTTTCATCACGTAGTACCTATTAACTGAACCATTATACACCTTTCCCGTAATAATGGCATAGTATTACGTCTTTTCGGAAAAAATTTCTAAAAAATAAGATAAGAAATGTTTCAAAAACACCGCTCAAAACCTGTTTTGACTCATTAGGGAAAATATGTTATACTAATTATTGAAATCAGTTTGTCTATTTATGATTCACTTGTTATCCGGTGTTGGCTTATTGGTCGTCGTTAACAAGTGATTTTTATTTTTTTAGGGGGTGTCATAATGGCAATGGGCTTTGGAAGAAAAAATATGGAAGAAGTTAAGATGGAAGAGGTCAAAGTTTGGGAATGCACCTCAGAAACATGCAATTGCTGGGTGAGAGACAATTTTAAAAGCAGTGAAACACCTACCTGTCCGATTTGCAAAAGTGAAATGAGAGAAACTACGAAAGAATTGCAGGTCGTTAACAATAACAGTATTTACTCACACCATTAAATAAATTTAAAGGGGGCATATTGCCTCCTTTTTTTATTGCCATTTTTTAACCGTATTAGCTTGCCAGTATCCTTTAAGTTTCTGGGTATATTAAGTTTTTAGTGGCACAAAATATAAAAAAGGGTAAGTGGAAGTGAGGGTCCTTGGAAAATTTAGTTTGGTTTCTTTCATTGCTGCTGATTAGTTACTTACTGGTATTTCTTACATATAAAAGAAAACATTATTTTGGAAGGAACTTGGCCGTATATTTTTTAATTGCCGGACTTTCATTTATTTTCGAGTTTTTTATTTTGATTTTATTTCATGCATACACGTATTATCCGCTTGTATTAAAGGACCGATGGGCAGACGATATCCTTGGATCCCTTTTTTCCCAGGGCTTTTTTATCCCAAGTGTGATGATGACAATCGCTGCTTATCAATTAAAAACCAGCAGAGTTATTTTTATTATTATTGGCATAGCCATTATTGAGGAACTTTTTCTTTTCCTAGGTCTCTATGAGCATAATTGGTGGCATACCATATATACGATGGCTATACTTTTCGCTGGATCTTTCTTCGTGAAATGGTGGAGAAAGCTTTTGGACAATCCGCCAGTGTATGTAAGATTCACAACCTTATTTATGTTATTCACGGTACTATTTAACACTGCATCATTTTTATTTGCGATGATTTTTAAAACATATTGGTATTCTGTCGGGTGGTTTTCAAATAATCACGTGGATCATCTTGTCTTAGATATTCTTATTTCAGGAACCTATACTTTCGTGCTGACATTAATGGTTCAGTATTCGTCTAAACTAAAGACCATTGTTATTTTTTTCTTGTTTGATCTATGCTTTTTATGGATTATGTTCAAGGCTGAATTTCTTTATCTTAAGGGAGTAGGCGTCATACCAGCACATGCATTGCTGCTGGTTATCATCATACTTGCTGTTTATCGAATGGACCGCTATTTTTTTCCTGATAATGCAGGCAGTGTTTCTTAGCATAATTTCTTTCTGTCAGCAAAAAATAAAATGATCAAAATTAGGGAGTGAAGGGAATGGATGTTAAACGAGTCAAGCAAATTATATCCTCATCCGCAGACATTGAAGTAAAGTACAACGGTGCATCTGTTTGGATTGACCAATTAAGTGAGGACGGGAAGACAGCTACCGTCCATTTGCGGGGACCACTTGAGGAAAGAAGTACTGTTGATATTGATGAACTTCAGGAAATGGAATAAGACTGCAAAGGGGGGCAGCCTCTCACAACATATCATTAGGATTGTGGGAGCTGGCCCCTCTTTTATTGGAAAAGATTTGGGAGGGTTTGGTTTGCGGCATGTGTTTAACATCTATCAGACAGATTTAAAGAACATTGTTGGCAATTGGGCTGCAATGATTGTTATTCTGGGCCTTGCCTTTCTGCCATCCCTATATGCATGGTTTAATATTAAAGCTTCATGGGATCCCTACGGGCAAACGGGTAATCTTCAGGTAGCTGTGGTGAATGAGGATGTGGGTACAGAAATTAGAGACCACTCCATTAATATTGGCTATGAAATCATACAATCGCTGAAAGAAAACAGGAATATTGGCTGGGTATTTACCGATCGTGATGAAGCACTGGATGGGGTCAAGCATGGGAGGTATTATGCAAGTATTTTTATTCCTGCGGATTTTTCTAGAAAAATAGGCACTGTATTATCGGATAACCCAATAAAGGCTGAAATTATCTACCATGTGAATGAAAAATTAAATGCCATCGCCCCGAAAATTACAGAAAAAGGAGCTAGCACAATTGTCGCAAGAGTTACAAATAATTTTATCAAGACGGCAAACGGAACAATTTTTGAAATTCTTAATGAGATTGGGACGGAGCTGGAGGCACAAAGACCCTCTATTGAAGAAAGTACTCATTTAATTTTAAAAATCGAGGGAATGATTCCAGAAGTAAGACAAATCATTCGTACGCTGGAAGAAGATATGGCGATAGCAGAAGAAATCATTTCGAGAGCACAAAATAACCTTACAGAAATCTCAGCAAGGGCAAAGAAATATCAAGATTTTGCAGCAGGTGTAAAGGATTGGACAGAGAAAGGGTCAAATGCTTTCGTACAAGCTGCACTAAGCATCAAAAGTGATTTCATATTCTTGCGGGAGACGGGAGCAAGAACACAGCTCCTAAGCGGGATGGTTTTAGATGTGAATATGGACCCCACGGTTGTCAGAGAGGCTCTTGACCAAACATCTGGCAGGCTATCAAGGGAGGTTAGTGCAGTTGAGAACCTGACAGCTCTCTTAGAAAAAATGAATGAGCTTGCAGGGGAAAACAGGCTGGGGTTTGCTGTCGGTAATTCAAATGGAGTGAAAGACATCCTTAGCCAGCAGCTCTCCATTGTCAATCAAATGAAGGTAAAAATCGATCAAGGAGAAAATGCCCAGCTAGATTTAGCCAATAGGCTAAATGAATTGTCTGGGAGGATAAGTAAACTTTTAGCAGCTATTATTAACAATTATGACAGTCAAATAATTCCGCAGGTGCAGCAAGGCTTGGAAAAAATGAAGAGTACAGCTGGAAAAGCAGCCGGAACGATACAGGATGCAGGAAATGAAATCCCCCATATCCAGAAAATGCTAAGTGATGCTCAAAAAGGCGCAGCTTTTGGCAGCAGGGAACTTGCAAAAGCAGTGAATAGACTTCCAGCAATAGAATCAAAAATAAAAAAGCTTGCTGATGCCATTAGGAGGCTGGAGGCAGAAGGATCGCTCGATCAACTAATTGATCTACTAAAAAATAATGCAGAAAAAGAAGCAGAATTTTTCGCTGAACCCGTTTTATTGAAGGAAATTAGGTTATTTCCGATTCCAAATTACGGATCTGCCATGTCTCCGTTTTTTACAACCCTCTCCTTATGGGTGGGAGCGCTTTTATTGGTATCGCTTCTAACAGTAGAAGTCCATAACGGGCAAATGGGCTATAAAAGCAATGAAATTTATATTGGCCGCTTTTTAACCTTCTTGACACTCGCCGTTTTGCAATCACTGTTTGTTACCTTCGGAAATATCTTTTTAATTGGCACATATGTCGCAGATAAAGGCTGGTTTATCATATTTGGCATGCTGTTAAGCAGTGTGTTCATGCTGATTGTATATACCTTGGTTTCGGTATTTGGAAATGTCGGCAAAGCAGCAGCGATTGTCCTTCTCGTTCTGCAGCTGGCCGGTTCAGGAGGGACCTTTCCGATTCAGGTAACGCCGCTATTCTTTCAGGTTATCCATCCGCTGCTGCCTTTTACTTATGCAATCAGTATGATGAGAGAAGCTGCGGGAGGCATTTTATGGGATGTCGTGTGGCATGATCTCCTTTATTTGTCCTGTTTTGCCGTGATTGCCCTGCTGCTTGGTTTAACTTTAAAAAGCCTGGTTAACCGCACAACAGAAGGAATTGTTAGAAAAGCAAAAGCTAGCAAGCTGATCCATTAAGCTTGTAAGCGTTTGCTTTTTTCTATTTCAATTTTAAAAAGACTATTGCATTCCATTTTTGTACTATTTATAATTATCTTAACAAAATGATTATTTACATTATTGTTACAAGTGTGACATAACTGTAAAAATCTTTTGTAAAATATCTTACTAGGGGGTCATAGGGTGAGGAAAAGACTATCCATCTTATTCAGCCTGTTGCTTGTTTTAAGCATGTTCCTTGCAGCGTGCAGCGGAAACAAAGAAACAACAAGCAACAGCAACAGCAGCAGTTCGACTGATAATGAGAAGAAAGAGGAGAAATCAGAAGTAGCCCAAAATCTGCGTATAAATATCAATACTGAACCGCCTGCACTGCATCCTGGTTTAGCCAAGGATACAACTTCAGGAGCTGTACTGAACCAAACTTTTGAAGGATTAACACGTATTAGTCCTGACGGAAAGCCAGAGCCAGCTGCCGCAGAAAAAATTGATGTTTCTGACGACCAAAAGGTGTACACATTTACTCTTCGCGATGCTGTTTGGTCAAACGGTGACCCAGTTACAGCAAACGATTTCGTTTACGCGTGGAAGTGGGCATTAGATCCAAACAACCAATCAGAATATGCATATCAGCTTTACTATATCAAGGGTGCTGAAGCTGCCAATTCAGGTACAGGATCACTTGATGATATTGGTGTGGAAGCAGTAGATGAAAAAACCCTTAAAGTAACTCTTGAAAATCCAACACCGTATTTCTTAGAGCTGACAGCTTTCTATACTTACTATCCAATCAACAGCAAAATTGCTGAAGCAACCCCAGATTGGTCAACAGATGCTGGTGATAACTACACATCTAACGGACCTTTCGTAATGACAGAGTGGTCACATAGCGATAAGGTAGTTCTGAAGAAAAACGAGAAATATTGGGACGCTGATACTGTTAAGCTTGATACAATCGAAATGATTATGGTTAATGATCCGAATACAGAATTATCTATGTTTGAAAATGGCGAGCTTGACTGGGCTGGTGCGCCAACTGGGAACCTTCCAACAGACGCTATGCAGGCTCTAAAAGATGACGGTCGTTTACAAACACAGGCAATTGCCGGTATTTACAACTATAAGTTTAATACCACTGTTGAACCATTCAATAATGTTAACATCCGAAAAGCTTTTGCACATGCAATCAACCGTCAGGAGATCATTGATAACATTACACAAGGCGGCCAAATGCCTGCAATGGCGATCGTGCCTCCTTCCATGATTCCTGATAACGAGCAAGGATTTTTCCCTGATAACGACGTAGAAAAAGCTAAAGAATACTTGCAAAAGGGTATGGAGGAATTAGGATATAAGGATGTTTCTGAATTCCCTGCCGTGACACTTTCATACAACACAAGTGAGGCACACCAAAAGATTGCACAAGCAATCCAGGATATGTGGAAACAAAACCTTGGCGTTGAGGTAAATCTTGACAACCAAGAATGGGCTGTATACCTTGATAAGCTGCATGCACTTGACTATCAAGTAGGCCGTTTAGGCTGGTTAGGTGACTTTAACGATGCAATCAACTTCTTAGAAATGTATCGTGACGCTGATGGCGGAAACAACGATACAGGCTGGGAAAGCAAGGAATTCCAAGACCTCCTAGCCAAATCTGCGATGGAAGGGGATCCTGCTAAACGCTTGCAGCTTCTAAAAGATGCTGAAGCAGTATTAATGGACGATATGCCGGTAGCACCAATTTACTTCTACACTAATAACTGGGTACAGAATGAAAGCTTAAAAGATGTAGTCGTGTCTGGTCTTGGCGATGTTCAATATAAGTGGGCTTACTTTGAATAATAGCTAAATAAAAAGGTATGTTGCCTTGTTCCTCTTGGGGACTTCCGGCAACATACCTTTTCCTATTGAAATCTGTTAATTTACTGCGGTTTCTTCAGTTTGTTCCCTTACATAATCAATCTCAAAGCCCAGGTCTGTCAGCATTTGATGGTCTGCGGTTTCTTCCTGTCCTGCGGTTGTTAAGTAATCGCCGACAAAAATGGAGTTTGCTGCATAGAGTCCCAGCGGCTGCAGACTTCTTAAGTTTACTTCGCGACCCCCGGAAATTCTGATTTCTTTTGTCGGGTTGATAAATCGCATTAAGCAAAGAACTTTTAGGCAATATCTTGGATTAAGCACATCGGTCCCTGCAAGAGGAGTACCCTCAATTGCATGCAGGAAGTTTACTGGAATGGAATCGGCATCAAGGACTTTTAAGCTTCTAGCCATTGCCAGGACATCCTCTTTTGTTTCTTTCATGCCGACAATTACCCCTGAGCACGGAGAAATTCCTGCTTGTTTGACCAGTTCAACTGTATTGACGCGATCATCGTATGTATGAGAGGTCGTGATGTTTTCGTGATGGTTCGCAGATGTATTAATGTTATGGTTATAGCGGTCAACACCAGCTTCTTTTAATTTGACTGCCTGTTCTGGCTTTAAGAGGCCTAAGCAAGCACAAACCTTCATATTATATTGCTCTTTGATTTCCTTAACCGCGGAGACTACTTCTTCAATTTCTTTGTTTGAAGGTCCTCTGCCGCTGGCAACGATACAATAGGTGCCAACATTAAGCTGATGAGCATTAGCAGCACCCTTCATAATGGAATCCTTATCCATCATGCGGTATTTTTCAATTGGGGCTGTTGAAACGGCTGATTGTGAGCAATACCCGCAATTTTCTGGGCACAGGCCTGATTTTGTATTAATAATCATGTTCAGCTTCACTTTATTGCCGTAATAATGATGGCGAATTTTGTAGGCACTATGGAGAAGTGCCAATAATTCCCCGTCAGGGCTGTCCAAAATGCTTAGTGCTTCTGCGTCAGATAATTCTTGTCCTTCTAATACTTTTTCTGCCAGGTCCATCCATTTTTTCATGACTTTCCTCCTCGTTTTTACGCTGATCTTTGCATCTTTCTAAATTGGCTGCTTCCTAATACACGGTGCTCCAAACGGTGTGCCAATACTCCAGCGCCGATAGCCAGAAGAATATCTTTTGGCAGTGGCGGGACCATCCACAGCCATGCTAGCCCGTAAGTAAAGCCCTCCGGTGCTGCTGCCCAAAGTTTGTAAGCAAAATACATCCAGTTTGTACCAAATAAATAATTGATGACCATCCCGATTAGGGCAGCTGTAATGTAGACAGGTACAGTTTTTTTCTTCTCAATGATTTTGCCAGTTACATAGGCTGTGAAGATAAATGAAATGATGAAACCGAAAGTTGGGCTAAGCAGATGGCCGATTCCTCCGCCAAATTTAGCGAAAACAGGTGCTCCAGCTAACCCAACAAAAGCATACACGGCCATAGAAATGGCGCCTAATCGGCTGCCAAGGATGGCTCCTGCTAAAATTGCAAAAAATGTTTGCAGGGTTATTGGGACACCGCCGACCACCATGAATGGAACAATTGAAGTGATGTTTGCACCTATGCACATAAGTCCGACAAACATACCGGCAAGTGTTAGGTCAATGGCTCTTAATTTTTTCATATGATTCCCCCAAAATTCAGATTTTAAGAAGATTATATTTTAAGATAAATCTATTTTTAGGGATTTGTCAACCTTGAATTTGTTTTGGTTAACATATCAAGGCGGTATAGAGATTGCTTCAGCAATTTTTTAAGGACCAATTAGCACTGTGTGGCAGTGCTAGTTGGTCCTTCTTAATTCTTGAAGATATTTAGTTACTTTTTTTCCTGCGGATATCCCGCTTTCTATTGCACCATCGATAAATCCGGCCCAGCCGTTAGCGTAATCTGAACCTGCTATAAATAGGCCAACTTCTCCTCTCTGAAGTTCTTCGAGAAATTCTGTCAGCTGCTTGTTTTTCAGCATTGCCCAAGTACCTTGTGAGAGAGGGTCAGCCATCCAATCATGTCCAGCAGTTTCTATCACTTCGATGTCAGGTATAAACGTACGAAGCTCGTTTTCTATTTCTTTCGCATTTCTTATATTCAGTTTTGTCGAGTCACAGCCGAAACCAACAAAAATGCTGGTATCTTTATTTATTGCTTCAGTCTGTACATAATTAATTTTATGGTGTGCAGGAGCTGTTAAAACAATAGGACACCTTGGCCCGCGTACTCTTGCCCAAAATTTAAATCCTTTGCTTGTTTGTTTTTCAACAGCAGCTTTACACTTTTTTTCTGACAAAGGCGGCTCAAATAAAATGTTGTTTAACACATTTAAAGGTAGGGCTGCGATTACGGATCTGCCAGAAAACTCGCATCCATCTTTTGTCATTACTTTATATCCATAGCAAGTTTTCTCTACTTTTGAAACAATCGCAGACAGTCGCAGATCTGCTCCTTCAGCATCTTTTAATATGGCCTCGATAAGTGCTTTCGTTCCATCAGCTAATTTATATACAGATGATGTTTCTTGCATGAGCTCCCAATTATGGCCCGCTAAGGCTGCTAGCCGATAAGCCTGGGTTAAAGCAGCTTCTTCCAATGAACTGTTAAAATGAAGGGACCACAAACTGTAAATAATATCGAACGCCTCATCATTCAGATTTAATTCATTTAATCTCTCGGAAACTGAAATGTGATCAATTTTTAATAACCGATCATATTCACGCAAAGGCTCATAGGGATAGGGAAAATACCTTTTAGAATCATTCAAAAATTTAGTAAGTCCGTCATTTATCTTTTCAGACCATTCATCCACTGTGCCTTCGTATTTTTTTCCATCAGCCATCCAATAGGCTTTTTCTGCTTTAGGTGAAGCTGTTACCTTAAGACCATACCGGGTAATTTCTGACCATACATAAGGCTGAAACCAATGAATCCAGGCTCCGCCCAGTTCAAGATTGCAGCCAATTCGCCTGTCCACCCAAGTTCTTCCGCCGATTCGGTCCCTTCCTTCAAGTATTAGCGGTTTAAAACCTTTTTGGCAAACCTCTCTTGCTGCTGTAATACCTGCAAATCCTGCACCAATGATGATGACATCGAAGTGATCAAGAGCCATCTTTATTTCCCACCTTTATAAAGGCTATATGCTAAAAAAATGGTAATACATGAAGGATACACTTTATGGCATGGAATCATTCGTTCAAATGGAGATATATGGGGACATTGGCTAAGAGTTTTTTTTATATTAGGAAATAATATTAAAGATCAGGGTCTTAAATTAAAAAATAAAGCAGGCAGGTATTGTAAATGAATAGATTAAACGTAAAAGGCAGCAGTATTTTTTATCAGGTTGAGGGAAATGGCATTCCAATAGTATTTATTCATCCGCCAGTACTTACATCTGTTATTTTTAAGTATCAGCTTGAGGGCCTATCTTCTAATTTGCAGGTCATTACCTTTGATATTAGAGGACATGGGAGAAGTGAATTTTCAAGTTTACCGATTACATATCCCTTAATCATTCAAGATATTACAAAGCTATTAGATCACTTGAATATTGAAAAGGCAATAATATGCGGATATTCAACCGGCGCATCGATTGCATTAGAGTTTCTTTTATCTTTTCCTGAAAGAACATTAGGAGGCATTATAATTAGCGGAATGCCAGATGTAGATGATATATACCTGAGAAATAAGATTTCATTCGGCAGTAAATTAGCCAGCAAGGGAGCAAAATCTGTTTTAGCATGGTCGATGTCATGGAGCAATTCAGATACATTACCATTATTTAAAACAATGGTCAAAGAAGCTTCCCGAGGGAAAATTGAGAATATGGAGCAATATTTTCGTTATAGTATGGAGTATAATTGTACTTCTCAATTGAAACATATAAATAAACCAATGTTGCTAGTTTTTGGAAAGAAAGATAAACCATTTTTTAAGTATGCCAGCATATTACAAAAAAACCTGCCAGACAATCATTTATATTTTATAAATGAAAGTCATCGAATTCCCACAAAGGCTGCCAAGGAGTTGAATCAATTAATCATTGGTTTTGTTCATACAAATTTTTAATGAATAGCGGCAAATACTATTAGGGACGAAAAAAAATGGCCTCCAGCATCGTCATAAACCTGAATACTGAAGACCCCAAAAATTATATTAAATAACTTAGGCTCGCCTTGACTTAAAAAGAATTAGATTCACCCAAGTATTATTGAATATGCTCGCGTTTTCGGTAGATTACATAGCTTCGCGTCAAATAGCGGACCGGAAGGCTGAACACGTGAACAAGCCGTGTAAATGGCCAGGCGGCAAAGATGCCAAATACGGCCACAATATGAATTTTAAACCAGATCGGCACATCTGCAAGAAGACTAGCGTCTGCACGGAAGGTAAGGACACCCCTTAGCCATGGACCGATGGTTGTGCGGTAGTCAAATCCATGAGAATCGATGTTAATGAATGTAGCTGAGAGTCCTGATAGAATGACAATTATTAAGCAAATTAGGGATACCCAGTCACCTGGGGTGCTTGTTGCCACAAGTCTGCGAACAGACATGCGCCGATAAAAGAGGATGAGAATCCCGATTGCCGCGGCAACCCCTGCAGGTATTCCTCCGATAAGTGCTATCGTATGGTATTGATGTTCGGATACACCGATAGATTCATAGACTCCGATGGGTATTAATAACCCCATGACGTGGCCAAAAAAGACAAAAATAATTCCCCAGTGAAAAAGATTACTTCCCAGCCTAAGCAGCTTTTTTTCCAGGATTTCACTTGATTTCGTTGTCCAGCCAAATTGATCATGATTGTACCGGTAGATGTGGCCGCCAATAAAAATGGTCAGGACAATATAGGGGAGCACTACCCATAGAAATTGTTCAAACATATTTCTTCACTCCTCCGAACAGACTTAGCAATTCCCGCTTCCTCAAGATTCAGCAGGATGGAACGTAAAATATGGCCGTACAAATTGGTTTCTGGATCAATCTTCTCGGAGATTTCCTTGATGTTTTTTAAATACCGGTCAAATACAGGCTTTCTTGTTTCAAGATCAACATGACTGGCAAACTCAAGCATGACAGGAAGGAAGTCTGGCAGTTCCTTATCAGTCATATCAAAGCCATTTAACTTATAATAATTTTTTAGAAAGAGAAGATCCATGCCCCTTTCACGCTGCTCACCGTTAGACATATACGTTACATAGAGGTTGGTCTTCTTTCCAAAGTCAAACGTATTTACATAAGCAGCCACAAGCTCAGAAGGAGGCATGTGCTTGAGCTTGCGGAAAAAAAGATCTAGTTCGTTTTTGACAGGAGAAGAAGAGGCTCCCTTAATTTCAGCTTCCAGCTCCTCAATAGAATCGATAAATTCATTATCAGGGTAGCTCAAAAGATAAGAACAAACCCGAAATGCCAATTGGATATCCTGTTCACTCATCAAACGTCACCGCTTTCTTTAGTACTTTAAACTGCCGGGGGACAGGCCCCCAATGGTTTAATGCTGTAAAGCAACGGGGGTCAGGCCCCCGGTGCTTTACTGTATCAAAGAGTTCCGCAGGCGCCAGGGCCCCCGGCGAAGGCTAGGCCACAGCTGCCTTGTTCGTCATAAAGGTCTGCCACGTCTTCACGGTGGGAGGCAGGGATGACGAAGCGATCTTCGTATTTGGCAATGGCCAGCAGACGGTACATGTCTTTAATATCCTGTTCGGTTAATCCAAGATTTTCAACTAATGCTGGATTTGGCACTTTGTTTGTCTGCAGGCTTCTCATATAGCTTCTCATCACCGCCATTTTCTTTAATACGGTGCGGATATGTGTTTCATCACCAGCGGTTAGCAGGTTCGCTAAATATTGAATTGGGATCCGCATTTGTTCAATGGCAGGGAAGATGTCCTCTGCATTAGCAGAACTGCCAACGCCTTCAAACATATTCATGATTGGGCTTAGCGGCGGAATGTACCAAACCATTGGCATTGTCCGGTATTCAGGGTGAAGCGGCAGCGCAATTTTCCAATCAATAATCATTTTGTAGATTGGTGATTTTTGAGCAGCTTCAATGAATTCCATTGGGATGCCTTCCTGTTTCGCTGCTTTAACTACCTCAGGATCATTTGGATCAAGGAAGATGCCTAATTGGGCATGATATAGATCTTTTTCATCTGCCAGTGCAGCCTCCTGTACTTTGTCGGCATCATAAAGCATGACGCCTAAATAGCGAATACGGCCAACGCAAGTTTCTGAACAAATGGTTGGCAGGCCAGCTTCAATCCGCGGGAAGCAAAGAGTGCACTTTTCCGCTTTATTAGTCTGCCAGTTAAAATAAACCTTTTTATACGGGCAGGAAGTTACGCAATGTCTCCATGCGCGGCAGGCGTTCTGGTCAACTAGAACAATACCGTCTTCATCCCGTTTATACATAGCGCCAGAGGGACAGGCACTAACACAGGATGGATTGATACAGTGTTCACAAATTCTAGGCAGATACATCATAAATACTTCTTCAAATTCGGTGCGGATTTTGTTTTCCATCGCTTCAACATTCGGATCGCGCAAACCAGTAATATGGCCTCCGGCAAGGTCGTCCTCCCAGTTTGGCCCCCAAAGGATATCCATGAACTCTCCCGTTAAGGCCGACTTTGGCCGGGCAACGGGCTGAACCTTTCTTTCCGGGCTATTTGTTAATGTTTCATAGTCATAAGTCCAAGGCTCATAGTAATCATCAATTTCAGGGAGATTCGGATTATAAAATAACTGCATAAGACGATTTGTTTTTGATCCTGATCGTAATTGCAGCTTGCCGTCTTTTACAATCCATCCCCCCTGATAGTGGTCCTGATCCTCCCAGCGCTTCGGATATCCGATGCCGGGCTTTGTCTCAACATTATTAAAGTACATATATTCTGCACCTGGACGATTTGTCCAGGTGTTTTTACATGTAACACTGCATGTATGACAGCCGATGCATTTATCTAAATTCATGACCATTCCGATTTGTGCTTTAATCTTCAAGCCAATCAACCTCCTTAAGTTTGCGGATGACCACATTGACATCACGCTGGTTTCCGGTTGGTCCGTAGTAGTTAAAGCCATAGCTTAACTGGGCATAACCGCCAATCATATGGGTCGGTTTGACGTAGATTTTTGTCGGACTATTATGCGTTCCGCCACGATTGCTTGTTAATTTTGTACCAGGCACGTTGATATGCCGGTCTTGTGCGTGGTGCATAAAGGCCATGCCTCGCGGGATTCGGTGAGAAACAACTGCTCTTGCGACAACAACGCCATTGCGGTTGAAGCATTCAATCCAGTCATTATCCTCAACACCGACTTCTGCAGCATCATCTTTATTCATCCAAACAGTCGGTCCGCCTCTGAAAAGAGTCAGCATCGGCTGGGAGTCGAAATACATGCTGTGAATGGACCATTTATTATGCGGAGTTAAATAATTTAGTACAATTTCTTTACCTTCGGCTTCCGGGCGGTTTTTCTTAAATGGCTTCTGCTGTAAAATCGGCTTGAACGTTGCCATTGCTTCACCAAACTCCTGCATCATTTCATGATCCAAATAGAAGGACTGTCTGCCTGTAATCGTCCGCCAAGGTATGAAACGTTCAACATTTGTAGTAAATGGTGAATATCTCCGCCCGCCTTTTTCAGAGCCGCTAAAAGCAGGAGAGGTGATAACTGTTTTAGGCTGCGCTGTAATTTGTGCAAACGTAAAGCACTCTTCTTCACGTTCTGCGGCTAGATCAACAAGCTCTAGGGCGGTTTTCTTCTCAAGTGCTTCCCAGGCTTTAACAGCCATGCGGCCATTCGATGTAGAAGAAAGGGTCAGCACTGCTTCACAGGCATTTTTCGCACTTTCAATATTAGGGCAGCCGTCTCCGGCACCGCCTTGGACAGTGCCAAGCACCTTCTTGAGCTTTTCGTATTCCTCTTCAGCAGACCAATTAATGCCTTTAATGCCATAAGGAGCATTTTTGACATTCGCGCCTAAAGAGATCCATTTTTCGTAGATCAGCTTGTAATCTCTTTCGACCACATGGATCTGCGGCATTGTTTTTCCAGGAATCGGTTCACATTCGCCTTTGCTCCAATCCTTGATGATGCCAAGCGGCTGTGCCATTTCCTGAGGTGTATCGTGAAGTAGCGGAGTCGCAACTACCTCTTTCATAGGTTCTAGTTTTAAGTCTCTAGCCATTTCCGATACTGATTTAGCAATAGATTTGAAGATATCCCAATCAGACCGGGCTTCCCATGGCGAAGAAATCGCAGGGTTGAATGGATGAATAAATGGATGCATATCCGTGCTATTTAAATCGTGCTTTTCATACCATGTTGCCGCAGGGAGGATGACGTCTGAATACAAGCCTGTTCCAGCCATGCGAAAATCTAAATCAATTAATAAATCAAGCTTTCCTTCAGCTGCTTTGTCTGTCCATTTCACTTCTTCTGGCCTTAAGCTGTCACCATCCTCGTTTAAAAGGCCGCTAGTGGTACCCAGCAAATGCTTTAAGAAATATTCATGGCCTTTACCAGAACTCGATATTAAATTAGATCTCCAGACAAATAGATTTCTAGGGAAGTTAATTGGATTATCAGGATCTTCAATGGCAAATTGCAGCTTCCTAGTTTTCAATTTTTCCGCTACATACTGTCCAACTTCCTCAGCTGTTCTTGCACCCGAACCTTCAGCCTCTTTGTACAAATCTATTGTATTTTGATTGAAAGTCGGATAGGAAGGGAGCCAGCCTAATCGTGCAGCCATGACATTGTAATCAGCATAATGGTCATAGCGTGCCTTTTCATAAATTGGCGAAATATGCTCGCTTACCGGCTGCTCTTCGTATCTCCATTGATCGGTTGTAAAATAGAAGAAGGAGGTTCCGTTCTGCAATTTTGCTTGTCCGCCCCAGTCCTTTGCAGTAGCAAGGGTCTGCCAGCCTTCTACTGGACGAAGTTTTTCCTGGCCCACATAATGAGCCCAGCCGCCGCCATTGACTCCTTGGGCACCAACAAATAACACAAGGTTTAATACAGCACGGTAAATCGTATCTGAGTTGAACCAGTGGTTAATTCCGGCACCGACGATAATCATCGAACGTCCATTTGTATCAAGCGCATTTTGGGCGAACTCACGGGCAATCTTAGTAACAAGCTCCTTTTTCACGCCCGTAATCTTTTCCTGCCAGGCTGGAGTAAATGGCACATCGTCATCTAATGATTTGGCAGCTTCACCGCCAAGTCCGCGGTCAACTCCATAGTTTGCCAGTGTTAAGTCATAAACAGTTGCCGTGTAAAAAATTTCTCCATCAAGCTCTACCTTCTTCATAGGAACACTTCGGGTGAGCACACGATTGCCTTCGTGAGAGAAATACGGGATTTTGACAGACACAATCTCGTCTTCAATTCCTTTAAAGGAAAGTCTAGGATCAATATTTTCACCTGTTTCCTCATCGAATGGCTTTAAATTCCATTTAGCTTTGTCTTCCCATCTTGAACCCATTGTTCCATGCGGGATTACCAATTTTTTGTTCAGGTCGTTATAAAGGACTGGCTTAAATTCGCCATGATTTACTGCCTTGCCAAGATCTTTAGCATTGAGGAAGCGGTCAGGAATAAATTCATCTCCGTCCTTTTTCAAAGTGACCACAAATGGGAAATCTGTATATTGTTTTGAATAATTGATAAAGTAGTCATGCTGCTTTTCTTCATAAAATTCCTTTAAAATAACGTGGCCCATGGCCATCGCAAGTGCACCGTCAGCACCCTGGCGAACTTTCATCCAGTCATCCGAGAATTTAGTTGATTCTGCATAGTCGGGGCTGACTGAGACAACCTTAGTTCCTCTGTAGCGAACCTCTGCCAAAAAGTGAGCATCAGGCGTCCGTGTTTGCGGGACATTGGAACCCCATGTCATGATATAGCCTGAATTAAACCAGTCACTGCTCTCAGGCACATCTGTCTGATCACCCCAGATCTGCGGGGAAGCAGGAGGGAGGTCAGCATACCAGTCATAGAAGCTGAGCATTGGACCGCCAATTAAGGACATAAAGCGTGAGCCAGAGGCATAGCTAAGCATTGACATCGCTGGAATTGGTGTAAAACCGACATTTCGGTCAGGTCCATATTTAATAACCGTGTAAAGAATAGATGCAGAAACAAGCTTCAGCACCTCATCCCAATCGGCGCGAACTAATCCGCCTTTACCGCGGGCCTGTTTGTAGGATTTTGCCTTTCCTGGATTTTCCACAATACTTTTCCAGGCCTCCAGCGGGTTATCATTTACCTTTAAAGCCTCGCGCCACATATTAAGTAATATCCCGCGTACATATGGGTATTTAACGCGAAGCGGGCTGTAAATGTACCATGAAAAGCTCGCACCTCGCGGGCATCCCCTTGGCTCAAAGTCAGGCATATCGGGGCCTGTTGATGGATAATCAAGCTGCTGGCCTTCCCAGGTGACAATGCCGTCCTTCACGTAAATATTCCAGCTGCAGGAACCAGTGCAGTTGACCCCATGGGTGGAGCGGACAACCTTATCATGCTGCCATCTGCTTCGGTACGCATGTTCCCAATCACGATTTTCATGTGTTGTTTGACTATGGTTATTGGATTGTTTTTCAATAGGAGTAAAGTATTTAAAGCGATTGTATAAAGGCGAATGTTTTTTCTTCACAGTATTCTCTCCTTTGCCATTCGAATAAATTTCATCGAATGTAATGGTCATTGCTTTAGTCTCACTGTAGCAACAGGGTTGATTGACCTACAGTGAAGTACTTCACATTCAGTTTTAATGTCACAAAATAGACAAAAATATTTTTGTAGAAAAATAAAAAAGCCGGCTATTACTGGCCAGCTTAATGAGGGTAGGATTTTTTATTATTTTCTTCCGGGAGATCGGTCTCTATTCGATGCTGCAATACACAACTGGGCAATTTTCACAGCCAATTTCGTCTCTTAAATACTGCAGACAATGGACCGTAATTTTGCCTTTTTTAATAGAAATGATGTTTTTACGTTTTAATTCGTTTAGCAGGCGGTTGGTGCTCTCTCTGGAGGTTCCGCAAAAGTTTCCAAGCTCCTGGTTGGTGAGAGGGAGGTCAATTAATATCCCGTCGTCTTTCTTGACCCCATAGCTGTTAGTCATTCTAATCAGGGTAGAGTAGAGGGCGCCTTTTTTTCCGTTAAGCATTAGGTCTCGAAACTTTGTTTGCGTCTTGCGGAAATGGTCGCTCATCCATTTCATAAATTCATAGGCCAATGCGCTGTTTTGAAAGATTTGTTTTTCAATCGCATCTTTTCTTATGACAGCGATTTCTCCCTCTTCTATGACAAGGGCACTGAGAAGGTATTTAGGGCTGCTTGTGAATAATGTTAATTCCCCGCATATATCATTTTCTCCGACGATTCTTAAAGTCAGTTCCCTGCCGTCAGAACTAATTTTGCTGATCTGAACCTTGCCCGATAAGACTAAATATAATTCGTCTGCATCTTCACCTTCCTGAAAAAGGTAGTCGCCTTTTTCAGCATTGATCATCCGTTCTTTAATCCGAAGCAGCTCAGTTATTTGAATCGATTGAGTAGCTTTCATTGCATTAGGCATTTAAATCACACCTTTACCTTTTATCGAGCTTTTATATGTTTCTATTTTATCATATGCAGGCTTGTTTTCCCCCGAAACGAACTGTGAAGGTTTTATGACAAAGAAAAAAGATGTGAATTTCTTCACATCTTCAACCATAGAAAATTTCTTACGATGCAATCAAATAGAAATATATTTCACTTTAAAATGGCTCAATGAATGATGTTCATTGAAAATGACAACTAAAGGGAACGAAAGGAGAAGATTGTTGTGAAATTAAAGACATGGCAATTACCTCTTCAAACAATTAGTCTAATTGCCTGTTTCATGGTGTGGGTGATTTTGTCAGCGTTAATGCCTTTTATTAAGGAGGATATTACCCTTAGCGCGAATCAGTTAACTTTTATCATTGCCATCCCAGTGGTACTTGGATCTCTGCTGAGAATTCCAATTGGTTACTGGACGAATCGCTTTGGGGCAAGAAGAATGTTTTTTATTAGCTTTTTACTGTTACTCTTCCCAATTTATTATATTAGCATAGCAAATACTTTCACGGATTTATTAATTGGCGGACTGTTTCTAGGTTTGAGCGGTGCTATTTTTTCAGTAGGAGTAACGTCGCTGCCGAAGTATTTTCCAAAAGAACGGCATGGTTTTGTCAATGGAATTTATGGTGTTGGCAATATTGGCACCGCCATTACTACTTTTGCTGCCCCAGTGGCTGCAACACAATTGGGATGGCAAACGACTGTTCAGCTGTTCCTTATCCTTATGTTTGCTTTTGCGGTTATTAATTTTATTTTTGGCGACAGACAGGAGTCCAAGGTCAATACGCCGTTAATGGAACAAATAAATAGTGTTTATAAAAATGAAAAACTATGGTTTTTAAGTCTGTTTTATTTTCTCACCTTTGGATCTTTTGTTGCGTTTACCATCTATCTTCCTAATTTTCTTGTTGCTCATTTTGATCTAGAAAAGGTCGATGCAGGGGTAAGGACTGCAGGATTTATTGCGATTACCACTTTCATTCGTCCTTTAGGAGGATGGCTGGCAGATAAATTTAATTCCTACAAGATTTTGATTTTTGTTTTTGCAGGATTAACCTTATCAGGCATTTTGCTTGCATTTACACCTTCGATCACTTACTATACCGCTGGCTGTCTGACGATTGCCTTTTGTGCGGGTATCGGCAACGGGGTTATTTTTAAGCTTGTGCCAATGTATTTTTCTAAACAGGGCGGCATTGTCAATGGAATTGTTTCAGCAATGGGCGGGCTTGGCGGTTTTTTCCCGCCATTAATGCTTACCTTCTTATATAATTTAACAGGGCACTACGCCATTGGGTTTATGTCCCTAGCGATGGTTGCATTAGCAAGTCTGATTTTAGTCGTCTGGATGTTTTATCAGGAAAAATTACAGATGGCTGTTGACATTGTTGATCATACAGCAGGAGGGATTATTGTTACTGATAGAAATGGGTTGATAGAGACAGTAAATCCAGCTTTTACAAAACTTACAGGCTTTAGTGCAAAAGAAGTTATCGGGAAAAAGCCGAACGTATTAAGTTCGGGCAAGCATGGCCAAGAATTTTATCAGCAGATGTGGGACTCTATCCAAGAGTACGGCTTTTGGCAGGGCGAAATTTGGAATAAACGCAAAAACGGCGAGATTTATTTAGAATGGCTGACCATCAGCTCCGTAAAGGATGATGCTCATGAGGTAAAAAATTATGTTGGAATGTTTAGTGAAATTAAGAGGATTTCCTAAAAAATAGAGAAAACTGCCGAGCATGTCAAAATGTCGGCAGTTTTTTTCATATTTTTCCCTTTACACTAGTAAATTAAAGGTGTTAAATATATAATATTATTAAAATATTATAATAATAGAAAAACGTATAAAATTTCTATTAAATTTTGAATGTGGAGGGGGTTGTTTATCATGGCTGAAATGCGCAGTGATATGATAAAACAAGGTGTTGATCGGGCACCACACAGAAGTTTGCTTCGAGCAGCTGGTGTAAAAGATGAGGATTTTGGCAAGCCGTTTATTGCGGTTGTCAATTCATATATTGATATTGTCCCAGGCCACGTTCATTTACAGGAATTTGGCAAAATTGTTAAGCAAGCAATCCGTGAAGCTGGCGGTGTGCCGTTTGAAATGAATACAATCGGGGTTGATGATGGAATTGCGATGGGCCATATTGGAATGAGATACTCTCTTCCAAGCCGTGAAATTATCGCTGACTCCATTGAAACCGTTGTTTCTGCACACTGGTTTGATGGAATGGTATGTATTCCAAACTGTGATAAAATCACACCTGGAATGATGATGGCTGCACTAAGGGTAAACATTCCAACTATCTTTGTCAGCGGCGGCCCAATGAAGGCTGGAAGAGACAGTGAAGGTAATGCTCTTTCCTTATCATCTGTATTTGAAGGAGTAGGGGCATATCAGTCCGGCCAGATTGACGAAGCTCGGTTAGAAGAAATTGAGCAGGTTGCTTGTCCGACATGCGGATCTTGTTCAGGCATGTTTACAGCAAACTCAATGAACTGTCTTGCTGAAGGACTTGGTCTTGCTCTTCCTGGAAACGGTACAATTTTGGCTGTTGCAGAGGAACGCAAGGATTTTGTTAAAAAGTCAGCGAAACAGTTAATGGAATTGATTAAAAAGGATATCAAGCCTCGTGATATTGTTACAATCGATGCAATCGATAATGCATTTGCCCTAGATATGGCAATGGGCGGTTCAACAAACACCGTTCTTCATACATTAGCATTGGCTCATGAAGCGGAAATTGACTATCCTTTAGAAAGAATAAATGAAATCGCTACCCGCGTGCCGCATTTGGCAAAAATTGCCCCGGCATCTGATTATCATATTGAAGATGTTCATAATGCGGGCGGCGTGAGTGCCATCATCAATGAACTTCTTAAAAAGCCTGGCGCGTTCAAAGGGGATTGCTTATCTGTTTCCGGAAAAACAATTGCTGAAACAGTAGCTGGAAGTGAAATTTTAGATACGGATGTCATTCATCCATTAGAAAACCCGCACTCTGAAAAGGGCGGCCTAGCTGTATTATTCGGTAATCTTGCACCAGACGGTTCTATTATTAAAGTTGGTGCGGTGGATCCCGAAGTTGGCGGTTATCTAAGAGGTCCGGCGATTTGCTTTGATTCTCAAGAGGATGCTCTTTCGGGCATCATTACTGGAAAGGTACAAGAAGGTCATGTCGTAGTTATCCGCTATGAAGGACCTAAGGGCGGACCAGGGATGCCGGAAATGCTTGCCCCAACATCACAGATTGTTGGCCGCGGCTTAGGAGCAAAAGTTGGCTTAATTACGGATGGACGTTTCTCAGGCGCTTCTAGAGGAATTTCCATCGGGCATATTTCACCGGAAGCTGCAGAAGGCGGTCCAATTGCTTTTGTTCAAGATGGCGATATGATAGAGCTTGATTTGAATAATCGCACGATTAATTTAGAAATTTCCGATGAGGAATTTGAAAAACGCAAAGCTGGATGGAAAGGCTTTGAATCAAAAGTGAAAAAAGGCTATTTAGCCCGTTATTCTAAACTTGTTACATCTGCAAGCACAGGCGGAGTAATGAAAATATAATATCATGACAACAGACCTGCCGGTAATCGGCAGGTCTGTTTTTTCACTTTCAAAGGTTTTACTTTAAGATGGTGTTTCTTAACTGCTAAAAAGGTGTTAACAACTTCTATTCAGGGGTTTACCAGAATCCCCCGCCATAACCATAGCCGCCGCCATAACCATAGCCGCCGCCGTAACCGTAGCCCCCTATATAAGCAGTGCCCACAATAATCAAAAGAATAAACAACACAACCAATAAGGCAAATCCGCCTCCGTGTCCAGCACTCATTAAAAAGCACCTCCTTAAAGTTTGGATAGTTTATACTATGTGCGCTTGCCTTCAAAGTGTGGGCGGTTTGAGGATAAAAAATCTGAATGCAATAAATACTAATTTTACATATATCAACTCAGGGGGTGAACGATTGTGAATAAACTTACTACCAAAGAGCTGGCTTTTATTGAAGACGAAATCAGAGCAGAAGAAATCATTGCCAAAACAATGAATTGGTGTGCTTCCCAATGTGAAGACCAGGAGCTAAGAACATCGCTTGAACAGCTTGCAGAAAGCCATCAATTAAAAATAGCTGATTTAGCGCAATATTTTAACCGCTCAAAAATGATTCAATAATTTTTTAGGAGGTACGGTATGCCTAATAATATCGAAGGCCGCGGATTAACAGACCGCGAAATGGTCCAGCTCTGCCTGGAGTTAGAGAAGGGGCGCATAAATAGCATCAGCCATACGATGATGGAAACAAGCCATCAGGATCTTAGGAATATTTATCAGCAATGCTTTACTAATGCTAATGATAATCAATACAAGCTATATAAAATGATGGATGAAAAAGGCTGGTACAAGACAGAGTTAGCAACCGTGGAACAGATTGTAAAAGTACAGGAATATATGCAAAATAATTTACATCCCGATAATCAATTTTAGTTAAAAAAGGGTGCCACAGCTGTGACACCCTTTTAGTCTTTTATTCCCTCGAGCCATTCTTTATAGCATTCCCCGCAAAGGATTTCATCGCGATCCGTATCGGAGACCCTAAATGATACTTGATGAAAATCCCTTTCCTCTGTCTGGCCGCTGCAGTAAAAACATTGTTGAGTCACATGCATCCCCCCTTTATATGAAGCTGATGTTATTTTGGAACGGATGAATTTGAATTATTCCTAGTAAAGTTCAAAAGATTTTGACATACATCAATTCAGTGGCTTCCGCTAATAATAATTTGGAATTGGAAAGGGGGGGTCTTAATGGAGATACCAGCAAGGGCTGCAGAATCGGGTGGCAAGAATAGTGAAAAGAAACTGGCATGGTGGCAGCTTTCTCTTATTGGTGTTGGCTGTATCATTGGCACAGGGTATTTTCTAGGCTCGGGTATTGGCATTAAGATGACAGGCCCATCCATGCTCATCTCCTTTTTACTTGCTGCATTGGGTACCTACCTAGTTTTTGATGCACTAGGAAAAATGTCAGCTAAGGACCCGCAAAAGGGTTCTTTCCGGTCTTATGCGAAAAAAGCGTATGGCAATTGGGCAGGTTTCAGCAGCGGGTGGGTGTATTGGTTTTCTGAAATGCTCATTACGGGGAGTCAGCTAACTGCCTTATCGATACTTTCAAGATTTTGGTTTCCTAATGTTCCTCTTTGGGTATTTTCCGCCATTTACGCTGCCTTAGGAGTTCTTGTCGTAGTCATCGGTACAAAAGGCTTTGAAAGAGCTCAAAATATATTTGCCGTGATAAAAATTGCCGCTATTTTTATGTTTATCGTTTTAGCTATTTTTGTTTTGTTTGGCAAGTTTGGCGGGAGCAGTAAAGACTTTAATATGTCATTGCAGATGAGTGAATTTTTTCCGAATGGGTGGAAAGGTTTATGGTCGTCCCTCATCTTTGGGTTTTATGCATTTGGCGGAATTGAGATTATGGGGATTTTGGCGACACGTTTGAAAAACAAGGAGGATGTGCGCAAATCTGGGTCAGTGATGTTAATTATTTTAACCACAATTTATTTAATATCATTGCTGCTTGCCACAGGCTTAGCTGCTATCAATTTATTCAATACAGAGGAAAGTCCGTTTGTCATTGCTCTTGACAAATATCATCTGAATTTCTTTCCTCACGTATTTAACGGGGGGATTATTATAGCCGGTTTTTCAACAATGGCCGCCTCATTATTTGCCGTAACAAGTATGATTGTTACTTTGTCGGAGGATGGAGACGCACCGAAAATTTTTTCTAAAAAAGGAAAGCTGAAGGTACCTCCGCTTGCTTTAGGGCTGACAATTTGCGGGCTGATTACATCAATTGTCCTGGCATTGGTGATGCCTAATAGCGTCTACGAATACATTACGACAGCTGCCGGACTCATGCTTTTGTATAATTGGCTTTTTATCCTAATATCGTTTCCAAAGCTTATTGAGGCAACTGGATTTGATCATGCCAAACGATTTACAGGTATGGCTTTAATCTTGCTGGCTATCAGTGGAACACTCTTAGAGAAGTCTAGCCGTCCGGGATTTTTTGTCAGCATTGGCTTTGTCGGGTTGGTTATTGTTGTGCTGGTGATTATGCATTTTGTGAAGAAAAGAAAGAAAAAAGCGAGCTTTAACCTAAGAGAAGCATAAACTCCACTTGTTTAAAAGTGGAGTTTTTAGCTAAAAGAATAGAATGAGGACTGCTTGATAGCCAAAATAGCATCCAAAGCCGATTAAGGAAATCCCTGAAAAAATAGAGATCCCTGCAAGGATTTTTGCCGACAAAAATCTTCTAAAGCTGCTTGCCACACTAGCCATCGCAATATCCCACATTAATAATCCAATGATGATGGCCAGGCTATATGCAAGTAAATGGACTTGGTCATATTCGGAAGACGTTTTCGCTAAAACCGAACCGTAAATCCCCAGCCAAAACAGTATGGTTAATGGATTAGAGATGGATATAAAAAAACCGGAAAAAAAGGATTTTATTGATGTGTCACTGCTTCCTCTATTATTTGAAACAATTTTTCCAGCACTTATGATGCTTTCAATACCGGTATAAACAAGAACAAAAAAGCCAAAAGACCATAAAAAGGTCTTCACAATCGGAATTTCGAGAAATTGTACAACGCCAAGAAATACCGCAACCATGTAAATGACATCTGCAAGCATCGCACCTAAGCCGACTAGCCAAGCGTGAAAAAAGCCGCTCTTTATTCCTTTATCCAATTGAGCAGCATTTACTGGCCCAATCGGTGCTGCAAGGGTAAGACCGAGAAATATGTAACCAAAAAAGACACCCATTAGGACATTCCTTTCTATGTTAGGTTTGTACAATTCTATTCAGCCTCTGGGGGTTGTACCACTTATTTAAAATGAATAGATGGATAGAAATTAGAAAATAATAATTGAAAGCTTCTTAGGAGGGCATATAACAATGTCTGTGATTGTGTATCAAACCTTTGATATTAAACAAGATAAATTTAAAGAGGGAATCACAAACTTACAGGAAATTAAAAAATATCGAAATGAAAATTACAATCATAAGGTAGATATTCTAACCCCCATCACTGGAAAAGACCATACATACGCACTTATATCTACTTATGAAGGTCTTGCAGAAATGGAATTGCAGAACAAAAAAATGTTTGATGATGATGAGTATTTGAAATTGATTGGTGAGTTTTTTCTGGAAAACATTGTCCAGGGAAGTATGGAAACGCAATTATACCGAACAATGAGCGAAAAGCCTGAAGGAAAGGGAAAGGAGAAGTAGAACAAGAACCACTTTTTTCATCAACTTGTCCTTCTTAGACAGAATGCTGCATATATATTAATCAGCAAACTGTTTGGGAGGATCATTTTATGTTTCATTATTTAGAAAAGGCAATAATGGGAATGGCTTTTTTGCGCTTTTTATCTGGAAGCCTGGAAATATTCGTTGCTTTTTTGATTTTAAAATACAACGATGTTGAAAAAGCCCTGGTTGTAAATAGCTCTCTTGCTTTAATCGGTCCAATTGTTTTGGTCATTACGACAACCATTGGTCTTTTCGGGATTGCAGAAAATGTTTCTTTCAAAAAACTGATTTGGATATTTGGCGGGGTGGCCTGTATTCTTTATGGTGTTAAAAGCAATTAACAAAGGAAAAACGAGGACGACATATTGTTGTCCTCGTTTTTTTATTAAAGGATTTGTTAAATTTGGCCGTTGATTTCCTCTCCAGGCGCTTCGCTTTCCGGGGGGGGGCATTTCGCGAGCCTCCTCGTCGCTTGCGCTCCTGCGGGGTCTCGCATCAATGCTGATCCCCCAGGAGTCTACGCGCCTGCAGTGAAGATCAACTAAGCAGTTTTAATCAAGATTAAGCTTAATAGAAAAGAGCGTGTAATCCTTGATAGCCAAAATAAAGCCCAAAGCCAACTAATGAGAGACCAGAAATGATGGAAATAGCTTTCAGACTTGTGTAATGAAGAAATCTTCGGAAACCTGTTGTTAAACTTGCAACTAAAATATCCCATAAGGTGAGACCGAGGAAAATCATGCTGCTATATATTAAAAGGAACCCGGTACCGTTAGTCTCGGCTGTTTTTGCCAGAACTGATCCGTAAATTCCTAGCCAGAAGAGTATGGATAAGGGGCTGGTTATTGACATAACAAAGCCTGTAAGAAAACACTTTAATAACGAATCTTTGCCTCTTGTATCAGATAGGGTTATGGCATTTGCCTTAATGATGCTCTCGAAACCGGTATAGATGAGAATAAATCCTCCAAAAAGCCAAAGAAAAATTTGCACTATGGAAACTTCAAGGAAATGTACCATCCCTAGGTAAACCATAAGCATGAAGATCCCATCGGCAATCATCGAACCTGCCCCCACGATCCAAGCATGCCAAAACCCATTCTTTATCCCCTTGTCCAATCTGACTGAATTAACAGGACCTATTGGAGCTGCAAGGGTAAATCCTAATAAAATGTAACTGCACAAGATACTGATACTCATTTGAACACTCCAATCGGTATGAGAGAACTTGTACATTTTATGTGGAAAATTCAGTGCTAATGAACGTTTGTCCTAAAAAAAGATTGGGAAAATGTTTGTTCTATGAATTTGAATAGGAAGGAATCAATGAAGCAAAATATCAATAAGGAGATGATTAATAATGGATCATGTAAAGGCATTAGCAATTAAGTTTATATCTTGTTTGGTCCTTCTATATGTAATTTTGGGTATTTTCTTTGGTATGTCTTTTGGGGCAGTCTTTTTAATCTCATTAGCATTAGGCATTACCTCTTACATCATTGGTGATTTGCTCATTCTTCCGAAAACAAGCAATATTATCGCAACAATCGTAGATTTTGCAATGGCCTTAGGAATCATTTGGCTGCTGAGCTATAGCCTCTATTTTGCTGATAATCTTTTTTTCATGTCATTAATAGCTGCAGCAGGCACAGCTGTATTCGAGTACTTCTTTCACAAATATGTTAAAAATAATGTTATTAATGACAATGAACAGCGTGCGGGATACCGTACCGGCCAGCTCCAGTACCAAACCGAAGCCTCTGAAGAACTGACACCGCCAAGAGTTGACCTCACAAAAAAAGATGAGTAAATCAACGCTGTAACACATTAATCCATTGGGGGACAGGCCCCCAATCATGTACAGCGTTAAAGCGCTGGGGGACAAGCCCCCAGCGCTTTAACGTGTAAGAGAAACATTGATAAAAGTTTGAACCGAAAATAAAATATTTTATAGCATTCGAATGACAAAGTAATCGCCAAATTTAACTTTCACCACGCTGGCCTTCATGGTTAATGCCACTTCTTCCGCCATTGCCTTTTGTTCTTCCTCATTTTGTGCAAGCAATGTCAGCTGTCTTCCGCCTAAAATCCGATCTTTATTTTGAGTAACAATGGCAACAATGTCGTATTGATATTTGCCTTCTATATTTCTCGGCATATTTATTCCCTCCCTGCCATGTTTGTATCAAGGACATCTTGGCTCTTTTTCGTGCTTTCAAGGAGCGGGGTTTGTTTGACAACATCTATAAACCGGTCAATGTTGGGAACAATAGGGACCATTGCAATCACAATTCTTCTCTTCTCAAAGTCTTTTCTGATAAAGTGGTACCGTTTAAGGCCCAATGCCCTCGTTGCTTCAAATAATGCCGCCTGTCTCTGGCCATAGTTATCCAAAGTAATACTGAATCGATACTCATTCGGTTTGATGACAACAGCGAGTCCTTCTCTTTCAAATAGTTCTGATGCATGCTCAGAGCCTAATAAATTGGTTATGTACATACCGTCTACATAAAGGTCAGAATCTCTAATTTCAATTTTTCCTTGATATACCTGAGCAATATCACCAATCATTTTTCCTTTCGAAAATCTCTTTAGGAGGTACAAAGTAATAAATCCTGCAATAGCCCCAGAGATAATATTAATTAACTGAACATCGCTGCTGACAATCCGCATCGTAATTGCTGTAAATAAAGAAACAATAAGTGAAATATAATTGCGGGCTTCAAAGGTTTTGGAAATTCCATCAATATAGGCATCTCCCCGGAAGGTGAATTCCGTCTTTTCCAGCTCCTTCAAACTTTCTTTTTCCGATTTTCGAACATCTCTGAATTGCTGAATTGCAATTGTCAAAAATGTAACCGCAACAAAGTCTTTTGCCATTAATGCTGGGATCGCAACGGCCCCAAGAGCTGACGCGATAAAACCTGTAAATAGATTGATCATATAACCATTTGGATAACTGGGATACTGCCTAATATCGGCCTTAATGGTTGTTAATCTGGCAATCGTTCCAACAATAATCGCTGTTACAATAATGACCAGGTTGTCATTTGAAATAATTTCGCTACTCATCGCATACACCTATTTTTTTATTGTTATGTAACTTTCTATAAGTAATCAAAACATATTCTCTCCAGGGCAAGAATAAAGATGTAAAGTAAGCTTGGTCTACTAGACACTAATAAAAACGGCTAGCCAAAGCAGGGATGGGTAAAATGAATCGATTTTTACGAAAAAACGGTTTAGTAATAGCTGGTGGTACAATACAAGGCTTAGGTATGGGACTATTTTTGTTTCCGCACGCGATTCCATCCGGCGGTGCTGGAGGTTTAGCTGTTTTATTAAATCATTTCTTTCATATCCACATGGGCTTTGGCCTCTGGCTAATGAATTTTTCGATGCTGGCTGTTGGAATTAAATACTTGGGCAACCGCTTTGCCATTTGGACAATGCTGGCGATATCTGTAACCTCTTATGCCATCTATATCTTTCAAAGTTTGATTCCAACACCGCTGGGGAATGTATGGATTGATCTTGTGATCGGTTCCGTACTCCTTGGAACTGGTGTGGGAATATTAATGAGAGAACGAGTTTCCAACGGCGGTGTAGGTGTGATTGCCCTGGTTATTGCTACTCATAAAAATATACTTCCTGGAAAGCCCCTTTTCTGGATCAACTTTTGCATCTTCCTGCTAACCGCTTTTATTATCAGCTGGGAAATCCTCATACAGGCATTTATCAGCCAATGGATTTCCACTAAGATGGTTGATGTGATATGCGGATTGAATTTCAGCCAGACATATACACTTGGATGGAGGAAAAAATAAACCTCACACGTAGTTGTAGCGAAAGGCAACTTTGCCTTTTTCGCCTTTCTTGTCTTTAACATGAATCAAAGTTAAAGCCAGTAAGGCGACTAATAAGGTTAAAGCGGCTAGTGAGATAAACATTCCTACCTTTGACCATTCCATTAATCTGGTGAAAATAGGTGGTCCGACCGCAACGCCAATAAAACGAACAGATCCATATAAAGATGTGACAAAACCTCTTCGTTCTTTTCCAACCGAACCGGTTATAAGGCTGTTGATACATGGCAGGACTAGTCCCGTTCCAACACTGCTGATGGATAAAACAATTAAAAAGGGCACGAGTTTATCAAAAAAAGTAAGTAAACCATAGGATAAAGTCATTAACATAAAACCCAGGACAATCAGTGTTTTCATTGTTACTAGATTTTTCCCAATTTTACTGCCTGTTATATAAGAAGTTGTCCCCATTACAAGCAGCGGGATGGCCAAAATAAATCCCTTTCCAACGCCATCGATGTTATAATCCTTTTCCAGCATATCTGAAAGGTAAAAAAGAATTCCAAATAGCGTAAATAAACAGGTAGCTCCTGCTAAGTAGGTTGTAAAAAGCCACCGGCCTTCATGCTTAAATACACTTAATAACCCCCTTACATATTTTCCAAAAGGGGGAGGTGCCTGGCGGTTCCTCTTTTCTTTAATGAAAATCCATGTCAAGAGAATGGATACAAGACAAATGGCCGGGAAGGCATAAAAACAGCAAACCATGCAAGTAGACCAAGCAGCGAACCAAGAATAGGAGATAATACTTTCCCAAGTCCATTGGATGCCTCTACAATTCCTAAAACTCTGCTTTGTTCCCCGCCTTTAAAAAGGTCCCCGGTTAATGCCATTGCAATAGGAGCAGTTCCTGCAGCGCCAATTCCCTGAAGTGTTCTGCCAATTAAGATCCAAACATACGAATGGGATAGTGCAGAGGCACCAAATCCCGCTAAAAGTCCTCCGATGCCATAGAGAATAAGAGCGGGCAAGATAATGATTTTTCTTGAAAATCTATCGGATAAATAACCTAAGATGGGAATGAAAATAGCGGCTGCAATGGAAAAAACGGTTATGGTTAGACTTGTTTGCAGCTGTGAGAGATGTAAAGTTGACTTCATCTGCGGTAAAATAGGTATGAGCATTGAATTCCCCAGTGTCATTATGAGGGGAATTGAGCCAATGGCGGTAATCATCATTCCTTTATTTTTCTTCGCTGCCACTAAACTGACACTTCCAATCCAACAAATTTTTCTATTTAAGGTTGATAGGAGGAGGAACAAGCCATCCCTTTTCCTTTGAAAGCTTTAATAATTTTGCCTCATACTCTGCTTTTTGTACATGAAACTCCCCAAACATTTCAGCAATGTCCTCCCGAATGGATATACCCATGATATAGCTGCACATAATCTTTCCAGTCATTAATTCCTTCTGGACAAGGGAAGCTATTTCCGGGTCATTAAAACGGGCACCAGCAGGAATGTCTTCTACTTGTACATCAGGTCTCCCTGGAGGCGCTGGAGGGAGGCGAATGCCATTTGTTTTTAAAATTGCTTCAGTTTGCTGTTCCTCCTGCTGAATACAATTTTCTAATAAATCTTCTAATAAGACTTTTAAGTCATGATCCCCTGTATGATTAATTAAGATTTGCAGTGTTACGAGATAGCCCTTTGCTGCATATAAGTGGGACCAAAGGTTAAACACTTCGCCGGAATGCAATGGCTCGTCCTGGGGTTTACCGCTTAGAATTCCCATCTCATCTACGCTCCTTCATCATTTTTTCATCCTTTACTAGTTTTTCTTGTAAAGATATTTTTATGTTTGTAAAATTTGGATAAAAAAGTTAGGTGGGCGGATTTCCTAACTTTGGTAATAAAGGGGATAACTAGGCACAAATGGAGATTGCTGTGAATACCTTACTCTGAAACCGTTCGGAGGTGGGGATGTGTTTGAGTTTTTACAGCTTCTTGAATTTCATCATTTACTGATATTAATAGTCGGGGTATTGCTTGGAATTGTTGTTGGTGCCCTTCCAGGTTTAACACCAACCATGGGTGTAGCCTTATGTATACCTTTTACATTTGCTCTTCCTCCTGTGGATGGGCTCATGCTTTTGGGCGGAATTTATTGCGGAAGTGTGTATGGGGGATCAATCCCTGCCATTATGTTTAATGTTCCCGGGGCTCCGGCCTCTGTCGCAACCACATTTGACGGATATCCGATGGCACAGCAAGGGAAGGCAACTAAGGCATTAGAGCTGTCAACGATTGCTTCAGCTGTTGGCGGATTATTCGGAATGGCAATGCTGATCTTTTTTTCTCCCATTTTTGTGAAATTTTCGCTGCAATTCGGACCCTCAGAAAATTTCTGGATCGCGATTTTTGGCATCACCGTTATTGCAGCCATTTCCGAAGGTGCCATTACGAAGGAAATGATAGGGGGATGTCTAGGTATTCTGATTTCCTTCATTGGAATCAGCTCGTTTACAGGTTTAACCAGATTTACGTTTGGAATGGATTCCTTGGTAGGCGGCCTTCATGTGGTAGCTGTATTGATTGGACTTTTTGCGTTTCCTCAGGCTCTCAGGTTAATTGAAAATCTTTCTAAAAAGGGGGAAAAGGCGCAAATTTCTTATCCTCAATCAAAATCTTCAATCAAAGGCTCGTTTGGTGATATTTTGCGCAAACCTAAATCTGTAACGATTGGCAGTATTGTTGGGAGTATAGTAGGTGTCATCCCAGGAGCCGGCGGAAATATTGCCAGTATTTTAGCCTACAATGAGGCAAAACGCTTTAGTAAAAATAAAGATCAATTTGGCAAAGGAAATAAAGAGGGAATTATTGCCTCTGAAAGCGCCAACAACGCGATGGTTGGAGGATCGCTTATCCCCTTGCTATCCTTAGGTATTCCTGGTTCACCGACTGCTGCGATTTTTTTAGGGGGATTACTTATTCATGGGATCTGGCCAGGACGCAGCTTGTTTGTTGAAAATGCACCTGTTGTCTATACCTTTTTCATTGGGATGATTATAGCGCAGTTTCTATTATTAATCATTGGGTTAGCGATGATTCGCTTTTTGACAAAGCTTAGCTATATCCCTGAACATTTCCTTGCACCAATCATTCTATCCTTTTGTATCATTGGGGCCTACGCGACTCAGAATAGTCTCTTTGATATTTACTCGATGGTCATTATTGGTGCAGCTATGTACATTCTGCAAAAGTTTGGGTTTTCTCCAGCTCCAATTGCCTTAGGGTTTATTTTGGGGCCTATTGCTGAAGAAGGGCTGCTTCAAGGGTTGCGTGTTGGGGAAGCAAATGGATCTGTTGTTCAGCTGTTTTTCACGGGTGCCTGGAATCTTTCGTTAATCGGTTTGATTGCCGTTACGATTGCCTATGCAATTTGGCAATCATATAAGAAGGGATTAAAACAGGAAAGAAGGAAAAATAGCTTTACTTTGTCTAACTTGGTCTCTGCAAAAGCCCTAGGATGGCTGCCAATGGTTATTGGCTCATTCATTATAATGATGTATGTCCTTGCAATGGACTTTGAGCAGGGGATCTTCCCGCAAATTACCGCTGGACTTATGCTGCTGCTGACAGCTATGCATTTTATTCAGTTTGCCTTCAGGCCAAAGGAAGAAACCGTGTTTAAAAATATCCGCATGGATCTGTCGCAACTGGTTGTCCTTTTCTTAATATGTATGATTAGTTTCCTGACAAACCTCATCGGATTTTACGTACAGGTTTTGCTCCTAATGTTAACCGTTTCCCTTTATGTGTACTGGCAGCGAAAGAAAAAGACTCATTCACTGCCAAACATCATGTTTGTCTCCATCTCCTTTACCATCTTTATGTACGTGATATTTACCGGGCTTGTAAAGGTTCCGCTTCCGACATTTTTAACCTTATTTATGACAAAGTTTTTTTAAAAGAAACAGGGCGAAATTATATCGCCCTTTTTTCTGTTTACTCAATCTTAATTTTTTCAAAAAGTTCGCGATATAATTCATTTCTTGTCTCAAATTCCTTTAAAACACTTTCGCGGTCTAAAATAAGCATATCTGATCCGGCTTTTTCCATATCTGCTAAAAATTCTTCATCATTAAGCAGTTCTAAAAATGCTTTTTCCAGCTTCTTAATGATTTCCTCCGGTGTTCCCTTTACAGCCGCAATCCCTCGGTCCGTACTCATTACGACAACCGGGTAGCCAAGCTCTGCAAAGGTTGGCACATCTGGAGCGAATGGGTGACGTTCCTTTGAAGCAATGGCTAACATTTTAACCTCGTCTCCAAGACGATACATATCTGAAAGATTGCCTGAAACAACATCGGTATGCTTTCCTAATAGGGATGCGATAGCTTCAGATGCCCCTTTAAACGGGATATCCTGCAATTGAATATCGGCAGAATTTTCTAGAAGCAAGATGGCCATATGCTGGCCTACGAATTTACCTGCATTTCCAATTGTAATTTGGTCTGGTGCTTGTTTGGCTTTCTGGATTAAATCGTCCAGACTTGATATATCACTATCTGGTGTAACGGCAAAAACCGTCGGATCTTTGCCCCAATTGACAATCGGTTCAAAGGTATCAAGTTTATAAGAGGTGTCGCCAACCAATGGCTGTGTAATAATATGCGGCAGATTGTAGGCGCTTAAGATATACCCATCTGGCTCGACTGATGAGAAAAAGTTCCAGCCAACCTGACCGCCGCCGCCTGGCTTATTGACAATCACTACTTCCTCGCCTAAATATTTTTGTGCATATTTTGCAATAATTCTTGCCTGGGTATCGGTTGCAGCACCAGGCGCATAGGAAACAATCATTTGTATAGGCTTATCGGGGAATTTTTCTGTTGAAGATTGGGAGGAACAGGCGGCAATGAGCAAACTGCATAAAACAAGAAACAGAGTGAGGGCAAACAGTTTCTGTCTTATTTTCGTCAAACCACCTTTCATTGTGTAGTCTTAGTTAATTTATGAAAGCTTAGATCAGAATATATTTTGTCTGAATTTTTTCGAGAAAATATAATTAATATTTTTTTGAAATAGGTGGAAAATACCTTTGATAAAGAATGAAGGTTACTAGCTAATAATATTTAGACTGCTGTGTTCCTAATTCGTGTTGAACCAGCAGACGGGAGTTGAAAATATGTCAGATTTTTGCCCGGTTATGTGGCCAGAGGAGCCGACGCCGGATAATTTCAAAGATTGCCGCGACTGCGGGCTTTATGAACAGGGAACTCGGATGGTCTGGGGTGAAGGAAATCCCAAAGCTCCCATTATGATTATTCTAGATAATCCAGGGGCGCGTGAGGACCGTGAAGGAAATCCCTTTATTTGCGGGACGCGGCAAACCTTGCAAAAGGCAGCCAATGAAGCAGGGATAAGCAGCGATGATCTATATGTCACCTATATTTTAAAACGAAGGCCTGTTAAAAAATATGAAAAAGAACAAACAAGGCAAATTTGTATGAAGCATTTATATGAACAAATTGAAGAGAAAAAACCTAAACTTATTTTTGTACTGGGTAACGTGGCCGTTCAGTCCTTTTTCCAGGATCAAGAGGCTGAAGTGAAAACCTTGCGCGGTTCTTGGCATCAAATACGGGGATTTCAGACAGCAGCTGCCTACCATCCGCTTGCAGTCAGAAGACGGCCTAATTTATGGACAAAATTTATTGAGGATTGGCAGCTGCTTGCCGAAGAATTTAGAAAATAAGCATGGTGGGCGGTCATTTCGATTAATGAGGTATTAAAACCGCCCTAGGTTTTTAAGGCTTCTTATAAGAATACTCAACCTCATCCATTTTTTCATTATACCCCACATATAAATCATGTCCATTAAAGAACCAAAGATCATTTTCTTCTACATAAAAAGTGATTCCATCCGCTTCTGTTATAACTTTCATGTCAACCGGATCATTGTCAACAGTAAACGCAAGAGCGAAGTTTTCCTGCACAGGACTGCTCCCATAAATTTTCGAATAGAACTTCACCATGTCGCCTTTTTTTAATCCAACCTCATTCTTAAACCATTGGAGGGCACCTTCATTAATCACAATTTTCATATCTTCTCACCTTTAGACGTAGTATTTTCACAGAATATCATACCAAAGACTTTATGGCAAAGAAGTGATCTAGCAAACATAAATCCTTTAGCTGTTTAATCCCTGCATTAACTTGAGAGATTTTATTTTTATATATATTCTAAATGTTCTTCCAATTTATTATAATCAGCTTAGAACTCAAAAATACGGCAGGTAAATTACGAGGTGAAGGGGTATTGACGGAAGGAAAGATTTTGGTTGTGGAAGATGAGGGGCCGATAAGAAAACTGATTATGTTTAATTTAAGCAGGTCCAATTTTGAGGTCATTGAAGCTGTTGATGGAAAAACAGCTATTGAGGCGGTGAAAAGTGACCACCCAGATTTGATCATTCTTGATCTTATGCTTCCAGATATGGAGGGACTGGATATTTGTCTGCGAGTAAGGGAGATTAATTCCTATTTGCCAATCATTATCCTTTCTGCCCGCGGACAGGATATGGATAAAATTATGGGGTTTGAAATGGGAGCCGATGACTATATTGTCAAACCCTTTAATCCGCTTGAATTAGTGGCCAGAGTTCGTTCTGTTTTAAGAAGAACATTACAGGTGCCTTCCATAGCTAAAGATCAAGAACTGAGAGCAGGGCCTTTTCGTTTAGACATGAAAATGCAGCGAGTCTATAAATCTGACAATCTAATAAAACTTACGGCCAGAGAGTATCAGATGATGAAACTATTTTTCCAAAGAATGAACGAGCCGATTACGAGAAATGAGCTCCTTGATAAAATTTGGGGAACCGATTATTTTGGTGATCCGAAAACGGTTGACGTTCATATCCGCAGGCTTCGTGAAAAAATAGAGGATAATCCGTCAAAACCAGCTTACCTGAAAACAATGTGGGGATTTGGCTACTGTTTTCAGGAAAGGGAGACCGAATGAATACAGGGATTAAACGCCGTTTGAGCAGGAGTTATTTATTGCTCATTGTTATAACCGTTATTCTGTTTGAGAGTATTATTCTGTTTGCCTTACGCTCTTATTATCTGGAAGGGATTAAGCAGACCTTAAGAGATCAGGGAACCGTTTTTTCTTCTTTTTATAAGCGGGAGATTTTAGAAGGTTCACTGGAGGATCAAGCATCAGTCCTCCTGCAAAGCTATCAATTTTTAATGAACGCCCAGGTGCAGATCATCAATGTACATGGGGATGTAATTGCGGATACACATGATTATGATGGGAAATATGATCAGGTGCCCGACGATGTTTTGATTGCTTTGGGCGGTGAGACTGGAGTATTTAAAGGGAGCATGGGTAAGGAGAAAGTGATGGCCGTCAGTCAGCCGATTATGGCGGATGAACACCTTTTTGGCGCCATTCGCATGATCACATCGCTGGAACGGGTCAATGTGATTTTTAAACAGAATTCATTCATATTAGCAGGGATAGGAATCCTTGTAATTCTGATTGCTGCAGCCATCAGCTATTTCCTTGCGGGAACAATTACGAAGCCACTGGGTGGGATGACTAGGGCAGCCGAACAAATGGCTGCAGGAAAATTTTCTGTACGAATAGCAAAAGAAAGAGAAGATGAGCTGGGGAAACTAGCCGATACTTTAAATTATATGGCCGAACAGGTGGAAAAGCATGAACGTCTGAAGAATGAGTTCATAGCTTCAGTCTCGCATGAATTACGGACACCTTTAACCTCAGTGAAAGGGTGGGCAATTACCCTTCATGCCATGTCCGATGATAAATTGTTTAAAGAGGGCCTGGAGATTATCTCCAATGAAAGTGAACGCCTGTCGACCATGTTAGGGGATTTGCTGGATGTAGCAAGCTTATCGGCAGGAAAAACAGAGTATTGTTTTGAGAAGCTATCTTTGCGGGACTTGCTTCTTCAGGTCATCACTCAGCTAACCCCTCGGGCCCAAAGGCAAGGAGTTGTGCTCAGCTGGGCTGGTGATGCTGATTTTGAAATGACTGGGGATAAAAATCGGCTAAAACAAGTATTTATCAATGTTCTGGATAATGCCTTAAAATTCACACAAGCTGGGGGCAGAATTGCTATTAATGCTGAGATGAATGGCCGTTGTGTCAGCGTGGAAGTTTCCGATACTGGGGCCGGAATCCCCGCGGATGAGCTCCATTTAGTGAAAGAAAAGTTTCATAAAGGCAAATCCAAAGCATCAGGCACCGGATTGGGTCTGGCAATCTGCCAGGAAATTATTAAAGCCCATCATGGTACCATTGATATAAAAAGCACGGACGGGGAAGGAACAACTGTTGAAATCCTCCTGCCGCTTATTGGATTGGAGGTGTCCCGTTATTAACAAATTTCGTTCTATAGGGGTAATTTTGTTTTCCTTTATCTTGGGGGGCTGCAATTTTTTACCTGATCCTGTTAGCTTAATTGAAGCACCAAAGCATGCCCAAAGGACTGAATATATCGAGGATAATCTCCTGCAAACGGTGAAGGGGCTTTTGCCAGCGGGAACATCTCTTTATGTCCCGGATGAGCCGGTGGGCTGTGAAGCTTATTACTTAGAGGATATAAATAATGACGGAAGGAATGAGTTAATCGTTTTTTACAAGTCTACAGTTCGTGCCGATCAGGCTGGGGCTCTAGTTTTCCAAATGGAGAAAGGTGTATGGAAAACGGCGGCTGATCTCAAAGGAACAGGCTTTGAAATTGCTTGGGGAAGTACAGCTGATATAACAGGCGATGATGTCCCAGAATTGCTCCTTGGCTCTAACATGGGGGTGTCTTCAGGCAATATCTTAGAGATCTTTTCCTGGAATGAAGATGGGTTCCAGAAGATTTCTGAGCTTTTATACCATAAGCTTGATGTGATATATAGTCAGGATTTTTATAGGCTGGCTATCTGGAATCGTGAGCTTTCGGATGTTTTTAAGATTGATGTGCTGAAGTGGGAACAGGGGCAGTTTGTGACAGACTTTGAGTCATACCATTCTTATTTTTCAAAGGCTGCAGCCTATTATGAGAAAAGAACAAAAGAGGTTCCTGATGCCTCTTATTATTGGTATTATCTTGCCGATGCCCGGTTAAAGGCTGGGAATCCGTATTCCGCTTTAGCAGCCCTTAATCAAGGATTGTCTATGAAAATTACGGTACCAGCGTATGAAGAATTTCTCCAGCTGCAGGAAAAAATTAAAATAACAGCCGCCGAACAGCAGGAAAACGACTTTCAATATTACGATTCTCACGGAGATCTAACAATGAATCTTCCTCGAGAACTAGTAAGTGGGATATCCATGAAAACGGAGGAAGGCGAAAACTTTGAATATATTATCCATGTTTATTGGGAGAACTTAGGGATCAAGCATTTGCTGTTTGATATAGAAGTCCATGCAAAGGACTTCGTTTTCATGGATGAATTCCCATTGGATGTGGTTGAAGAGACAGATGGATTGATTTACGGAGTCCGTCGAGGGGAAGAGAAGCTGATTGACGAATCTGTTTTGGAGGAGATGATCTCCAGTATCCGCTTAGGTGCACCTTATGCCAAGCATGATGATTCTGGGGAAGAACTGCTGATAAAAAAAGTAAATGACGCCTATAAGAGGTTTGTGTACGTTGGGATGGGCGGCAAGATGGAAACGGAGGTCATTGAATCCTTTCCTGTTAATGAAATGGATTATCGGTATCTTGGCATAGATCTAGACTCTTTTGCCAAGCTTACAGATTATTTATCAAGTGCATTTACAGAGGGAGCGATTCAAGCCATGATTGACTCAACAGGAATCATAGAACATCAGGGGAGGCTTGCCCAGCCAAACGCAGATGGCGGTTCACTATTAAACTACGAACGCGCATCGATCCTGCAAATGCGGGATTTAGGATCGGAAAAACAATTTGATCTTAAGGTTCCAGTCGGATCGAGTTTATCCTATGAAATTGTTCAGGTTGTTTTAAAGAAAACAGAATCAGGGTGGAGAATATCTTCCAATCCGGTGACAATGTAAGGGGAGCGTAGAGGAGAGTGCAGCCGGGGTGAAGGCCATTTGGCAGTGAAAAACTGTGGACTATGTCTTTCATAGCTTCGTTGAAAAGTAATTTTTAAAAGTAACCACATTTCAAACCTTTATTAACCTTTTTGTAACTAATAATCCTTCAATAACCACTACAATCAGATTATAGAATGAAACATTGGGGGAGTTAAGGATGAAAATAAAACAATTATTAATTACAGGCCTTGCTGTGACAATGCTCGGAGGATTGAGTTATCAGCCCATTGAGGCACTTGGAAAGGAAAAGCCTGCCCAGGCCCAGCAAATCGTTAAATATACTGAACTGACGGATGAACAGGTTCAGCGTTTAGTAAAAGATTGGGCGCAAAAGCAATCCTACGTGCAAAGAGGCGGAGACTATAAGGAGGGTGAATACCAATCCTTCCAGTATAAGGGCAGCTTTTATCGGTATTTATCAAAGAATATCGATACGAAAAAAGAGCTTATTAATTATTTGACAAAGACAATCACTCCGTCCTATGCAGAGATATATATAAAGGATCTTGGGCTTATTGAACATAAAGGAAGATTAGCACAGCCAGAGGCAGATGGCGGTTCTATCCTGCAGTGGGATAAAGCCATTGTGCTGCATGAAAGAACCTTTGGTGCAAATAAAGAATATAAAGTATTGGTACCTGTGGGTGAAACAAAGGGCCTGGATGTTTTTAAAGTTCAGTTGAAGTATGTCAAACAACATGGATGGAAAATCAATACTTCTCAATATAGCCACCAGGTAAACTTGGATATACCGTTCAATATCCATCCGGCTTTTATTTATTTTAAATATTTGCTTATAGATTCAAGAACATCAGAAGAACAGCTCATCACGAAGGATATTTTTGATACAGAGGCTTTTAAAAAGGGTATAAAAAAGGTAGAAGTGCGGTCATTAAAAGAGCAGGGAAGACTCAACGACCAAGTCGATTATAAAGCAGTCTTCTATGTAGAACTTGAGAAAACCTATAAAGGGCCACTCAAAAATGGACTAAATGAAATGTACTTTTTAATAGAAAACACTGGGGAATTTGAATATATCATTATGAATATTGGCAGCCAGCCTCATATATAATACGGTCTGCAAAAAATATCGGCCCCTGTGTATACAGGGACCGATTACTATATTTCTATTAAAATTTTGCTGCAGCTTTTGCAACATTTTCTAAACCGTCTGCAATGATTTCTTGTGCACGGTCAGGGTATTGATTGTGTCCTTCGATGATAATGGTTTCTGGGTTAGTAATTCCCCATAGACCTAGGTTTGTTTGTACATATCTCACGGCCATTTCAGATGCTGCCATCGCTTCGGAAGAATAATCTCCGCCACGAGCGTTAAGTAAGGCAACCTTTTTATCCCCAACTAGGCCAATTGGGCCTTCAGCAGTGTATTTGAATGTTTTGCCTGCTTGAGCTAAATAAGAAATGTAGTTAACTAAAGGTGCTGGAACAATGCTATTCCATAATGGGAAGGCAAGCACAATTTTGTCAACTGCAAAGAATTGGTTTAAATATTGGTCAACTAAATCTGCTGCTTTGGTTTCTTCAGCTGTTAATTCTAAACCATTATTGCGTTTATATACGCCCATAATGGCAGTATTTCCGTAATCAGGAAGGTCTGCTTTAAATAGATCTAATTCAGTAATTTCATCTGCTGGATTAGCTTCTTTATATGTGTTTAAGAATACTTCGTACATTTTAGAGCTGATTGCTTGATCAGCTGGACGGTCATTTGCTTTGATAAATAATACTTTAGACATGATAGTTCCTCCAAAGATGTAATTTTAAGTAAAAAGGTTGTTATAGCAACCTTTTTCTTTGCGAATGTTGTTGTAGCAACTATTTGAGGCAAAAGTCCTAATCACAATGATTTAGGACGTTATTATTTATTTTAGAAAGAATCCTTTCAAAAGAAAGTAAATCCTCTTCAGAAATCCCTTTACAGACAATATCATTAAATTCTTCTATAATCGGGATCACCTTTTGGCCAAGTTCTTTACCTGCTGATGTAAGGTGCAATTCTAACGAACGCCGGTCACATGAAGGGCAGATTCTTTTGACAAATCCTTTTTTCTCAAGGTTTGAAGCCATTCGTGCAATGTTTGTTTTGTCTTTGCTTAATTTTTCCACCAGCTGATTTTGTGTTAACCCATCTTTTTCCCAAAGAAGCATCATGATTAAGTTCTGTTCAGGGGCAAGATTAAACGTTTCTAATCTGGATTTAATAAAGCTTGTAAGATTTAAATCCGTTTTATGGATTTTTATGCTTATATATTCTTGGAAAGTTAACCTCAAATGGGATCCCTCATTTTTAGTTGCTATACATACCAAATCACTCGTGTAATACTAATTTAAAATCTGCTATATGTCAAATGAAAGGTTCAATCGACAGGAACAAAGTTTTTCATTTCGCCCGACAATATCGCTGTATCTGATGGATGCCAAAAAAAGGTTTTTCCATCATACTGCATGCCGTATTTATAGGCGACTGGCTCATCTGTGTATAGGATGATATCAAAATAATCGGGATCGCCTTGATTTGCAGCAGGCTGGAAACTGGAGTTAGGAGTACTATTTTTTAAAAGATTAAGAAAATCTTCGATGTTTTTCGCGTCAGATATCTTTTGGATTAATTTATCATTTTCTGGCCACTGTGATTGATACACCTCAATTTGGCTTACTTTGTCTAACGGGACATTTTGAAAATGCCATTGGTAGTCTATATCTGGATTAAAATAAACCTTATAGCCATTAATTGCCTGGTCACTTTTTACAGCTATTAGATTTGGATACCCATCCACTGCATAGATTTCAGTTCCTTTTTCATGGAAGGCCGCGTCACCGTTTCTTATCTTGTATTTGGGATTTGTTACATTGTCAGCAACCTTAAATTTCACCTCGCCGAGCTTATCGCCAAGATCTGCTTCATCCGCAAGGACACCAGAATGGATTCCTTGATACTGAATGCCGTCCCACTTAATAAAATCAACCCAATCAATGACGGAATGTACGTCAAAGGGTGTGGAACGGCACCCAGATAATATGGCAACCAAAAGCAAGAGTAAACCGAGCTTTTTCATAAAATCGCCCCCTTTTTATTATTTGACGGGAATGGGGGTTTAATGGTTTCAGTATGGTGTACACGAGACAGTTCTTTTTACAAGCATTCATACTTCTTTTAGAATGGAGGATATGAGGCAAACCCAGCCAAGGAGGACGAAAGCATGGAAAATGTTTATAAAAGAGATATCACAGAAATCAGAGATGTAAAATTAACTGCATATAGCTCGATTCATTCCGCTGGCCCTGTGATTGCCCCAGGCAATTGGGCAAAGCATGATCCATTTCTTTTGATGATGGAGGATAAGTTTCAAAAGGGGGCATTCGATGTTCACCCGCATAGAGGAATCGAGACGGTAACCTATGTGATTGATGGAGCCATTGAGCATTACGACAGCGCCTCAGGAGAAGGGGGCAAGCTTGGACCTGGCGATGTTCAATGGATGACAGCGGGAAGCGGAGTCATTCATAACGAGGTTCCATCAGAAGGAGTGACGGCCCATTCCCTTCAGCTATGGGTGAATCTTCCCCGCGAGAAAAAAATGACTGCTCCGCGCTATCAAAATTTGCTTGGAAAAGCTATGCCTGTCAGAAAAGAGGCTGGTGCAACGGTAAAAGTCTTTTCAGGGAATTCAAAAGATGTTACCTCATCAACGAAAAACCATGTGCCCGTTACAATGGTGGAAATTGTGCTAGAAGCGGGTGCTTCTATTTCACAAGATTTACCTGGAAGCTATAATGGATTTATTTATATAATTGAAGGAAGCGGGACGTTTGGAACAAGCAGCAGACAGGCTTCAAAAGGACAAGTTCTATTGCTTGGTTCAGCTGGCGGATCTAGAAAAAGTGAAATTGAAATGACAGCGATTGTGCCGTTAAAAGTAATTTTATACGCAGGTGCGCCGGTCAATGAACCGGTTGTGGTAAGAGGTCCGTTTGTCATGAACACAGAAGAAGAAATCATGCAGGCTTATAAGGAGTTTCGCGAGGGAACATTCCTAAAACATGAATAAGGTGTGGAAACTTCTATAAATTTAGGACTTTTTTAAGAAAGGAATATTGGCATGAAGCGACTTTGGTACGGTGGAACCATCTACACAATGGAAAAAGAAAACGAGACAGCAGAGGCTGTACTTGTAGAAAACGATAAAATTATTGCTGTCGGCAACAAAGCGGAGCTTTGGCACAAAGCTGATGAGATAATCGATTTGAAGGGTGCAGCCATGTATCCGGGTTTTGTTGACAGCCATCTGCATATGATTTTTCAAGGTGAAAAATTAATCCGTCTTGATTTATCCAAAGCTTCCACTGCTGAGGAAATGCTGAATCTCATAAAGGAAGCAGCCGAGAACACACCAAGTGATCAGTGGTTATTTGGTGAAGGCTGGAATGAAAATAACTTCCCTGATAAGCGGATCCCTTCAAAGGAAGAGCTTGATGCGATCCGCAAAGAACCGATCATATTAACAAGGGTCTGCCACCATGTAGTCCTTGGAAATACAGCGGCACTTACAGCGGGCGGGATTTCTGAGGAGAGCAACTCCCCTGCAGGCGGTGAAATCGGCCGGGATGAAAATGGACAATTAAATGGCCTTCTATATGACCAAGCCACTAACGCTGTAACCAATGCGATACCTAAAGTGGGAGAATCGTACATAGAATCATTAACAGAAGCTCTTAACCTTGCAATCGATGGTATGCTTGCGCATGGTTTAACTGGCGGCCATACGGAGGATATGCATTATTTCGGAAAATACACCAATCCGCTAACTGCTTTCAAGCGAGTAATTGGGAAAAAGAAGCATTTTCGAGTTAACCTCCTTAGACACCATGAAGTTTTTGAAGAAATGCAGAATGATAAGGCTGAATATACAGAGCCATTTATTGAACCTGGAGCAATGAAAATTTTTGCTGATGGTGCCTTGGGCGGCTCAACCGCTGCTTTAACTAAACCCTATGCCGATCAGCCAAATAATTATGGGCTTCTTATTCATACGGATGACAGGCTTGAGGAACTAGTTAAGCTGGCACGAAAATACGGTGAGCCCGTTGCGGTTCATATGATTGGTGATGCAGGAGCTGAACAGGTCCTTACCATTTTGGAAAAATATCCGCTAACTAATGGAAAAAGAGATCGTCTAATTCATTGTTGTATCCTGAGCGAGGAATTAGCTGCAAGAATAGAGAAATTACCTGTTGTACTCGATCTGCAGCCAGCCTTTGTCCCATCTGATTTTCCGTGGGTCATCAATCGACTAGGCAAGGAGCGGCTCGAATGGGCTTATGCATGGAGAAAGCTAGTTGACCGTGGAATCATGTGCGCGGCAGGGACTGATGCACCTGTTGAAGATATTAGTCCGATTGCCTCTATTTATGGAGCTGTTGAGCGGAAAAAGCCCGGTGCTGATCATGATGGATATCTTCCAGAAGAGAAGCTGACCCGCTTTCAGGCGATTAGAATGTACACGGTAGGAAGCGCTCAGGCGATTGGCAAGGAATATGTGCGCGGACTGATTAAACCTGGATTTGATGCCGACTTTTCCATTTTTGACAGAGATTTGTTTGCTGGAACATCTGAAGATATGCTTGAAGCTAAAGCAGTACAAACCGTTGTTGCAGGGAAAATTGTATTTGATAGAAGAAAGCAAACTCGATCATCAATAGATAACGCACTTGCCTGATGTCAATTGGGAAGTGTTTCTGCAATCATCTCTTCTAACACAGATAAAGGGCTTCTCTTTTTTGATGAAAACGGTAAATGTTTATGCTATGTTTAAACTGTGTATGTAAACAGTCAAAATGATAACTTTTAAAATAGAAAGGCTGGGTAAAATGGAGAATAGCAATCAAGTGGATATTTTTAAACAAGTCCTGGGCAATTATCCAACTGGTGTAACGGTTGTGACAACGACAGACGAAAGCGGGGTACCGCTAGGTCTAACAGTAAATTCTTTTGCGTCTGTGTCAATTGATCCTTTGCTGATTTTATGGTCAATTGATAAAAGAGTTTCCACCCATGATATCTTTGCAAAAATAGATAAATTTGCTGTGCATGTGCTTGCAGCCGATCAGGGCGAATTATGCTCTTTATTTGCATCAAAGGGAATCGACCGTTTTAAAAATTGTGAATGGGAACTGTCAGAACACAAGCTGCCAATTCTTAAAGACGTGGCTGGAATTCTGCAATGCCGCACCTTTAAAACAGTTGACGCTGGAGACCATACTATTTTAATCGGAGAAATCATTGATATTAAAGGTGAACAGAAGGAACCGCTTCTATATCATAAAAGAAAGTTTGGAAAAATCCCGGACGAATTTTATAATAATTAGGAAAACCATGATGTCTTTCCCATTTAGGGGAAAGGCATCATATACTGTTTAGGAAGTAAATGATACGGGGAGTACAGCAATGATGAATTACGAACAGTTTTATCAGGAAATCCTAAAGACGGTGAAGGCAGACCATATCAAATTAGCTGAGCCGATTAAGAATTATACCTTCACAAAGCTCGGCGGCAAAGCAGATATATTCATTACACCAACAACAATAAAAGAAATTCAGTCTGCTTTAAAACTAGCAAAACATTTCCATATTCCTTTGACAATTCTTGGAAGCGGATCAAACGTAATTGTCAAAGATGGCGGTATTCGCGGTATTACATTATGCTTATCTAAGTTTAATCAGATATCAGTAAACGATAACATCATTAACGCACAAAGTGGGGCAGCGATTATCGAGGTTTCAAGGGCTGCTTTGAAAAGTGAATTATCAGGTCTCGAGTTTGCCTGTGGTATACCGGGCAGTGTCGGCGGAGCATTGTATATGAATGCTGGCGCTTATGGGGGCCAAATTTCGGATGTGCTTACTAAAGCGATAGTCATGACAAGAGATGGCGAACTTGTCAGCTTGACTGCTCAGGAACTAGCTCTAAGTTATCGAAGAAGTTTGTTCATGGAGACTGACTATATTATCCTCGAAGCAGAATTTCAACTAAAGAACGCAGACCCAAAGACGGTTAAAAAGAAAATGGATGAACTGACAGTGGCTAGAGAAACGAAACAGCCTTTAGAGTACCCATCTTGTGGAAGTGTTTTCAAACGCCCGCCAGGTTACTTTGCGGGAAAGCTCATTCAGGATAGCGGGCTTCAAGGCACGAGAATCGGCGGGGCTGAAGTTTCCACCAAACATGCCGGGTTTATCGTAAACGTTGACCAGGCAACCTCAAATGATTATATCGAATTAATAGATCATGTAAGAAAAACGGTCAAGAAAAATTTTGATGTGGAGTTAGAAACGGAAGTTATTATCATCGGAGAAGATGAGCAGTAATAAGCAAAGGGACAGATCTAGAACTTTTTGGAATAAGGTTCTAGATCTGTCCCTTAGTTATTTCAACCCCAAAAATAGGGATTTACTGTATCTGGCCGATGCCCGCTATGACCGTAGTGATACTGATGACCTCCGTGATCATGATGGTTCCAATGACCGCCATGGTCATGGTGATATGGATAACCGCCGCCGCTGTAACCATGGTGATATGGATAGCCGCCATAGCCATGCTGGAACGGATAGCCTCCGTAGCCTTGATGATACGGGTAGCCGCCATAGCCATGGTGGTATGGATACTCGCCATATCCCTGATGATATGGTGATGAACCTAATCCAAGAAGATTTGGCAGTAATCCTCCCATACCTGTGGTTCCTCCTAAAATTCTTTGCATGCATATCCCCTCTTCTTTTTAGATTTCTAAAGCATTATATGCATGGATCACTTTTATGTTATTGCCTATTGCGTTCTAAAAAATTAGAACGTATAATTTATTTAGAATGTTAGAATGTTTTTGAAAGGTGACTGGATATGGATTTTGGAGAAAAAGTAATGGAAATTAACCTTGAACAGCAAAAGCTGGTATCAAGCCCGCTGCGGGTAAAGATTATTTATTTACTTGATGAACGTCCGATGACGGCTAAACAAGTGGCAGATGAATTAGGCAAATCTGCTGGAAGTGTTCATTACCATATTCAGCAGCTGCTTCAAGGCGGAATTATTGAAATTGAAGAAACGAAGGAAAATCGCGGAATTATTGAAAAGTATTACCGGGCAAAAGCGACCCATTTTAAGTTGAAAAGGAGTGTTGGGGCGGATGCGAGTCAAAAAATCCGCAAACGGGAAACAAGTCTATCCTTAACAGACGAAGAGCTGAAGGAGTTTGAGAAAGATTTTGATAATTTATTATTAAAATATTTTAAGAAAACAGTGAAGGAGGATGCTTCGAGAACACCGTACCATATCTCATGCCAGTTCGAAAAGCTTTCCGAAGAGGAGGAATAATAATGGCAGGGCAAATAAAAATGAATCTTGTTTTGTTTACATTAGGCAAGGTTACGGCTGTTCTTGGTTCGTCGATTTATGGATTTGCAATCGGTCTCTACATTTTATCGATAACTGGTTCCAGCCTTAATTTTGCCATTACCCTTCTATTAAGCGTTCTTCCAAGAGTCGTGCTTTCACCTATTGCTGGTGCTTTAAGTGACCGCTGGAATAGGAAGCGCATTATAATTGTTTCAGATTTTTCATGTGCCATATGGCTAACGATTATCTTTATAGTCTTTTCATTTTTCTATTCAGATATTTGGGTTTTGTACACTGCAACAGCCGTCCTCAGTATTCTTAACACTTTCTATGCAACAGCTGTTACCTCCGCCATTTATAACATGGCAGGCCCCGATTATCTGCAAAAAGCTATGTCTATGAATCAGGCTGCCGCTTCATTGTCTTCCATACTAGGCCCTGTTCTTGGGGGAGTTTTCTTTGGACTATTTGACATCACCACTTTTATGATTATCAACATTGCCGCATTTGCCGTTTCAGGGCTGGCAAGTACTTTTATTCAATATGAATTGTTTTCGGATAAGAAAAAGGGCAATGCACCAGGATCTGTTATAGAGGATCTAAAGTCTGGTCTTGCCTATGCGAATAAACAAAGCTTTTTGAAAAGTTTAATTTTGATCAGTATTTTTCTGAATTTCTGGTTCGCTGTTTTTCCGGTCGCTATGCCGTATTTAATTCTAACAGTAAGAGGTATGCAGTCCTATCAGCTTGGAATTGTTGAGGGATCTTTTTCAGTTGGCATGCTTGCTATGTCAATTTTCCTATCAGCAAGGCCAGAAATTAAAAGAAAGGAACTCAGTATCATTGGGGGGATTCTGGCAATGTCTGTTGTTTTGATGCTGCTTGGCATTCCAGGACTTCCGGCCATGATTGATGTGTCAAACCATTTTTTCTTTTTATATCTGATTGTCATGGTTTTTATCCTGGCATCCTTCATTATGATTATTAATATGCCCATACAGTTGATTCTTCAAAAAAGCACGCCGGATGAATATCGGGGACGTGTGCTGTCATTGCTGGAAACGGGTGCATTGGCTATGACACCGCTTGGTTTTATCTTGTTTGGATTCTTGCTGGAAAAAGTTCCGGTTTGGATCATATTTCTTATTTGCGGCTTAAGCATCATTGCTCTCATAGTCTATCATTTAAAAAAGAAAACCTTTATCAGGCACCTGCGTGAAGTGAATCAGCCCGATCATTCATCAGTACTTTAAAAAGAGAATCATAGCCAGATTTTCATTGAAAACACATAGGTTTTTCGATACATTAAAGAAGTAATAGCGAAAAAACAAAAAATTTGCAGAAAAATGTAGAATGCAGACAACTTCTCTGGTGGCTTAGCCGTCTATTTTATTAGATCGGCAATATAATATATAAAGGAGCTGATGGATTAGTTTTTCTAGATTATTAGAATTCTATGTTTGCACAAATTAGAGAAAGGTGAACCCTCGTGAGGAGAAATAGGGAATCAAGAAATAAGAAAGAAAAAATGGTGATTTCTTTTTTTGTATTGATGGTATTGGTATTATATACCTTTGAACCAGGAAGCAAGACGGAGGTATTGGCAATTTCAGTTAAGAAGCAGCCAATAAATATTATGTATTCCATGCTGATGGATGGAAACGTCAGTGAATTTGAAGAAATGAACGGCTTAGCATTGCGATATTATCGCACACTAAAAAATGGCAAATTTTACGCAGCAAAAAATAATGAAACTTTCGAGGGCAAAGATGTAAATTACGATCCAGCAGCAAATAAAGAAGTCAATGAAGATAACGAGAAATCGAATCATTCGAGTTCTTCAGCGGAAAAGCCAAAGGAAGAGAAAGCTCAGGAGCCTGTCAACCAGCAGATAAATTTGAAAAAGGTTTACTTAACCTTTGATGATGGACCTTCAGCCTATACTTCCTCTATTCTCGAAGCATTGAACGCCCGAGGAATGAAGGCAACCTTTTTCATGCTGGAGCCAAATATGAACAAATACCCAGATCAATTGAAGCAGATGATTGGCCAGGGGCATGTTCCGGCTTTACACGGTGTCACACATGATGCCGCAAAAATTTACCGTTCCGAAAAAACGGTTGTTGCTGAGATGAGTCAGGCTCAAGCAACATTGATGAAGCTGACTGGCTCAGCCACTACATTAATTAGAACCCCATATGGATCATCTCCGTACATGAAACCATCTTACATAGAAGCAGTGGAAAAAGCAGGATTTCAATTATGGGATTGGACCGTTGATAGCCGGGATTGGCAATATAGAAACGGAGAATTCGTCGGGCAGGTTATTAATCAGATTGAACACTTTAAATTTAAAGATCGGCCCATTGTTATTTTAATGCATGATCGGAATTCAACAGCCGAGCATTTACCGAGGCTGCTCGACTATTTAACAGCACATGGGTATGAAACAGAACTGCTAAGCCAGCAGCTGACAGCTTTTCATTTTTAGGAAACAGGAATCTCACCTGTTTCCTTTTTTTGTGTAATCACACCATAAATAACCCATAATAAGAAAGCGGTAACGTATGTGAAACTATGGGAAATTAATATGTACACATTTTTTAGTAAAATAATGGAAATTGGGGTTGTGAAAAGTTGATTTACACATTGACGTTAAATCCGTCTATAGACTATATCGTTGAATTAAGCGAAGTGAAGCTCGGGGAATTGAACCGGACTCAAAATGAGGCCAAATTTCCAGGCGGAAAGGGGATTAATGTATCAAGGCTGTTAAAAAGAATGGGTATTGAGAGCATTCCGACTGGATTCTTAGGCGGGTTTACTGGGAGATATATTGAGGATTATTTGCAAAAAGAAGACATCCAAACAGATTTTGTTCAGGTGGCAGAAGACACAAGGATTAATATTAAGTTAAAAACAAAAACAGAAACAGAAATTAATGCAAAAGGTCCAGCTATTCAAGAAGAAGATCTGACTGAACTGAAAAGGAAAATCAGTCAATTATCTGCGAATGATCATTTGGTATTGGCGGGCAGTGTACCATCCTCCATGCCGGCAACCATTTATGAAGAGCTTGTTAAAATCTGTTCTGCAAATGGGGTAACCTTTACTGTTGATGCAGAAGGTGATCTGCTGAAAAAGGTGCTTCCATACAAGCCCATGTTAATTAAGCCCAACCACCATGAATTGGGCGAGTTATTTGAGGTGTCCATATCAAATGCACAAGAGGCTATCCCCCATGGAAAAAAGCTGATTGAAATGGGGGCACAGCATGTTATTGTATCGCTGGGGGGCCATGGAGCTGTATTAATAACAAAGGATGGTACATATTTTGCATCGGCGCCAAAAGGTGTTGTGAAGAGCACAGTAGGGGCAGGAGATTCCATGGTTGCAGGGTTTCTTGCTTCATTAAAAAAACAAAGACCGCTTAAAGAAGCCTTTCAATATAGTGTTGCTTCAGGCAGTGCGACGGCATTTTCTGTTGGACTTTGTACAAAGGAAAAAGCAGATGAATTGCTGCCGTCAGTTACTATTAAAGAACTATTTAAGGAGGGGCAGCAATGAAAATCACTGAATTATTAACGAAAGAAACAATCCTCCTCTCTCTGCAAGGAATAAGTAAAGAGGATGGTATTAACCAGCTGGTGGATAAGCTTCAAGAAGCAGGAAAGCTTAATGATCGGGATGAGTATAAAGCTGCTATTTTAAAAAGAGAAGAACAAAGTACGACGGGAATCGGCGAGGGGATCGCCATTCCCCATGCGAAAACAAAAGCAGTGAAAGATCCGGCCATTGCTTTTGGAAAATCGGCTGAAGGAATTGATTATGATTCTCTTGATGGCCAGCCAGCCCATTTATTTTTCATGATCGCAGCTCCTGAAGGCGCAAATAATACACATCTTGAAGCATTATCTCGGCTTTCTTCCATTTTGATGAACGAAGAGGCGCGAAAGAAATTAATGGATGCTGCATCAGAGGAAGATGTAATTTCAATAATCGACAGCTTTGATCATGAAGAAGAGGAGGAACAAAGCACGCCAGAACCAGAGATTTCTGGAGGAAAGGGATATGTCATTGCGGTAACTGCCTGTCCGACCGGAATTGCCCATACCTATATGGCTGCTGATTCCTTAAAAGCCAAAGCAGCGGAAATGGGCGTTGACATTAAGGTGGAAACCAATGGGTCAAGCGGAGCCAAAAATGTTCTGACAGATGAGGATATTAAAAAGGCAACAGCTGTTATTGTGGCTGCGGATACAAAGGTTGCCATGGATCGTTTTAGCGGCAAGCATGTCATCCAAACCCATGTCGCAGACGGAATCCGCAAGCCAGAGGAATTAATAAATAAAGCCTTGAAGCAGGATGCGCCAGTCTATCGTGAAGGAGGCTCTGATCAAAAAGGGCGATCGGAGGGGAAGAAAGAGAAAAAGACTGGGATTTATAAACATTTAATGAATGGTGTTTCAAATATGCTGCCGTTTGTTGTCGGCGGGGGAATTCTTATTGCGATTTCCTTTATGTTTGGCTACAACTCAGCAAATCCTGAAGATCCCTCCTATAATCCATTTGCGGCTGCGCTTAATCTCATTGGCGGCCAAAATGCATTTGGGCTGCTTGTTCCTATATTGGCTGCTTTTATTGCCATGAGTATTGCTGACCGTCCTGGGTTTGCACCTGGAGCAGTAGGCGGGATGCTTGCTGCTAATGGCGGAGCCGGGTTTTTGGGCGGATTAATCGCTGGCTTTCTTGCCGGTTATGTTGTCATTGGACTAAAGAAGCTATTTGCGGGACTTCCTGCTTCTCTGGAAGGAATTAAAACCATTTTACTATATCCCCTGTTTGGGATTGCGATTACAGGGCTATTAATGATATACGTCATTAATAAGCCTGTTGGCGCTTTAAATACAGCGATCACCAATTGGCTGGCAGGCTTAGGAACAGGAAATGCCATATTGCTCGGAGCAATCCTTGGTCTAATGATGGCTTTTGATATGGGAGGACCAATTAATAAATCAGCCTATGTTTTTGGCACGGGTTTGCTTGCAAATGGTGTGTATGAGCCAATGGCTGCAATTATGGCAGCTGGAATGGTTCCTCCTTTAGCGATCGCGCTGGCAACAACGTTTTTTAGAAATCGATTTACTGAGCAGGAAAGAGATGCTGGAAAGGTCAATTATATTATGGGGTTATCCTTCATAACCGAGGGTGCTATTCCGTTTGCTGCGGCAGACCCCTTTCGTGTGATCCCTTCGATTATGGTCGGTGCGGCGGTGGCCGGGGCCATTTCGATGGCAGCACACATAGGCATACGCGCGCCCCATGGGGGGGTGTTTGTCGCCTTTTTGGTTGATGGGTCATGGGTGATGTATTTATTGGCCATCTTAATTGGCTCCATTATTGGCGCATTATTGTTAGGTATTTTGAAAAGACCAGCTTCATAGGAGAAATCCCCCTTTCTGTCTGTCATAAAACTTTCGGCGCATCGATATGCTTTTTATGAGGAAAGAGAAAGGGGGAATTTTTTTGCCTACTTTTACAGAGGCTGCCAGGTTTGAGCATGGCTTTTGGCTGCAGGTCTTAGGAGACCATGCTAGATTTATTCATGATGCTCTTGCTCCGAGTGAGGAGGAATTAATTGAGAGGGCTAATTATTTTATACAAATCTTTGATCAGCTTTTGGGCAGAGTACCGGTAGACAACCTGGCAGAAATGAGCGCTAAGGCTAAAGAAGAAGCTGAGAAAATAAGGGAATTAAAATTAAAGATTATGGAGAAACATTTAGTTGGCAAAGTGAAAATTCAATTAGGACCAACTTTTATCAATCATATGGTTAATGAGGTTGAGGAATACCTGCTTGTCTTGACGTACTTAGAAAAAGGTGAGGCACCGCCTATTTTTCATGAACTGCACCATCATTTAATTTGGCTGCTGGATGCGGCCGGGCATGCTGGAGCCATTTCAGCTAATATGGATCGGGTGGAAAAACGCATCAAAAAGGTCAGCGATGAATTTACAAAGGAATTTGAACACTTTTATTTAAAAGCTGTAGAATTGACTGGATATTTGCGGACAAATCAGACTTCCTTTCCCGCTTTGTCAAGGTTTAATAAAGACGTTTCAATCGAAATGAAGCTGTTTATGAATTTCCTTGAAGAAATCGAAGAGCTCGAATTGAGCAAAGAAGCTCTGGGAACCTTCGCTGCGCTCATGGCCGACCATATGTACCGTGAAGAATGCTACTATCTGACAAAAGTAGCCGAATCCACCCAAACTGAAGCCCCCGACTGCGACCCAGCCAAGCCGCGCATAAAGCAATAAAAGGGAAAAACAACCAAAAAAATATTTAACACTTTAATGCATCGGGGGCCTGACCCCCACCGGTTTAACGCGGTAATTCACTGGGGGTCAGGCCCCCAGTGGGTTAATGCGTTAATGTGATGCATACTGGCTAGGCTTTTTCTTTGTCGGGTTTGATGGCCATGAAGGTGGCGATAATGGCTAGTGCTGTGACACCGCTGAGGATGTAAAAAAGGAAGTTGTCAGCGTGTTTCATTAGGATCGCGACGATTGGCGGACCGGCTGCTACCCCGATAAATCTCATGGAACTGTAAATGGATGTGATGGTTCCTCTTTCTTCTTTTTCAATGCCGTTGGTAATTAAGGCGTCTAAGCAAGGTAAAGTGACTCCTATGCCAATTCCTCCAAAAATAAACAAAATCAGCATATACCACATTCCGTTAGAAAAACTTAATATGGCTATGGAGACCGCAGACAGCAATGACCCAAAGAAAATTAGCCATTTCATCAGGATTTTATTTTCCTTGATAAATTTACCGGTTATAAACGAAGCAATACATAATGCACCTAATGGAATCGCTAAGAGAAAGCCTTTTTTTGTATCTTTCATCCCATAGGTTTTTTCAAGGACATCTGATAAATAGAACAAAACCCCAAACAGGACAAACATCATGATTATACCGATAATAAAAATGGCAATGAGCCATTTTCCATTATGGGTAAAGGTTTTTTTGATGTTTTGCAAAAACTCCTTAAAGGGTATTGGCTCTTCTTTCTCCTTAGGAGTTTTAATTAAAAACATAACCAGCACTATAGAAATGGCACAGAACACCGGAAAAGCTAGAAATGGCAAAAACCAGACAAAGCCGGCTAAAAATGCTCCCAGGACTGGGCTGACAACCTTTCCAAGTGTGTTGGAGGTTTCAATGACACCAAGAGAACTGCTGACTTCATCGTCACTTTTAAACATATCGCCAATTAACGGCAAAACAATCGGGAATGCTCCTGCCGCTCCAACACCCTGCAAGGCGCGGCCAGCTAAAATGATCCAATAAGCATTATCCAATTTCCATGCAGCCCATCCTGATATTAAGCCGCCGATTCCTGCGATGAATAGACTTGGAATAATCACCTTTTTCCTGCCGATATGGTCCGATAAACAGCCGGCCACAGGAATAAGGAGAATAGCGACGATTGAATATACAGTTAATATCATACTGACCTGGAAAGAAGAGATATTTAGATTTTTCTCCATAGCGGGTAAAACAGGAATAAGCATAGAATTGCCAAGGGTCATCACAAGCGGAATGGAGGCAAGTGATAATACAGCCCATTTCATATTTGGAGCTTTGCTGCCTTCTTTTGTTTTTGTTTTTGTTTTTTCCGCCTTACGACTTTTCAATTGTAATTTTTCTAAATGCTCCATTTTGTTTACCTGCCTTAAAAAGTAATCAAACTAATATTAATATTTGTCTAAGAGGGAAAAAGTAATAGGGACTTTTTATGGTAATTCATTAACGCTTACGCCTAAACAGCAGAAGGTTTTAAATTTTTTATAAAATCCCTATTGACTTTTTATAAAATTAGCAATAATATTATAAACAACATAACGAATGGCGTTGACAAAGAGTAGTAACTTTTACAGAAACTGTAGAGAGCTGATGGCTGGTGAAAATCAGTGTGGATGTAAAAGTGAATGGACTTTCGAGCCTCCAAACCGAACCTTTTAGATTCTAACCTAAAAGTAAGTAGGCTTTGGCGAACGGTCTCATCGTTACAAGAGACAGGTATTAAAATAAGTATATTTTGATGCCTGCAAAGTGAGCTAATTTTAGCTAATGAAGGTGGCACCACGGGTTTCTCGTCCTTTTTTATAAAGACGGGGAACCCTTTTTGTGTTTTATAAATAATGTATACCTTTTACTTGTTGATTGGAGTGGAGGGGGCGAAGACTTCTGCGGGATGAACGGGGCTAGGGAGACCCCGCAGGAGCGCAGCGACGAGGAGGTTCCCCGGGCCGCCCGCGAAAAGCGAAGCCCCCGGAGCGGAAATCAACCATTTACAAAATAATATAAAAAATCGCCGATTAAGAGTAGTACATTGATTCGAACCGTTACAGAGAGCCGGGTATGGTGAAAACCGGTACGGCAAGACCAATGGAATGGACTTATGAGAGGCCTCCTGAAGGACAGTAGGGAAGCACGGATTCCTCCGTTAAAAGGATAGGGTATCGAAAAAAGTTTTTCCGTACCCGAATAAGGGAGCATTTCAATAGCTCCGAAGCTGAGGTGGCACCACGGTCATTCGATACGTCCTCTATACACAGTAAACCACTGTGTATAGGGGACTTTTTTATTTATATTGGACAATATGAGGAGTGAAACTCATGAAAACAAAAGAAATATTCTTAATGAAAGAAATTGAAGGCGACACATTAACACCGATTCTTGTTTACCAGCGCATGCAGGGAAAGAAAAAATTTTTGCTGGAAAGCTCCTTAAAGCACGAAAAATCAGGAAGATATTCCTTTATTGGAGCAGATCCTGTGATGGAGCTCATTGGAAACGGCGAAGCATCAACCCTGCTAACTGATGAAGGCAAAGAAGTCCTAAATGAAAAGCCTCTTGAAGCACTTAAAAGGCTGCTGCCAAAAAACAGCCAGACTCAATCAGAGCTTTTCCCATTTTTCGGCGGAGCTGTCGGATATGTCGGCTACGATGTCATCAGACAATACGAGGAGATCGGAACTCAGCCGGAGGACGAAATAAATACTCCTGATGTACATCTAATGTTTTTCGAGGAACTAGCCATCTTTGACCATTTGGATCAAAAGGTATTTCTTGTTGCTTCTCCAATCAAAAGCGATATTTCAGTATTAGAAAAACGGCTGTTAAAGAGAAAGGAAGAAATTCAAAACGGTTTAGCGCCAAAAGCGGCGGATGAAGCGGTTTTATCTTCCTTTAAGGCTGCTGTTAAAAAAGAAGATTTTATCGAGAGAGTAAAAACGGCAAAGGAACATATTGCCTCAGGAGATATTTTTCAGGTAGTGCTGTCACAGAGGCTTGAAGCTGAGATGCATGGCGATCCGTTCTCATTCTATCGAAAGTTAAGGGTGAAAAATCCATCGCCATATATGTACTTTCTGGATTTTGAGGATTACCAGATTGTCGGTGCTTCACCAGAGAGCCTAATCAAAGTGGTTGACAATAAAGTCGTCACGAACCCCATCGCAGGAACAAGGCCAAGAGGAAAAACAGATCTGGAAGACAGCGCTCTTGAAAAGGATTTACTTGCAGATGAAAAAGAGGTGGCTGAACATCGCATGCTTCTAGATCTTGGCAGAAATGATATTGGCCGTGTCTGTGAATTTGGCTCAATAACAATCGAGAAGGAAATGGAAATTGAAAAATTTAAACATGTTATGCATATTGTCTCAGAGGTGAGCGGGAAATTAAATCCTTCGCTGTTAGCCATCGATGCACTGATTTCCACTTTGCCAGCAGGAACGGTATCTGGAGCGCCAAAGATTCGTGCCATGGAAATCATCAATGACTTGGAGGATGTGAAAAGAGGCATTTATTCTGGGGCAGTCGGATATTTTTCAGCCAATGGAAACATGGATTTCGCCCTCGCCATCCGAACAATGATTATAAAGGATCAAAAGGCGTACATTCAAGCCGGTGCCGGCATTGTCCATGATTCAGTGCCAGAAAAAGAATATGAAGAAACACTTCATAAATTAAGAGCATTTTTGGGGGATCAAAATGATATTGCTAATAGATAATTACGATTCGTTTACATTTAACCTTTATCAATATTTAGGCGAACTTGACCAGGAAGTTACAGTTGTCAGAAATGACAAGATTTCAATAGAGGAAATTGAAGAGATGAATCCGGAGGCGATTATCTTATCACCTGGACCTGGAAGGCCTGAAAACGCTGGAAAATGTATTGAAATCATTAAAGCTTTCCATAAAACAAAGCCGATCTTAGGCATTTGTCTTGGCCATCAGGCTATTGGATATGCCTTTGGAGCAACCATTGGCCGAGCGCAAAACATCATGCATGGCAAGGTTTCAAAATTAAAGCACACTGGCTTGGATCTGTTTGAATATATGCCGCAGCCGCTAGATGTCATGCGCTATCACTCACTTGTCGTTAAACAAGGGACACTGCCAGATACGTTTGAGGTTTTAGGAACATCAATGGATGATCAGGAAATTATGGCCATAAAGCACCGGAAATATCCGATCTATGGTATGCAATTTCATCCAGAGTCAATTGGAACTGTTAACGGAAAGAAAATGTTAAATAATTTTTTAGCGATTGCGGAAAGGGGAAAGGATCATGAAGGAAATTTTAAAACGATTTGCTGAACGGAAGTCATTAAGCGAAGCAGAAATGAAGCAGGCGATGCAGCACATTTTAGACAATGAAGAGGTAAGCGACAGCGAAATTGCTGCCATCATGATGGGGCTAGTAATGAAAGGTGAAACTGCTGAGGAAATTGCCGGGATTGCTAGAGCGATGCAGGAAAAATCATTACGTTTCAGCAAGAGTATCCCTAATGTCATTGACAACTGTGGCACAGGTGGGGATGGGTCGAAAAGCTTTAACATCAGCACAACTTCTGCTTTTGTTATTGCAGGGGCAGGAATACCGGTTGCAAAGCACGGCAACCGCAGCATTACAAGCAAGACGGGAAGCGCTGATGTTCTTGAACATCTTGGCATTTCCTTAAACCTTCCAGCTGAAAAAACGGAGGAAATTCTTGAGGACATTGGAATTGCGTTTCTATTTGCCCCAAATGTGCATCCGCATATTAAAAAAATTATGAAGGTTCGCAACGATTTAAGGATCCCAACCACCTTTAACTTAATCGGACCATTAACAAATCCAGTTCAGCTGGAGACACAGGTGCTTGGGATTTATCGCCGAGACATGGTGACGATGTTTGCTGAAGTTCTGAAAACATTGGGGAGAAAGCGCGCGGTAGTGTTAAATGGTGCAGGATATATGGATGAAGCTTCTTTGCAAGGCGATAATTATTTAGCGATTCTTGACAATGGTGCTGTAACAGAAAAAATACTTCATCCTGAAGAAGTCGGATTACCCGTTTATTCAAATGACGCAATAAGAGGCGGCGACTCAAAAGAAAATGCGGAGATCCTGCTTAAAATATTAAAAGGGGAAAAAGGACCGCAAAGGGACACGGTACTTTTAAACGCGGGAATTGGTATTTACACAGGAGGAAAAGCAGATTCCATTCAAAAGGGAATTGACCTTGCCAAAGAGAGCATTGATTCAGGAGCGGCCTTGGCGAAGCTTGAACAGCTAGTGACAGCGAGCAAATCAGTGAAGGAACAGGTGATTTAAATGGCGACCATACTTGATAAAATCATAGCAGAAAAAAGAATTGAGGTTGCGATGCTGAAGGAACAGCAGCCAAATTTTCCAGCAGGACAGCAAAAGAACCGGTCTTTTTTAGAAAAACTGCAAAAAGGCGAAGAACTAGCAATCATTGCTGAGTTCAAAAGGGCTTCACCTTCGAAAGGGGATATCAACATAGGAAAAGATCCGCAAGAGCAGGCTTCTTCATACATTGAATATGGCGCAGATGCGATCTCTGTCCTAACCGATACACCCTTTTTTAAAGGAACAATAGAGGATTTAGCCGCTGTCAGGGAGGCAGTCGATGCTCCAATTCTGTGCAAGGATTTCGTTATTGATGAGATTCAAATTGAACGGGCGGAAGCTGCAGGAGCTAACTTGATTCTGCTGATTGCTGCAGCCTTAGAAGAAGAACGGCTGAAAGAGCTATATAGCTATGCAGCTGCAAAAGGGCTTGAGGTTCTCATGGAGGTCCACAATGAGGAAGAACTTGAAAAGGCACTGAAGACGGATGCAAAAATAATTGGTGTCAATAACCGCGATTTAAAAACTTTTACAGTGGATTTAGCGGTCACAGAACGGCTTGCACCAAAGGTAAAGGCAGCGGGTGCCTTTTTGATCAGTGAAAGCGGGATTAAGACTGAAGAGGATATTGAACGGGTGCTAAAGGCTGGAGCCAATGGAATCCTAGTCGGCGAAGCGTTTATGATGGCAGACAACCTTGAATCTTTATTAAAAGTTATGAAGCAGCCATTAAACAAGGCATTGAACTCATGAAAGTGAAAATTTGCGGAATTACCGACTTACAAACGGCCTTGTTTGCGATTGAATCTGGTGCAGATGCAATTGGGTTTGTTTTTGCTGAGAGCAAAAGGCGTATTGAAACACAAAAAGCACGGGAAATCATTTCTGTGCTTCCGGATGAAACGTTAAAGGTTGGCGTCTTCGTCAACGAAACGAAGGAAGGAATAGAAAAGATTGTTGAAGAGACAGGAATCAACGTCGTACAGCTTCATGGGGATGAAACACCGGAATTTTGTTCAGGGTTTTCGGTACCTGTGATCAAAGCACTTAGCATCGCTTCCGAAGAAGATTTGCAAGAGATTGAAACATACAATTGCGATTATATCCTGCTCGACAGTCCAAAAGGAAAATACCGCGGCGGGAATGGAATTGCTTTTGATTGGCGTTTGCTTGCCAATGTGAACCTTGAGGAGAAGAAAATCATTCTTGCAGGCGGGCTTACGATTGATAATGTTGAAACTGGAATTGAACTAGCCGATCCATATATGGTCGATGTCAGCAGCGGCGTAGAAACAGATGGAAAAAAAGATCATGAAAAAATCGTACATTTTATTAAAACAGCGAAAAAGCAAGGGGAGAAAATCATATGACAACGAAAGCAAACACCCGCTATACTTTACCAGATGAACGCGGACATTTTGGCTCATTCGGCGGACGATATGTGCCAGAAACTTTAATGCAGGCAGTACTTGAATTGGAAGCTGAATATAATAAAGCAAAAGACGATCCAGCATTCCAAAAGGAGCTTCAGGATCTGTTAAAGGATTATGTTGGACGGGAAACACCGCTTTATTATGCGAAAAATTTAACGGAAAAATTAAATGGCGCAAAAGTTTATTTAAAGCGTGAGGATCTAAACCATACAGGTGCTCACAAAATTAATAATGCGTTAGGCCAGGCACTTTTAGCAGTAAGAATGGGAAAAAGAAAGATAGTTGCTGAAACGGGAGCTGGACAGCACGGTGTTGCAACGGCAACAGCATGTGCCCTGTTAAATCTTGATTGCATTGTTTTCATGGGTGCCGAGGATATCCGCAGACAGCAGCTGAACGTATTCCGCATGGAGCTTCTAGGGGCAAAGGTAGTCAGTGTTGAATCAGGAAGTGCGACATTGAAGGATGCGGTAAATGAAGCATTAAGATACTGGGTGTCAAATGTAGAGGACACTCATTATATTTTGGGATCAGTCACAGGTCCGCATCCATTCCCAATGATTGTCCGTGATTTCCAAAGCGTCATTGGTTCGGAAACAAAGGAGCAATTTTTAGAAAAGGAAGGCAGGCTGCCGGAGGCTGTTGTCGCTTGTATTGGCGGCGGAAGCAATGCAATGGGCATGTTCTATCCATTTATTAATGATGAATCCGTCCGCATGTATGGCGTGGAAGCCGCTGGACTAGGTATAGAAACAGGAAAACATGCTGCATCAATGGCGGAAGGAAAACCTGGGATTTTACATGGAGCCTTCATGTACCTATTACAGGACCAGGATGGCCAAGTGCAGGAAGCTCATTCGATTTCCGCTGGACTTGACTATCCTGGCGTTGGTCCAGAGCATAGTTATTTTAAGGATTCAGGAAGAGTGCAATATGAATCAGTGACAGATGACGAAGCACTAGAGGCATTAAAGCTTCTTTGTCAGGTTGAAGGAATAATACCTGCACTGGAAAGTTCCCATGCCGTAGCATATGCATTGAAGCTTGCACCAAAGATGAAAAAGGATGAAGCACTTGTGATTTGTTTATCTGGCAGAGGAGATAAGGATGTCGACACAGTGAAAGCACGTCTTGGAGGGGAAGCGAAATGAATCGGATTGAAAAAGTAATGACAAACCTGCAAACTAGCGGAGAGAAAGCATTTATTCCTTATATCATGGCTGGGGATGGCGGTCTTGATGTCCTGGCTGAAAGAATTACATTTTTAGAAAAAGCTGGGGCAACCGCAATTGAATTAGGAATCCCTTTCTCTGATCCGGTAGCTGATGGACCTGTCATACAAAAAGCTGGCATCAGAGCATTAGCCAATGGTACGACCTTAAGAGCCGTACTTAATAAAGTAGCTGAAATTCGTCCGATTGTTCATATTCCATTAATTTTTATGACCTATATGAACCCAATCATGGCTTATGGTGCTGCTTCCTTTATTGAGGACTGCGCCAAGGCTGGGATTGATGGACTCATTTTACCAGATCTGCCAATTGAAGAAGAAGATTTAATTGCCCCCATTGCAGAAAAAGCAGGCATTGAGATTATCCGCCTTGTTACATTGACAAGTCCGCTCGAACGTATTGAAAAAATTGCTGGCAAAGGCAAAGGCTTCTTATATGCTGTCACTGTTACGGGAACAACGGGAGTAAGAAGAGAGTTTAATGAAAAATTAGGTGAGCATTTGGCACGGGTAAAAAGCGTCAGCCAGATACCAGTTTTTGCAGGATTCGGCATTTCAAGCCCAGAGCATGTCAAAAAAATGACCCAGCTATGTGACGGAGTCATCGTTGGCAGCAGAATCATTGAACTCCTTGAAGCAGAAGATTACGCGGGTATTGAAGCATTAATTGGGGCTTCGAAAACGGTTGATGTAATATAAAGAAGAAAACGGACCAGCCAAAGCGGCGATTGGTCCGTTTCTATTTTTATGCTTTTGGATTTACATATAGCGGCAGGTCAGTATGTCCCATTAATCGCAAGTAAACAAATAAATTTCCTTTGTGATTAATTTCATGCTCAAGCGCCATGTATACAAGCGCATGGCCAGTAACTTTTGCGCCAAAGATGTGTGTTGTATCTAATTCGCGGTTCAGCTCATCTTCTGTCAGAGAATCAAGCAGTTCAACGGTTTTATCCGTTAAGTCTTTGCCGAATTCAATTAATGTTTCATATGTATTTTCAACTTTTTCCGTAATAGGTGAAGCATTTCCTTCCTTTACTGCTTTCATAAACCCGTAGTAGGAAGTATACATATGTTCCACTAATGTTTTTGCTGACATGGAAGTTTCAGTTGGTTTGTAATCATAGCTGCTTTTTTCAATTTTCTCGACTAACGTATTGGTAACTGAACGGTGAGTTAAAAAGTGATGGGCTAACTGGCTCATCTAATCCCCTCCTATAGATAAATCATGGATTTACTCTTATGATATCCCTTTAAAGAAGGAGAAATCAACTAAATCGACTCTGATCTTCGCTTGATCTTCAATTTCATTAGGATCCATTTGAAAAACCGCTGGATTCTCTTTTCCATATTTGAACGCCCAAAAATCCTCCTATTTACGAAAAAGTAAATTCCTTCTTCAAATATCGCTAATATAATAATTGGAATAAGAACCAACAACCAGAGTGACATGCTCAACACCCTTCCTACGGAAAATTTACAGCTAATTATTAATATTCCTAATATTTATATTTACTTGTATAATATGCCTATGAATCTGTAAGATTTACTAATTCTTACAACCTGAGACCTAGAAAAATATCAATCTATGGTGTCTTATGGCAAGTCATCAGTTTTGATTTAATGAAAGGAGATGATTATTTACTTATAAGTTCGTTTTCAGGAGGATTTTTATGGGAGATAGAAAGGTTTATCTTCTGCTGACCGATACGGGAACCTTATTCACAAGAATGATTAAATTATATACAAAGGAATGTCATAATCATGCTTCCATTGGTCTCGATTGTGAGTTGAAGGAAGTATATAGCTTTGGAAGAAAACGGCCGAGAAATCCGTTTATCGGTGGCTTTGTCAAAGAGGATGTCAGATCTGAGTTTTTCAAAAACGCTTCTTGTGCTGTATTTGTCTTTACCGTCAATGAGCAACAATATCGGAGAATGCTGAGTTTAATTAAGGAAATGGATGAAAATCAGCAAAGATACCGATATAATTTGCTTGGGCTGCTGGCTGTAGCTTTAAATAAGCAGCTTTACCGAAAAGACGCCTATTTTTGTTCACATTTTGTCGCCTCTGTTTTAAAGGAAGGGAGTTTAATACAGCCAAGGAAACACTTATCCATGATCACTCCAAAAGATTTGAAAATAGCTGCATCCGAAAACCTGATTTATCAGGGAAGTCTGCACTCTTTTTTAACTCTTCGTGAACTTCATCAATAGAAGATATGACAAGAACCATCACCATATGTGTGAATGGTTCTTTTTTGCGCGGTTTTTTCCCCGATGAAATTAAGGGGATTTTAGCCTCAAGATAGGGGGTTCCCCCGATGTGATAAAAATCACGCTTATTCTACAATAAAGATAAGTTAATCGTTTGAGGAGGAGTTAGTATGCAGGTAAAAGCTGCAGCATTACAAGAGAAGCGAGTTTCTTCATATAATAATGCTTTTGCTTCTAAATTTGCCAAGTCTATGTTTCTAGCAATCTTGGGGCTGGCTATTTTAACATTTATCGGTACGAGAATGTTTACACATGTGGATTTAAACCTATATGGCTATATGGTTGGAACCATTGTTTTTCTAGGAGGGTTCTTTTACCGTTTTATCTCTTGGGGAGAGAGGCCGCCAACAAAGATCATCATTAAAAAAGGCTTAAAGCTTCTGTTTAGAAAATCAACACCAAAAACATCTGTTGAACATTTGGCAACCTACAATTTCATTTGGAATAGGGGAATTTACCGATGGACCCAGCACGTTTTAATCGGCTGGGGATGTATCCTTTCCTGCTTCGTTACTTTCCCGCTGGTGTTTGGCTGGATGTACTTTACGATGGATGACAATGGATATTACAACATTATCGCTATGGGCATGAAAGTAATGACGGTCCCAGCAGAAGGAATTATCGCAAATCTTTCCTATAATGCCTTAAACATTACGGCGGTGATGGTGATTGCAGGGGTGTGCATGGCTTTATACCGCCGGATGAAAAATCTGCAGGCGAGAGCAGAACAAAAGTTCATGTATGATTTACTGCCATTATATATGCTGCTGTTTGTCAGTATTACAGGCTTACTGCTTACCTTTATGAACATCTTTTTACATGGCTGGGGTCAGCCGGTTATGTCAATGATTCACCAGTGGTCCGTTATCATGACACTGATTTATCTGCCGTTTGGCAAGCTTGCACATATTCCATTCCGTCCAATGAGTGTGTTAGCAAGAAACTATCGCGACCATTACGCAGAACAAGAAACAAAAAAATGCAAAGTTTGCGGAGAAGGCTTTGTCTCTGTTGAACAATCAACCGATGTCATCGAGGTGCTCGATGTAAACGATATCCATTTTAAAACAAGTGAAGGCCACCACTTAGCTGAAATGTGCCTTCCATGCCGCAGAAAGTACCGGATTGCACAATTTTCCGGTTTTCCAACCCACGAGGTAAGAGTCAAGGAGGCCAATCAGAATGCAAAGGGATAAGTTTTTTAAAGAAATAGATAATGTAATTCATCCAAATGAAAAATTAGTAAAAACACATTGCAGCTATTGCGGTATGCAGTGTGGCATGAATTTACGAGTAAATACAATGACTAATAAAATTGTTGGCGTGGAACCACGCTATGACTGGCCGGTTACCGTTGGAAAAATGTGTCCGAAAGGGGTCACTGCTTACCAGCAGACAAATCATAAGGACCGAATTTTAAAACCACTTATTCGGGATGATGCTTCATTAAAAGGAACCACACAAGGTTTCCGTGAAGCAAGCTGGGAAGAAGCATACGACCTGATCGCAAAGAACTTTACAAAACTGCAAGATGAATTTGGCAAAGATTCATTGTCAGTATTCAGCGGTGTTTCAATGACAAATGAAAAATGTTATTTAACTGGTAAATTTGCCCGTGTTGCACTAGGAACTCGTTATATCGATTACAACGGACGCTTCTGTATGTCAAGCGCAGCCGGCGGTTTCCTTCGTTCCTTCGGCGTTGACCGCGGATCGACATTGCCTTGGACAGATATACATGAAACAGACTGCCTATTTATTGCCGGAAGTAACACAGCTGAATGTCATCCAACTTCAATGTTCCGTGTCTGGAATGTCCAGGAAAGAGGCGGATACATAATTGTTGCTGACCCGCGTGAAACCCCATTGGCAAGAAGAGCAGATGTTCATCTTGATTTGCGCCCGGGAACAGACCTTGCTTTAGCGAACGGAATCTTACATTTGCTTATTCAAAATGGCTATGCTGATGAAGAATTTATTAATAATCATACAAATGGCTTTGAAGAAACCAAGGAGCTTGTGAAGGAATTTACTCCTGAATATACTAGCAGGCTAACGGGTGTGGCTCCTGAAAAAATTATCCGTGCAGCAGAAATATATGGAATGGCGCCAAATGCTGTGGTGATGTTTGCACGTGGTGTCGAGCAGCAGCATAAAGGTGTGGATAATGTATCAGCCTACACGAATATGGCACTTGTCACTGGGAAAATCGGCCGGCCTAAGTCAGGTGTAGCAACATTTACCGGCCAAGGAAATGGACAAGGCGGGCGTGAACACGGCCAAAAAGCAGACTTATTGCCAGGCTACCGTAAATTGACGAACCCAAAGCATGTAGAAGAGGTATGTCAGGTTTGGGGAATTACGCCTGAGGAAATGCCGCAGCCAGGTGTTTCAGCTTATGAGATGTTTGAGCTAATGGAGCAAAAAACGATTCGCGGATTATATTTACTATGCTCAAATCCGGCAGTATCCGCGCCAAACCTAAACTTTGTCAGAAAAGCACTTACCTCATTAGACTTTATGGTTTGTGCAGACTTTTATTTATCTGAATCAGCTGAATTTGCCGATGTAGTTCTTCCATCTGTGACATGGTCTGAGGATGAAGGCACCGTTACAAATATCGAGGGACGCATTATTAAAATTAATAAAGCACAAGAACCGCTTGGCGAATCAAAGCCTGACTGGCAAATGCAAGTGGAGCTTGCTGAGCGTTTAGGAAGAGGGAAATATTTTTCACACTTGAAGACAGCCAAGGATGTTGCTGATGAGTTCCGCTTGGCAAGCAAGGGCGGATATGCCGATTACTATGGGGCCACTTGGGATAAAATCGATAAGCAAGATGGCGTGTTCTGGCCATGCCGTGATGAAAATGACAAAGGAAATCCGCATATGTTCCTTGATAAAAAATTCTATCATCCAGATGGAAAAGCAAAGATTTGTGCACTGCCATACCGTCCGCCAGCTGAAGAACCGAATCAGGAATATCCGCTTCGCTTAACAACCGGACGTGTGGTTTACCATTACTTATCAGGAAACCAGACAAGAAGAATTCCATTTCTGCACGATATGTGTCCAGAACCGTTTGTGGAGGTTCATCCGGAAACAGCGGAAAAATATGATATTAACCATGAAGAACGTGTTCGTCTTTTTACAAGAAGAGGCGAAGCAATCTATAAAGTGAAAATAACTGAAGCAATCAGAAAAGATACTGTTTTTGTCCCGTATCATTTTGGTCACGAAGAATCTATCAATCTATTAACGATTGCAGCACTTGATCCGATTTCAAGAATGCCAGAGTTCAAGGCATGTGCTGCCCAAATTGAAAAACTTGAATTAAAGAAGGTGCAGTAAATGAAAAAGAGGCTGTATTTAGAACTGGAAAACTGTATAGGATGCCGCTCCTGTTTAGCAGCATGTACGCAATGCGGGGGGCATGAGCAAAGAAACCGGAACTATGTGTATGATGTCAATCCGCTAGTAAATAGACAGACCATGCCTCTAATGTGTCTGCACTGTGTCAATCCGGCATGTGCGAGAAGCTGTCCGGCTCAAGCCATTCAAATCCATGAAACAGGGGCAGTATTATCGGCACTTGTGGAAAAATGCATCGGCTGTCAGAATTGTACGATTGCCTGTCCATATGGAATCCCGAAATTTGATACGGAACAAAACTTAATGTACAAATGTGATTTATGTATTGACCGTTCAAAAGACGGCATTCCGCCAATGTGTGCAAGTGTCTGTCCATCAAACACGATTCAGTGGCTGACAGATGAAGAAATCGAAAATAAGAAAAATCAATTCAACCTTGATAATGGAAAATGGGTTACAAGCATGGCACTGGAAGGCGAAACAAATGTAAAAGTAAACTTGCCTGGAATATTACAGGGTATTACGAAGTTATTTTAGGAGTGATAGGAATGCCGTCTGATAAAAACAATCAAATTCCTTTTAAAGAAGACAATTATACTCATAATATCAACCGAAATAATGAAAGAAAGCTAGATCGCAGAGGCTTTATGAAAACACTGGTTGGTGCGGCTGGGGTATTTGCGATTTCCTCTCTCCCATGGGGAGCAGTCGCAGCCAAAGAGTTAATGGGACTGGGAGAGAAAGAATACCAGCATAAAAAAATTACGGATATCAGTAAATTAGCTGTTGGCGAATCCATTGATTTCACTTTTCCCGGTGAGCACGATGATGCGATATTGATCAGGCTGTCCGAAAATAAATATGTCGCCTATCAAAATGCATGCACACATCTCCGCTGTCCAGTGTTTTGGGTAAAGGATCAGGGAGAAATGGTTTGTCCATGCCATCATGGCAAGTTTGATGTTCAGACAGGCGCACCGACAGCCGGCCCGCCAAGACGTCCGCTGCCGGAAATTCAGGTGAAGGTTGAAAACGGCGCGGTTTATGCAGTAAGGGTGAAACGATATGAAGCGTAGCTATCTGGGAGTCATTGTTGTTGCTGTCATATTATTTTTGAATATCGTGTTTACGCAGAAAATGGTTCATCAATATTTCTATGAAAACTATGTCAATACACTTATATTTTGTGGATTAAATATCATTCTCTTTCCCATCGCGCTATTGGCGTACAAAAAGTTGAAGAAGGCGTGAAGCAAATGAACAGTGAAACATATCTTGATTTTTGTTTTATAAGAGAAGCGGCAGGAAATTTCTCAGAAGAAATTGATCAGCTGCTGACGGAGCTTTTTAAAGGGATACGCTTGAATTGGTACTTAGAAGAAAAAATCGAAAATGGTGCAGAAATAGTTGTGGCTGAGGTCAAGGGCATGAGCAGATGGACATCAGAGGATGAAACCATCGAATTCATTGAAACACACGCCGATGAATCTTTTTGGTCCTATCTCCAAGGCTATAAAATGTTTATCTATCCGGCAAAGAGAGGGTGCGGCAGCTGTGGAACCCATTGAAATGAAAATACTGGAAACATTTATTTTACAAAATGCAGAGGTAGCTATTTTAGACGAACAGGGAGAGGATCAGGCACCGTTCTTGCAAAAGAAAATTGCCAAAACAGAGCTTTGTCCCGATAAAACTCATCTGCGCATTTACTTTGACCGCCGTACATTTTTTGCTGTTCCATTAACCGCAGCCGTCACCATGAACGACAGCGAATGGACAGCGGTTGATCAGCAAACAGGACTTAAATATGTAATTAGAAGAGAGAGTGGTTTGGATGCATAGAAAAATACAGCTTCCATTACAAACTTTAAACCTTGTCGTCGGCTTTATGGTATGGGTACTAATTTCATCCCTGCTGCCTTTTATTAAAGAGGATATTGACATCCCGGCCAATCAGCTGGCGCTCGTAACAGCTATTCCGGTAATCCTTGGCTCGATTTTGCGGATCCCGCTCGGATACTATGCCAACCAATTTGGAGCAAGAAAAATCTTTTTGATTAGTTTTATTGTGCTGCTGTTTCCCGTTTATTATATCAGTATCGCAAATTCGCTGATGGATCTGCTAATCGGCGGGTTATTCCTGGGTGTCGGCGGTGCGGTATTCTCAGTTGGGGTTACGTCACTTCCGAAATATTATCCAAAGGAAAAGCATGGATTTGTTAACGGTATATATGGTGCAGGGAATTTAGGGACTGCGATTTCAACTTTTGCCGCACCTGTTATTGCCACAAAAATGGGCTGGTCATTTACTATCCAGCTGTATTTAGCTGTTCTTGCAATCTTCATTGCTGCGAACTTCTTTTTAGGAGATAAGAAGGAAACAAAGGTGAATGCACCGCTTTTACAGCAAATTAAAGGTGTCTATAAAAATGAAAAACTATGGCTGTTAAGCTTGTTTTATTTTATTACCTTCGGTTCTTTTGTTGCATTCACGATTTATTTGCCTAACTTCTTGGTAGAGAATTTTGGCTTGGATAAGGTAGATGCAGGAGTAAGAACAGCCGGGTTTATCGTTCTTGCTACATTGATGAGACCGATTGGCGGCTGGCTTGCTGACCGCTTTCATTCTCTTGTACTGCTGATGTTTGTTTTCGGTATCTATACCATTTCAGCAATGATTCTTTCCTTTGCACCTTCAATCGGCTGGTACACTTTTGGATGCTTAACCATTGCTTTTTGTGCGGGAATTGGAAATGGTGTCATCTTTAAGCTAGTACCAATGTATTTTCAAAAGCAGGCAGGGATTGTCAACGGGATAGTATCTGCCATGGGAGGTTTAGGAGGATTCTTTCCGCCAATCATCCTCGCTGTCTTATTCAATATAAATGGCCACTATGCTATTGGTTTCATGGCTTTGTCTGAGGTCGCATTAGCAAGTTTAATTTTGGTTATTTGGATGTATTACCATGGAAAAATGGAATTAGCTAAGCAGGTCATTGATTACACAGCAGAAGGAATTATGGTCACCGATATTCATGGGAAAATTATTTCTGTAAATCCAGCTTTTTCAGTTGTAACAGGATATAGCGAAGAGGAAGTAATTGGAAAAAGCCCTAGTGTCTTAAAATCTGGCAAACAATCTAATGATTTTTATGAGGAATTATGGCATTCTATTGGAACAAAAGGATTCTGGCAGGGACAAATTTGGAATAAGCGAAAAGATGGCTCCCTTTATTTGCAATGGCTGACGATCAGCGCAATCAAAAACGATGCAGGGGATATTGTCCAATATGCAGGGATGCTAAGTGATATGACAGGAAAACAGATCAAAGAAGCTTAATAGGGAGGACAGGCGGATGGGTAGCAAAGAGGCAGCACAAAAAAATGTCACTGCATATATTATTCAATCCCAGGAGGACGAACTCAAAAGGATTGCCGGTGAGCTTCACGAAGGAGTTGGGCAAACTTTATACAGTATTTATACTGGATTGGGATTTATTAAGCAAGCTGCTAAAGATGACACGATTAAAGGCTATGTGGGGGACATGGCCGAGCAGCTTGAAAAAACCATTCAAGAAATTAGAATGCTTGCTGTCGAATTGCATCCGCCTGCCTTAACAAGCATGGGAATTATTCCTGCAATGAAAAGTTATCTTAAGCTTTACACGTCAACATTTGGGGTAGAAATAGATTTCAAGGTATCAGGGGAAGAAATGCCATTATCATACGGAAAAAGAATAACATTATTCAGAGTCTGTCAGGAGGCACTGGCCAATATTGCCAGATATGCAGATACGGCCAAGGCAGAAATGACATTCACATGGGGGAAAGGTTATTTAGCGGTGAGCATATGTGATCAGGGTAAAGGATTTGATGTAGGGAAAGTACAGGAACAATCAATGGGCCTTGCTGCCATGAGAGAAAGGATGCAATTGATCGGCGGGGAATGGACTCTTACTTCCTCCATCGGCGCAGGAACAGCGATTGATCTTTATCTTCCGATATAAATCCGCGGAGTTTGCGGGATATATTAATTGATTAATTGAAATATCCGCCAACGAATTTGTTAATAAAAATGGGGATTGCATAGCGCAATCCTTTTTTTATTATCCTATGTTTTGAAAATATGTTAAAATACCTTGACATATAAAAAACAACTTAAACAAGTTAGATATAAGAAAATCGAAAATACTTTTGGGGGAGATGTCTTGTTAAAAATACTGCTTTGTGATGATCATGCCGTGGTAAGAATGGGCTTGAAGATGCTCTTGAACAATCATCCGGATCTTGAGGTTGTTGGTGAGGCCTCTGAAGGGAATGAAGGAATTCAAAAAGCACTTGAGCTAAAACCAGATGTAGTGATTATGGATTTAAGCATGCCTCATGGAAAAGATGGTCTGTCTGCCACTGCGGAATTAAAAAGGCTTTTGCCTGAAACGATGATATTAATCCTTACCATGCATGATGATGAAGAATATTTATTCAGAGCCATTCAAGCAGGGGCATCCGGCTGTATTTTAAAAAGTGCCCCGCACGATGAACTTCTTGGTGCGATCCGTTCGGTGGCAGAAGGACAGGCTTACCTCCATCCATCCGCCACAAAACGTTTAATGGAAGAATATATTACTGGTGTCAAACATGGAAATGCGGATACGTTTCAATTATTATCAGACCGGGAAAAGGAAGTCCTCACATATATTGCAAAGGGTTTTTCAAATAAGGAAATTGCCGAGCAGCTTATTCTTAGTGTAAAAACTGTTGAATCGCATAAAGGAAAAATCATGGAAAAGCTGCAGATGAAAACGCGGCCAGAGCTTGTTGAATATGCCTTGAAAAAGGGGTTATTAGGTTATGGAATATAAAGGAATGTTACCAAGTTGAATCGATCAGCCGAAATGGAAAAAGTATGTCAAGCCATCTTAGCTAAACTTGACGCAGATTTTGCAGGCATTGCCTTACAGAACAGGTTAAGCCCTGATGTACAATGGCATCATGCAGCTGGAAACAGGAATGAAAAGTATAAACGAATCACCGTTCGGTATGGGAAGGGAATTGCTGGAAAGGTTATCTCAACGGGTAGCCCAATCATCATCAGCCATTTTCCTGAGGGCATTACAGGCAAAGCCTTAGAATATCCAATTATGCTGGCTGAAGGACTGCTTCATGCCTATGCGGCACCCATTTATTATAAAGGAAAACCAAAAGGGGTATTGCTTGTTGGGAGACGAGGCCGTGCTCCAATGACAGAACAAGAACAGCATATGGTTAACCAGGAAGTGAAAAAAATCGAAAGCAGTATAGAGGGCTTGTTTTCAGGAGGAGATAATGAATAACATTCAGCAGACACAAAAGGGAAATCGGCTTCCATATGATTCTAATTTAACCGATTTATCATACGCACTTGATGAATCAACGATCGTTGCTTTTACCGATTCAAAAGGAATCATTACGTATGTGAATGAAAAGTTTTGCAAGGTATCTAAATACCTAAAAGAGGAATTGATTGGCAAAGACCATCGGATTATTAATTCAGGACACCATCCAAAGGAATTTATGAAGGATCTCTGGCGGACTATTGGTTCTGGAAATGTTTGGCGGGGAGAAATTAAAAACCTGGCCAAGGATGGGACGTTTTATTGGGTAGATACGACTATCGTTCCTTTTTTAAATGAAAACGGAAAACCAGCTAAATACTTAGCAATTAGATATGAAATTACAGAACGAAAGCGGATTGAAGAGGAACTGCAGAGGATGATGACAAGAATCATTGATGTTCAGGAAGAGGAAAGACGGCGTTTTTCAAGGGAACTTCATGACGGAATTGGTCAAAATCTTTACAGTCATCTTATCACTCTCCAGCGTCTGCAGGCAGAAGTTAATCACCCATTAATTGGGCAATTACTGGATGAGTCAACGGAAATTATTGAGGATTTGCGCAGTCTTTCCTGGGAGCTGCGTCCATCAGTCCTTGATGATCTTGGATTGGTCCCTGCGATTCGCTCCTATTTGGTTCGTTTTGCAGAACATTATAAAATTAATGTCCATTTTGACTGCCATTTGAAAAATCGTCTAAGCTCCAATAAGGAGATAACGATTTACCGTATTGTTCAGGAATGCTTAACAAATATCCGTAAATATGCAGAAACAGATGAGGCATCCGTTATCATTCGTGAAATAGACAATGTTGTCCGCCTTGTGATAGAAGATCAGGGAAAAGGCTTTGATCCGGAAAAAATGGAGCGGGGAGTAGGGCTTTTCAGTATGGAAGAAAGAGCCCGGGCGGCCAATGGGACTGTCTCAATTCAATCAGAAGAAGGCAGAGGCACAAAAATAATAATGGAAGTACCAGTTGATTAAAAAGTTGAACATAGTGTCTAATCTTAAAGGTTCGGTTTTATAACTGAGCCTTTTTTTGTCCATGAAATTAAATTAGAATTGTAAAGATCATGTAAATTTTGCAGAGCACGGATTGAAAATGCTGATTTTATAAAGTAGAATTTCGTTATCGGTTTTCGATATTGAAATGCGATATCGCTGGGAGGTGATTATTTTGGAGGATAAAGTATTGCGGAAGTTATTTCTAGGCTTTATCCACATACATATTTTGCATCACGCAAAGGAACATCCTATTTATGGTGCGTGGATGGTCGATGAGCTGAAGGAACATGGCTACAATATTAGCTCCGGTACACTATATCCAATCCTGCATTCCATGGAATCAGATGGACTGTTGAGTAAAGAAGACCGCAATGTAGAAGGGAAAATTAGAAAATACTACCGCACGACTGAAAAGGGGAATGACATTCTAGATGATGCCAGGAAAAAGGCTTATGAGCTTTTTAAAGAAATAAAAGACTAAATAAAGAAGGTGAGATGGTGAAAGAAAAGAAAACAAACGGGGGATTAAGCGCTCTTTTAGAGATTCTTCTCGTTTCCACAAGACTTGGATTAACCTCATTTGGCGGTCCAGTCGCTCATTTAGGCTACTTTCATAATGAATATATCCGCAGAAGAAAGTGGATGGATGAAAAAAGCTATGCGGATCTAGTTGCTTTATGTCAATTTCTCCCGGGACCGGCAAGCAGTCAGGTTGGAATTGGGATCGGGGTAATGCGGGCAGGTGTTTTAGGTGGAATCGTATCCTTTATTGGGTTTACGCTGCCATCTGTTATTGCTCTTATCCTTTTTGCTTTAATTCTTCAAGGATTAGATGTTTCCGATGCCGGCTGGATACACGGATTAAAGATCGTAGCAGTTGCGGTTGTAGCTCAGGCGATATTAGGAATGGCACAAAAGCTTACACCAGATTTGAAAAGAAAGGCAATTGCTTTGCTGGCTTTAGTTGCCGTGCTTTTATGGCAAACAGCCTTCACACAGGTTGGGGTTATTCTTATCGCTGCGTTTTTAGGCTATCTTTTTTATAAGGATCATAACGGCACCGAAGATACAGACATTAAGGTCCCTATTTCTAAAGGGTTTGCCACCGGCTGTTTAGTCCTGTTTTTTGGACTGCTGATCCTATTGCCGGTATTAAGAGAAATGACAGCACACCATTGGATTGCCATTTTTGATAGTTTTTATCGCTCGGGTTCTTTAGTCTTTGGCGGCGGTCATGTTGTTTTACCATTATTAGAACGGGAATTTGTACCAACGGGATTCTTGAGTGAAGAAGCATTTTTAGCTGGCTACGGAGCGGCACAGGCTGTACCTGGACCTTTATTTACTTTTGCTGCCTACCTTGGTGCCGTAATGGATGGATGGCAGGGCGGACTTTTAGCAACATTAGCTATCTTTTTACCTGCTTTTCTGCTTATTTTAGGGACACTGCCGTTTTGGGACTTATTACGGAAAAATCCGAAGATTAAAGGAGCATTAATGGGTGTAAATGCTGCAGTTATTGGCATTTTAATTGCTGCTTTTTATCATCCGATTTGGATCAGCTCGATCCTAGCTCCGATTGATTTTGCATTTGCTGCAGTTTTATTCAGTATGCTGGTGTACTGGAAACTGCCTCCTTGGATTGTTGTATTAGCAGGGGCCGTTGGCGGATGGATTTTATCAATCTTATAATGAAATGCCCGAAAACGCTGCCGAAAAGGCAGTGTTTTTTTATTAATTATGTTTTTGAAAAATAATTTTACATAAAAAAATGAATGGTTGCAAAAATACCATTTTCCATCTATAGTAAGTAAACGGTATTGGTTAAAATTAGAAATAAAAGCGGGAGGGTATGATTTATGGAAAATAAATTACCTCACACGTTTGAAGTCATTGATTTATGCTTGCGGGCAGGAAAAATCATGCTGCAGTGCGGCGCTGAGACCTATCGGGTGGAGGATACGATGACAAGAATAGCCGCATCGTTCGGCATTCCTCAATCACATAGTTACGTAACACCCACAGGAATTATTTTTTCGATTGATGGCACAGAGCCGGCAAAATTTATCCGAATATCTGAACGGACGACAGATCTCTATAAAGTAACATTGGTTAACAGCATCTCTAGAAAAATAGCAAGCGGGGATTTGAACGCTAAGGATGCATTAACTAGGCTCAAAGAAATTGAAGCAGCCAATTATGCTTTTCCAATATACCAGCAGATTCTGGCAGCAGCACTATCCAGCGGCTGTTTTTTATTGATGTTTATGGGCCTGTGGAATGATTTTATCCCTGCTGTTGTCACAGGGGGCTTAGGTTTTATCTGTTTTATCTATGTGCAGCAGGCAGTGAAAATTAAATTTTTCTCCGAATTCATCGCAGCCCTTGTCATTGGAATCAGTTCCTACCTTTTTGTCATGACAGGGATTGGTGCCCAGTTTGATAAAATTGTCATCGGTTCGGTGATGCCGCTTGTTCCGGGCCTCGTGATTACGAATGCTGTTAGAGATTTAGTGGCCGGACATTTAATAGCTGGCTTATCAAAGGGAGCAGAGGCTTTTTTAACAGCTTGCGCCATTGGAACTGGGGTTGCTGTTGTTGTTGCCTTTATGAGCTAAGGTTAACCAGCAGCTGGGTTTTATACGTTAATTTCATGCTATCGGGGGAAAAAACAAATGTTGGTACAATTAATCACTAGCTTTGTTGCTTCAGCCGCTTTTGCGCTGCTATTTAATGCGCCGAAAAAATCATTGTTGAAATGCGGGTTTGTTGGTATGGCTGGCTGGTTTGTCTATGTATGGCTAGTTGGCAAACATTATGATTCGGTGGTTGCTTCGTTTATTGCAGCGATAATCATAGCGATTATCAGCCAAATTTTTGCTAAGGTTTATAAGACACCTGTCATTATTTTCAGCATCTCTGGGATCATACCGCTCGTTCCGGGCGGTACAGCCTATGATGCAATGCGTAAATTCGTGGAAAATGACTATAATATGGCCATTCAGCTTGCGGCTAAAGCATTCATGATCTCTGGTGCCATTGCTGTTGGGCTAGTGATCTCTGAGGTTTTAAATCAGCTTCTTTTGAAGAAGAGATAATCAGACTAATAGAAAAAACGGCTGTTTATTCCCAACAGCCGTTTTTTCAATGTGTTCAGGAAGACATGACCTGCCCGCCGTTTACATGGATGGTTTGCCCTGTGACGAATCGTGAATCATCAGAGGCTAGATAAACATAAGCAGGTGCTAGTTCAAATGGCTGACCTTGACGTTTCATCGGGTTTCCTGCCTGTGTTACCTCATCGCTTGAAAAACTTGAAGGAATCAGAGGTGTCCAAACTCTGCCGGGAGCTACAGCGTTCACACGGATGCCTTTACCGACCAAATTGTTTGCTAAAGCACGGGTAAAGCCAATAATGGCTCCTTTTGTCGCTGTATAATCAATTAATTGTTCGTTTCCATAATAAGTAACAACAGAAGCTGTATTTATAATGGAGCTGCCGGCTTTTAAGTGGGGCAGTGCAGCACGGGTTGTATAAAAATGAGAATAAACATTTACTTTAAACGTTTGATCGAATTGTTCGTCGGTGATATCAAGCAAACTCAATTGCTGAAACTGGATCCCAGCATTATTACAAAGAACATCAAGACGTCCAAAAGTTTTAACAGTGTCTTCGACAATATCCTTGCAATGCTGTTTATCTCTTAAATCGCCTGGAAGCAATAAACAGCTCTGGCCAAGTTCTTCGATCCGTGTCTTTGTCCGGTTCGCATCTTCATGTTCGTCTAGGTAAGAAATCGCAACATGGCATCCTTCTTTTGCGAAAGCAATGGCAGCAGCTGCTCCAATTCCGCTGTCCCCGCCCGTTATCAATGCAGCCTTGCCGGCTAGTTTGCCAGAACCCTTGTAATTGGGGTTTTCAATTATTGGCCGGGGCACCATTAAGCTTTCTACACCAGGCTGACGGTACTGGCGCTGTTCCGGAACTGTAATAGGTACATCTTCATAACGTGTGATTTTTCCGTAATTAGGATACATCGGATAACCTTGAATCATGTTATCTTTGGGGTTATCTTTTGACATGTCCAATCCTCCTCAAAAAGTTCCATTTCCGGATACCATATGCACAAAAGTCCATTTGGTTCACGGGAGAATGGACAGGCTCTTTGCCGGCACATTTGAATATAGTAGGGTGAAAAATAAAATTTTTGAGGAGGAAAGCTGTGCAAAACTATTACTATGATCCTGAGGTAAAAATTCTATTAATAAATCAGTCTGATGAAAAAGTTCAAGTGCACTATAATGAAAGCTACACTTTTACATTGCCTTTCATTGGGATAAGACCGCCGTATTACATTCATCCGCGATATGAACCAGAATATCCGGTGATCTAGTAAAAGAAGCAGCTTGTGATTGCAAGCTGCTTCTTTTATGATTCTTACTAGAATAGCAATTGGCCACGACTGTATATTCTTAATAAAAATGCTCTCACAATTTGAATATAGAAAAAAGGTATTGTTATTTTTAGTAAATTCATTGATAATCATATATTGAGTTAAAAACTCACCTCTAGTATGAACCGAAATGGGGGATGATGATGAAAATTCGTGTTTCAGCTGTGCAGTATCATCTGCATACGATTGAATCATTTGAGGATTTTGCCAAGCAATGTGAACATTATATTAAAACCGCTCAGGAATTTGGATCTGAATTTATTTTGTTCCCTGAGTTTTTTACAACTCAGCTTCTGTCCATTGGAAATGGAAATGGACAAAGTCTATCCATAAATGAACTTCCAGATTTTACTGAACAATATAGAGAGCTATTTTCCAAGTTTGCTAGTGAGACAAACACCCATATCATTGCTGGTACGCATGTGCTAAAGAAAAATGGCCGCCTCTATAATGTGGCGCATTTATTTTATCCGGATGGCAGAATTGCCGAGCAGGCCAAGCTGCATATCACGCCAACTGAGGTGGAAGAGTGGAATATGTCGGCTGGCGAAGGGCTGCAGGTATTTGATACTGAAAAAGGCCGCATTGCTGTTTTGACATGCTATGATATCGAATTTCCTGAGATTGTCCGGATGGCAAAAGCAAAGGGAGCTGATGTTGTCTTCTGTCCATCTTGCACAGACGATCGCCACGGCTTCCACCGTGTTCGCTATACCTGTCATGCGCGTGCTATTGAAAATCAGGTATATGTGGTTGTAACAGGAACAGTCGGTTCATTGCCAACGGTTGATTTCATGCGCGGCAATTTTGGCCAGGCAGCTGTCATTTCTCCAAATGATGTTCCGTTCCCGCCAAAAGGGATTATGGTGGAAGGAGAAATCAACGATGACATGATCGTGACAGCGGATCTGGATCTTGACCTGCTATACGAGGTGCGAGAAAAGGGCTCAGTCACAACATGGCGTGATCGAAGAACAGATTTATATATTGATTGGGAAAAAGACGAGGCTTAAGTATGGCTTACCGGAATGAATTTTATGTATTTGATGATGGGAAGCCTGTACAAGCGGTTATTCGCAACTATACAAAAGATGATTTTCATGAATTGATTCAAATCCAGGCGGAATGTTTTCCGCCTCCTTTTCCATCTGAATTATGGTGGAACGAGGAGCAATTAACGAATCATGTAGCATTATTTCCAGAGGGTGCACTATGTATTGAGGTGGATGGCCAGTTGGCTGGATCGCTGACAGGTGTTTGTGTGGACTTTGATCCAAATCACCCGTCTCACCGCTGGGAAGATGCAACAGACAGCGGATATATCAGAAACCATAATCCTAAGGGAAATACCCTATACATTGTTGATATCAGTGTCCGTCCAAAGTTCCGCAAGCTTGGTCTTGGAAAACATATGATGCAGTCGATGTATCAGGTTGTTGTCCAGCTTGGCTTGGTGAGGCTGCTTGGCGGGGGAAGAATGCCTGGCTACCATAGGGCTGCAAACGACCTGGAGCCGTCGGAATATTTGGATAAGGTGGTGCAAGGTGAGCTGAAGGATCCGGTTATCACTTTTCTTTTACGTTGCGGAAGAACGCCTATTGCGATTGTTGAGAATTACTTAGACGATGAAGAATCGTTAAATCATGCTGTTTTAATGGAATGGAAAAATCCATTTAAATAAACGATGAAGGAGCAGTCACAGAGTGGAATATATCAGAATTACTAGTATTGAAGATCCATTGTTTACAAAAATGCATGATCTGATGAAGGAAGTTTTTCCTCCGGAAGAGGTATTAGAATTTGACTTATGGAAGGAACCGTTAGAGGATCCAGGCATCCGTGTCTTTGTGGCCGTTTTTGAGGATGAGGTTGTTGGAGCGACTGAGTATCGGTACTATCCTGACTGGAATATTGCCATGACTGATTTTACAATTGTTGGCCGTCAGGGTCTAAGCCTTGGACGCTTCCTAGCTAAAAACCGCGAAAACGATTTAAATGAATTGGCACGTGCCAACGGAAAAGAGCTTTTTGGCATGTTCGCAGAAATCTATGACCCATACCAAGTGGAAAACCATGAATTCGGCGGCGTAATGACAATGAATCCTTTTGTCCGCCGTGAAGTCCTGTCCCATCTTGGCTATAAGAGTTTGGATCTCAGCTATGTTCACCCATCATGGGAAAATAACGGAGAAGCCGTTAAAGGACTAAATTTCTGCTTTATGCCGACAGACGACGCTTTGACTGAAGTTTCGGCCAAGCTAGTCACAGACTTTTTAACAACCTACTACTCAGTGTTATCCAATAAACCGCAAGAATGGCTGGAAATGATTGAAGGTATTAAAAATAAGGAAACAATTCGTTTGCTTCCTTTGTAATAGGTTGATATAGGTAATATAGTTTAAGGGCCGTAATTTCGTTATGGCCCTTGTTTTATTTGATATTTTTAGGCAGTCAGAAAGAATGGGGTATTTAGACAGTTTTACAGAAAAATGAGTCTAGTCCAGTTAAAAAGAAGGGTCTATTCTGACAGCTTTTATAAAAAACGAGCAAGGCTAGTCAAAAAGAAGGGTCTATTCTGACAGAGTTAACTAAAAAACGAGCAAGCCTAGTCAAAAAGAAGGGTTGATTCTGACAGCTTTAACAGAAAACGAGTAAGCCCAGTCAAAATAAAAGGTCAATTCTGACAGCATCAACAGAAAACAAGAGAGTCCAGTCAGAACCTAACGTCTATTCTGACTGGTTAATCTAACTTTTTGCTCTTGCTGTCTATATCAACACATTTCGACCGATTACATTCTATGTACGCAGCAAATGATGAAGCAATCTGTCCTTATCATTAAAAAATTGCTTCATGATGCTATAATGATTGGTTTCTTCAAGTGTGGTTACTCTCGCCCCATCCTCTGTCATTTCAATAATTTTCGCATTCGGATAGGCCATAATAATCGGTGAGTGGGTGGCAATGATAAATTGTGAGTCTTGTTGGACTAACTCATGGATATGAGTTAGCATCGACAGCTGCCTTAAGGGAGATAAAGCCGCCTCAGGTTCATCAAGAAGATAAAGACCATTGCCGCGAAATCGATTTAGAAAAGTGGCCCAAAACGATTCTCCATGTGATTGCTCATGAAGGGAAACGCCGCCAAACGAATCAATAACCCGTGCACCAAATGCAGGCTCACTGTCAAGTTCCTCAATATTGGTGGCCACATTGTAAAAAGTCTCCGCACGAAGAAAAAATCCATCCCTTGGCTTTTGTACCCCTTTGATTAACCGAATATATTGATCCAGCGGTGAATGTGAATCATAGGTAGAAAATTGGAAATGATAGGATCCGCCTTCCGGGTTGAACCCTGCAGCAACGGCAATAGCTTCCAGCAAGGTTGATTTTCCCATGCCATTTTCCCCGACAAAATAGGTGACATTTGGATGCAGATGTAATTCGTCCAGAGTCTTAATGCTAGGCAAATGAAAGGGATAAGTGTTAAAGGAGGGTACCTTTTCACGCTCAAGCCGAACCCTTCTAATATATTGTGATTCATTAAATGTTTCCAACATGAACGCCTCCGTTCTTTCTGTTATTCTAATAATAAACTAATATTTGGAATAAATCCCATCTTGAAACTTTTTTTACTTCCCATTCGTTAATAAATTATAAAAGCAATTCCATTTGGGGGAATGTATGATTTTAAAGATGATTTTAGTGGCTCTGCTATCTTATTGCCTTGGAAGCATAAATGGTGCCTATTATATAACAAAATGGAAGACCAACATGGATATTCGGGAGCTTGGAAGCGGGAATGCTGGTGCCAGGAATGCTGGCAGACAGCTAGGGAAAAAGGGGTTTTTCTATACGCTGATTATTGATATCGTCAAGGTTATTGCTGCACTTTACATGACCGCTTTGATTTTTCCGAAAGATGAAATCATGCTTCAGGTTAGTGCATTCTTCTTACTAATCGGACATATTTGGCCGGTGCAGCTTGGGTTTAAAGGGGGAAAGGGCGTTGTTGTTTTTTTAGCCTCGACCCTTTATTTAGTGCCATTGGCTATTGTGGTCCTAGGAATATCCATGGGATTCTTTTATTTGCTTATTCGAAACTTTACGATTGCCGGGTTACTTTCAATGGTATCCATTCCTGTAACAGCCTATTTTTCAGGTGCACCGCAATACGCCATTGGACTTCTTATTTTGTTGATTATTGTAATCGTTTTGCATATTATAAGAAAATGATTTTTGCTAAGGAGGCAAAGTATGGAACGACATACTTTCACATACAAAATTGCATCAGAGCCTGAGGAAATGGAGCAAATTTATCAGTTAAATTATGAAACGTTTGTTGAGGAAATTCCGCAGCACCAGCAAAATGAAGACAGACGGCTGATTGATAAATTTGATCAGGAAAATTTATATATCATTGCAAAGAATAAGGAAGAGGTCATTGGGATGATTGCAGTGCGTGCGAATCGTCCTTTTTCACTTGATCAAAAGATTGCTAACTTAGATGATTATTTGCCGCAGAACGCAAATCCGTGTGAAATTCGGCTACTTTCCGTGAAAAAACAATACCGCAAGAGCTTGGTATTCTTCCAGCTGGTCAATATGCTTGTCAGCTATTGCTTGGAAAAAAACTATAATATGGCACTTATTTCAGGTACCGACCGGCAAATCAGGCTATATAAAAAGATCGGTTTTGAACCATTTGCCACGATGGTTGGAAAAGAGGGTGCCATGTATCAGCCAATGATTCTCACAAAAGAGAAATTTGCAGACACATCAAAGGCTTTTTCAAAAATAATGATAGAAAGAGATCACCAGCGAAAACCAATCCACCTTCTGCCTGGCCCCGTGGCCATACATAAAGAGGTAGAACAGGCATACAGCCAATCACCAATCTCTCATCGTTCCACTGATTTTATTGGAAAGGTTAAGAACGTTCAATCGAAGCTTTGCGAACTTGTCAATGCAAATCATGTACAAATCGCAGTTGGCACTGGAACGCTTGCGAATGATATCGTGGCAGCACAATTGAAATTGCTGCCTGGGAAAGGGCTTATTATTGCAAATGGGGAATTTGGCTACCGGCTAATTGATCATGCGAATAGGCAAGGTTTACAACACTATAAGCTGGAAAAACAATGGAATGAAAAAGTAGATGTAAATGAAGTTGAAAGTATAATTAAAACCTATCCTGACATAAGCTGGCTCTGGTGCGTTCACTGTGAGACGTCTACTGGCTATCTTTTTAATTTAAATAGAATTCTACCATTAACCAAAAAATATAATTTCAAATTATGTGTAGATGCATGCAGTTCTGTCGGAGTTGTCCCGGCAGATTTCAAAGATGTTTATTTAGCAAGCACCGTCAGCGGCAAAGGATTGGCATCCTATCCAGGATTGGCCATCGTTTTCCATCAAGAACCTGCTTCACCAAATAAGCAGATTCCGAGATATTTAGACTTAGGTCAGTATGCTGCGGCGGAAAGCGTTCCATATACGCATTCATCGAACCTCATTTTTGCCTTGGATGAAGCGATTCAAAGGTTGAATCTAGAACATAAGCCTATCCTTGCAAATAAAGTTAAGAACCTTCTGCGGGATGCGGGCTTTACAGTTTTGGGAAATGAAGAGTATTCTCCAGGTATTATGACAATACCGCTTCCAGAAAACGTTTCTTCAAAAATCATAGGGGATCAGCTGAAGGAAAAAGGAATTTTCATCAGTTATGAAAGTGACTATCTGCTCAATCGGAATTGGATCCAGATTGCACTGATGGGGAATCACACATTACAAGAGATTGAATTAGCCCTTTTAATTCTAAAACAAGTTTCGTCAGTGGATAATAATAATATTATGTAAACAAACATGAAAGCAGAGAACTCATTATATAATTGGCGCTTTACCCAAGGTGTGCTAAAATAATTTTAAGTGATAATAGAAGGGATGATGGGCGGACAATGGATAAATAATCTTATTTTTGCCATTTGAAATTGGATATTTCAAATCAAACGAAAATAGGATTAGTCTGCCCATTTTTCTATACCCGGTTGAGCTATTGGAGAAATAGCTTATTTGTGCACGACTAATCCTTCCAAATTCGGGAGGATTTTTTTATTCTCCCTTTAGTTAAGGGGATTGATTGTATGAAAGAACTGTTAAAATTGAAAAATATCAGTTATGAAATAAAGGATTTGCCTATTTTTAAGGATGTTCATGCGGATGTACAGGAAGGAGAGGTCATCGGTATCATAGGAAAAAATGGTGCTGGGAAATCGACGCTTCTCCAGCTAATCCATCATGATATCGTTCCGACAAACGGACAGATTCTTATGCTAAAAGATGGATTGAAAATCTCTTATGTGGAACAGGAAACTGATCATTATTCATTTGATGCGGTCACGTCAGCGGAAGAGGAACTGTTAAAAAAATGGCATGTGCCTATGAACGAATTTTCTCAACTGAGCGGTGGAGAAAAATTGAAAGCAAGGCTGGCAAGAGGACTTTCTGAGGATGCGGATCTGCTGTTGCTTGATGAACCAACCAATCATCTTGATGAACCAAGCATTGGGTTTCTTGTTGAACAGATCCATGCATATAAAGGCAGTATCATTTTGGTTTCGCATGATCGTTATTTTCTGGATGAAGTTGCCTCTAAGATTTGGTCACTTGAGGGGAAAAAGCTCATTGAGCACAAAGGCAACTATTCCAGCTATATGGAGTTTCGCCAGCGGATAAGACTTGCTCAGCTGCGTGAGTATGACAAACAGCAAAAAATGGCCGAGCGGATTGAAGCTCAAATCAATGAACTTTCTTCCTGGTCGCAAAAAGCACACGCTCAATCGACGAAAAAAGAGGGCTTTAAGGAATATCATCGCGTCAAGGCTAAGCGGATGGATGCTCAGGTAAAGTCGAAACGAAAACGACTGGAACAGGAGCTTGAAAAGGCAAAGGCCCAACGGGTGGAGCCAGATTATGAAGTTCATTTTATTATGAAAGCAAATGAAAAAGTTGGAAAACGATTCTTAGAGGTGAAAAAGCTGACGAAGTCCCTTGCAGGGCGCACACTGTTTAAGGACGTCAGTTTTACCATACAGCATGGGGAGAAAATTGCCCTCGTTGGTCCGAATGGCAGCGGAAAAACAACTTTATTGAAAATCATTATGGGTCAGGAAACAGCAGGTGGAGAGGTTTGGCTTTCTCCTTCTGCCAATATTGGCTACCTAACGCAGGAGGTATTTGATTTGCCGCTTGACCAAACACCTGAGCAATATTTTTACCGTGAGTCCTATGAAGCACGGGGGATGGTGCAGAATTTAATGAAACATTTAGGCTTCTCTGCATTCCAATGGAAGGCGCCTATTGGGCAGATGAGTATGGGGGAGCGGGTGAAATGCAAGCTGATGCTGTATATTTTAGAAGAAAAAGATGTCCTGATTCTGGATGAACCGACCAATCATCTTGATTTGCCATCAAGGGAGCAGCTTGAACATACGCTTTCCCAATATAATGGAACACTAATCATCGTATCCCATGATCGGTATTTTCTTGAAAAGACAACAAAACTTAAATTAGTTTTTGAAAAACAGCGCATCCAGAAGCAATGGGAAGAAGCACCACAGAAAAACGATGACGTGAAAGAATTGCGTCTTAAACTAGAAACGGAAAGACAAGAGGTTCTTGGGAAATTAAGTTTTATGACACCGAAAGACGTGGAGTATGCCCAGCTTGATCAAAGATTTAAAGAACTGACAAAACAAATAAAAGAGCTGTAACGGGACATTTTGTCCCGTCTTTTTTATATGATTATGGGAACTTTTTACATTATCTAACGTATATTTTATAGGGTAAAACTTTGTACTTCTCAAGGAAACTGTCGATATTATTCTAGGAGGTGGGTTATTTTTTGAGCAGATATATTGGAATTTTCCTCTCCATCATCGTTTTAAATATTGTGCTGTTTTTTGCTTTAGGGGCAGCAGGGATGCTGGATTATATTGATGGGATCGTTATGAGTGTAGGTATTCTATTAACCTTGCAGCTCGCTGTTGTCATTTGTCTATTAATTTATTTGATTGATCAGTTGAAAAGAAAAGGGTAGCATGGGACAATTGACCCGAAGGCAAAATTAAATAAAAGGTAAAGGGTGAACCTTTATGGTTATTAAAAGAAGCTTTCAGCAAAATTTATCCCTAATTTTACTTGTACTTGTTTTGGGCTCTAATGTAATGCTCTACCATACTGCTTTTGGAACAAGCATTCTTCCCGAGAATGCCAATGGTGTGGTGATTGGATCGATGATTGATTTGGCGCTCATTTCACCTGTGCTCTTTTTAGCATGGAAAAAAAGCTGGAACTGGAAAAGTCTAATCATTGGAATAGCCAGCGGTCTTATTTTAGTACGTATACTTATACCAATGGAATATTTAGCTCCGTTTGAAGCAATTACTTGGGCTGGCTTTGCTATTGAAGGGCTGCTGGTCTTAGCTGAATTGCTTTTTCTGGGAAGTTTAATGATATTTATGCCAAAAATTATTGCCACAGCGAAAAAAAGTTCCCTGCCAGTTTTATTCTCTTTTTCAAATGCCGTTGACAAGCATGTTAAACCAATTCCTATTATACGGATCATTTGTTCGGAAATGCTGATGTTTTATTATGCATTTGCGAGCTGGAGGAAAAAGTCGGTAATCGGCGTTAATATGTTTACCTTGCACCAAAAGTCCAGTTTAATTGCTTTTCAAATTATGATGATTCACGCCATTGTCATTGAAACGATTGGCATACATTGGTGGCTTCATGATAAATTTTTGATTCTTTCAATTATATTGCTAATACTTAATATTTACTCTGTGGTATTCTTTTTAGGTGATATTCAGGCTGTACGGCTTAATCCGCTTCAGGTTAGAGAGGAAGGGATTTATCTATCACTTGGTCTAGCAAAGCGGATGTTCATCAGATGGTCTGATATCGAAGAAGTAATCGATGAATCTGAAATTTTAAAACAAAAGCTTTCAAAAGACACCCTTGATTTCATTGCCCGAGATTTTGAAAGTGTTCAGCCGGATGTGATTTTTAAATTTAAAGAGCCAGTTGAAGCCTCATTAATCATGGGACTGAAAAAGAAGTTTAATAAAGTAGCGATAAAAGTTGACGATCCCTTAAAGTTTAAAGAAATAATAAAAGAATATATGTAAGATTTGGCGGGGTGGCTTTAATGACATTAGCTGTGAATAAAATGACTCGTGATTTTGCCATTGCAATATTGAATTGGAAATATGAACCGCCCTATGATTTTTATAATAACTCCGTTAATGATGAGGCTATTGAGGAACTAATGAATAATCCTTATTTAGCTGTTGTGAATGAACAAATGGAATTAGTTGGTTTTTTTTGCACAGGGGATTCAGCAAGAGTGCCATCAGGGTACGCTGCCGGAGCCTATCCAGGAAAGCAACTGGATATTGGAATTGGTATGAAGCCGGAGCTAACTGGTCAAGGGTTTGGGTCTGTCTTTTTTCCATTCATTCTGAATCATATTAAGGGAAACACTACACTGCCGCTTCGTTTGACCGTAGCAACCTTTAATAAACGAGCGATCCGCCTTTATGAGAGATTTGGCTTTGTAAAGAAATTGCAGTTTTCTCATAGGCAGACTGAATTTATGACGATGGTTAGGAACAATGAAGGTCAAATAGTAGATTAAACAGCCAGGGAATGGTCTTCAAAGCCCGAATTAGGCAAAACCAGGGTCCTTCATCAATCCAGTTCATGAAGGACCCCCAAACAGTCTACTCCTCATAAATCATTTTGATCGTCATCCCGCCATCAATGGTAAAATTCTGTCCAGTGATAAAGTCGTTTTCAGGCCTTGTCAGGAACAGGCAGGCTCTTGCGATGTCTTCGGGTTTTCCGACACGGCGGGCTGGGTGCTGGGCGTGATCCAACTCGCTTAGCTTCCTATAATCGCCAGTCTCGATCCAGCCTGGGGAAATGCAATTAACGTTAATGCCATCTGGTCCAAGCGAACGTGCCAATGCATGGGTGAGCGCAACAATGCCGCCTTTAGTGGAAGCGTAGCTTTCTGTGTTTGGCTCTGACATAAAGGCCCTCGTTGATGCCATGGAGACAATTCGCCCGCCGCCTTCGTTATTTTTCATATACTTTGCGGCTTCTCTGGAACAAAGAAAGACACTGCGCAAGTTTGTATTTATAATATCGTCCCACTCGTCTACTGTTGCATCATACGGAGAAACAGGAGCAAACTTTCCGGCATTATTAATTAAAATATCAATTTTCCCAAAACGTTCTGCCGCCTGCTGCATTAATGCAATGATTTGCTCCGGCTTTCGCACATCTGTTTCAACAAATATTGCCCGTTTGCCAATTTCATCAGCTGCTTTTTTGCCATCTGGATTCATATCGGCAACAACGACATTCGCTTGTTCTTTACCATACATCATGGCGACCGCTCGGCCAATTCCTTGTGCCGCCCCAGTAATCACAACGGTTTTTCCAGAAAACACAAATATCCCTCCTAAAAAGAATTCCACCTAAAAATTTTAAACGAAATGTTCTCCTAAGTAAAAAAAGACCGAGTAATATCACTCAGCCTCTGCTTTATAAAATAGAGTAAGCAAGAAAAATGCAATAAAGCTAATAAGCAAAGCTACACCGCCGGCGATATAGAAGATTAGCGTGAATCCTTGCGGCAGGTCAAATGGCTTGACCATGTAAAGCCACATTCCTAATGTTAAACCAGCCGATCCGATAATAGCTGTCCATACATGAATCTTGGTTAATATCGTCTGCTTTGTTTGGAAAACTTTATAAAAAACTGCCCAGGCAAATAGGCTTAACCAGCCAACAACTAGAATATGTGCATGAACAGGACGAAAAGCGTAGGATCCTGCACCAGCCATATGGGCGCCAAGAAAGGCACCAATCACGCCAAAAAGACCAGCAAATTTCAATAGGATTTGACTATTTTTGTTCATCAATCATTCTCCTCCGGGTTTTATCTATTTGTATATTGCTAATGTAAAAAACGAATATGAACGGAGGATGAACAACTGTTTACAAATTCTTCGCTAAAGGCATTTCAACGATGAAAGATGTCCCTTCGTTTTCTGTGCTTCTAACATGAATTTGCCCGCCATGTAATTTGACAATCACTGCCGCAATCGACAGACCTAATCCAGTGCCTTCAATCGAACGGGTACGGGCAGAATCTGCCCGATAAAAACGGTCAAATATTCTCTCAAGTTCTTCTGGTTTCATCCCGATTCCGGTATCCGAAAAACGGACAATCATATATTCCGCTTTTACATCAATCGAAAGATCAATGCTTCCTCCAGGATTTGTATACTTAATGGCATTGGTTAAAAGATTATCCCAAACTGTATTTAGCAGGGAAGGATCGCCAATGAATTCGATATCAGGCAAGGTATAGCTAAGCATAAGATCTTTTTCTTCGCCAAGTACCCATTGATACGTTCGTACCAAGTCTCTTAATTGCTGTCCAACATTAAAGCTCTTCTTCTTTAAAATATCCTCGTTGCGATCAAGCGAGGCGAGAAGGAGCATTTGTTTGGTTAAGCTTGACAGTCTGCTGATTTCATCATTAATGATGGAAATATACTGTGCTCTCATTTCAGGATTAGCATCTTCATTTTCCAATAGGTTGGTATAGCCTTTTATATTGGAGAGGGGTGACTGGATATCATGAGAGATGTTGGAAATAAATTCCTTCCTCATGTCATCAGCTTGTTCCAACTTTTTTGCCATTCGTAAAAAGCTTTTTGAAAGCTCGCCGATTTCATCGTGGCGGTATGTATCTAGCTCAACATCGTAACTGCCATTGGCCAGTAATTTGGTAGCTGCAGTTAATTTAGAAATTGGTTTCACTAAATACTTTGTACTAAATAGAACAAACAGGATACTTAATAGAATGGTTAAAGCAAGCAGCCACGCCAATAAAAGGTGCATTTCATTAAAGAGCAGCTTGATATCCGGACGGAGAAAAAGCGCATATTTCTTTCCATCATGAACCATTGGTACACCAATGGTATTCCTTAATTCATTAGCAAAGAATCCTGTAACAAACGTTTCTTGCGGGAAATGAAGAATGCCATGAAACGAAGTTCCATTTAATACATCCGATATTATGTTACTAGGAAGGGTTTTATCACGAAAAGGAGCGCCAAAAAACTTCCCTTTTCCTGATTGATCGACCAAGTAAAGCTGGTAGCCTATAGTGGATAGGTTTTCCATATATTCATCCAGGATCATGTCCGGATGAGCTGCAGTGAAACTTGTGATATTCAGCGCTATTTGCGTGTTCTTTTCATCGTTGAATGGTTTTAATTTTTGCTGATAATAGCTGTTAGAAATAATAAAGGCCGTAATACCGCTTAAAACCATAATCCCGATGGTTATAACGACAAACTTGACATATAGGGATTTCATCCGCGATTGGCCTCCAATAAATATCCAACACCGCGCACAGTTTTGATTTGAAAATCATTGGTTATTTTGGCAAACCGTTCCCGAAGTCTTTTAATATGAACGTCAACGGTACGTTCGTCGCCTTCATAGTCCAGTCCCCAAATTTGCTGGATAAGCTGGTCTCGTGAAAAAACTTGCATGGGACTGGATGCTAAAACATGAAGCAGCTCAAATTCTTTAAGCGGCAAAAGTACTATACGATCGCCTATTTGAACCTCATAGCTTTTTTTATTAATTATGGTGTTTCCAATCTTTATGGCTGAATCATCAGGCTCATTTTCATAGCGCCTCAGCAAAGCCTTAACGCGAAAAAGTAATTCTTTCGGTTCGAATGGCTTAACAAGATAGTCGTCTGTTCCAGATTCAAACCCTTTTTCTTTATCCTCAATTTCACTTTTGGCGGTTAAAAGAATGATTGGAATGTCATAAAGCCTGCGAATTTCTTTTGTCAGGGCAAAGCCATCCAGATAAGGCATCATTATATCAATAACCGCAAGATCGCATGGATTCTTTTTTAAGACATCTAATCCTTCGACCCCATCCCTAGCTTGGAATACCTTGAAGCCAGCATCGGTCAAGTGGATTGTGACCAGCTGTAATATATGGTTGTCATCGTCAGCAATTAAAATAGTTGTCATGATCGACTCTCCATTAATCAATGTATTTGCAGCATATATCGTACCATATCTTGGTGACAATAGTGGAAACTTAATTTTGAAAATTCCTTTATAGACTTGTATAATAGATATATACTCGATTGATTTAGGAGGTGCAATCTTGGAAAAAAGCAGTAAAAAGGAATTATACTCATGGATATGGTCATTAACACTTGCGATTGTAATCGCTTTTCTTTGTCGCACCTATATTTTCACGCCGACAACTGTTTATGGGGAATCAATGTCACCAACATTTGAAAATAAAGATCGGGTTTTAATCAGCAAGATTACGGATATCGAGCATTTTGATATGATCGTTTTTGCTGCGCCTGATTCGGATGAACACTATATTAAGAGAGTCATAGGCCTTCCGGGCGATAGCGTTGAAATGAGGGATGATGTCCTGTACATCAATGGTGAAAAGAAGGAGGAGCCATACTTAGAAAGCTCAAAAGAGGGCATCCTGTTTGGCAAATTGACAGGAGATTTTACCTTAGAGGAATTGACTGGCCACAAAACAGTGCCGGAAGGATCCCTGTTTGTCATGGGGGATAACCGGCTAATCAGCAAGGACAGCCGTTCTTTTGGGTTTGTGCCGATGGACTCTGTGGATGGGGAAGTTAAATTGCGAATCTATCCGTTGGGTGAGATCGGAATTCCTAAATAATAAATGAAAGAGCGGACCTTCAAACGGTCCGCTTTTTTTCATGATGATAAGGAAGAAAAGTACCATGCGATTTTTTTGCCTTGAAGGAAAAGACAGCTAAGTGGAGAAATAATAGCAATGACAATGCTGCAGGAAGAATGGAGCGGTAAATATGAGAATAGTTATTGCTGGAGGATCAGGTTTTATTGGCAGAAAGCTGACTGATCTGCTTTTGGAAGAAGGGCATGAAATCGTTATTTTAACAAGAAGAGAGGTCTCTTTTTCTAATCGTGTTTCATATGTAAAGTGGCTAGAGGATGGTATTTTGCCTGAAAAAGAAATAAAACATGCTGATGTGATCATTAATTTAGCGGGTGTATCGATAAATGACGGACGCTGGAATAACAGACATCAGAAGGAAATTTATGAAAGCCGGATGACTGCAACCGAAGAACTACTGCGAATCATCGGGGAAATGCCTGAAAAACCTTCAGTGCTGATCAATGCCAGTGCCATTGGAATTTATCCTGCATCTCTGGAGAGAACGTACACAGAGGAGGCGTCTGAAAGGGCCAATGATTTTCTTGGTAAAACTGTTAGGGATTGGGAAGCAAAAGCAAGTCAGGCGCAAAAGTTTGGCCTTCGCACAGTATTTATGAGGTTCGGAGTCGTACTTGGCAAAGAAGGCGGAGCACTGCCTCTGATGGCTTTGCCATATAAATTGTTTGCTGGGGGAACAGTCGGATCAGGAAAACAGTGGGTTTCTTGGGTACATGTGGAGGATGTCGCCCGTGCCATACTTTTTGCAATCAATAACGGCCATCTCCAGGGTCCAGTCAATGTTACATCGCCATCGCCATTGCATATGAAGGACTTTGGAAAATCCATAGGGCTTGTACTGAAACGGCCGCATTGGCTGCCGGTACCGGCTATTGCCATGAAATTGGCGCTTGGTCAAAAAAGTTCCCTAGTCCTTGAAGGTCAGCATGTCATTCCAAAGGTGTTATTGGAACAAGGATTTACATTCAAGTTTTCTAAGCTGACAAATGCTCTGGAAGACTTGCTAAAATAGAAATGGCTGGACAGGAAGGACTGTCTGCCATTTTTTTCTGCATTAACCCTTGCAATACGAGGTACATCGTATTACAATACAACCAGGAGATGGAAATGAGGTGAGTGTGGATGGATAAGGAAATGATGAAGGGAAGTGTGGATCTCTTGCTGCTATCACTGATTAAGCAGAGAGATTTATACGGATATGAAATGACGAAATTATTGAAACAGCTCAGTGATGATCAATATGAAATGAGCGAGGGGACACTATATCCTGCTTTAAAACGCTTGGAGCGAAAGAAATGGGTTGAATCCTATTGGTCAGAAACGCCGGCGGGAAGAAGGAAGTATTACAAAATGACGGAGGAAGGGTTAATGGAGCTGGAGAAAAAGCAAGCGGATTGGCAGAGGGTCAACCAATTAGTCCGCAAGAGCTCGGAGGGACATATATGAAATCAAAGCTCGAACAGTATGTTGAAAATATTGTCCGCCATACGGAGTGCTCGAAGCAAGAAAAAGAGGATTTGTATGAGGAGCTGCTGATTCATCTTGAGCTATCCCGCGATCAATTGATTGAAGACGGCATGACCTTAGAAGAAGCAGAGAAAAAAGCAATGCAGCTGTTCGGCAATGAGGGGGAAATCGGCAGCCAAATTCAGCAGTCTCTTTTTCCATATCGTAAGGAATTAATGCTGACGCTCGCTGTTTCATCGATTCTGTTTACCATCACAGTTTATTTAATAAACCTCTTTGTTGATGGTGATGCTCAAATTGGCTGGCTGACTATGTCTATGGCAATTGGGGCGATGCTTTTATTTTTGCCATTAAATCAATTTTTTCACTTGAATAAAAAACTTTGGCTAAACAGCCTGCTTATTATTCATGCACTGGCTGAACTTTATGGATGGCTGATTGTAAGCGGTTTAGATCATCCAGCAACAGTAGGCATGGTCATATGGGACTGGCTGAATATTGCTTTAACGATTGGACTTGTTTATCGGACCACGATTTATGACTACAGCCCGAATGAAAATTTTATGAAAATCCTTCACGGCTTAAATATTACGAGCGGCATAATTATTTCTGGCATAACCCTTTTTTTCTTAGTAGGAATGCTGATCATGATAGGCGAATTTCATCCTAGGATGCTCATTTTTATGAGTCCATTGGCTGTATGGATTGGCCTATATATTTTTCAATTAAAAATCGTAAACAAGAGCCGGAAAATGGCATTTTTACTAGGGCTTGTTCCTTTAATCATTATAGTTCTCCTATTTTTGTGGATATATTATCCGCAACTGGCTTACAGGTAAAAATCCTGTGAAGAAAGGAATGTATGATGAAGAAAAAAAATATCATAATTCTTATGCTATTCTTGCTGATCATCACAGCTGCATTGATTATCATAGGGTTTGTGTTTAACAAAACCGAAAATGAAAAACAAAATGGGCTTTCCAATCAATATGATGTCTCACCACAACACACGATTGCCTATGTATCATATCAAGAAGGAAAGCCTCAGCTGTTTTTGCAAAATGAAAACGAGACAACTGGCATTATGGCAGCAGAATTTGACGAGAATACGATGATTCTTGATCCATCATTCTCGAAAGATGGCGCAATTTTAGCATTTATTACTACAAATAAAGATAAAGAAACGAAACTGACAAGTACAGTTCATTTACTGGACTTACATACTAATGAAATCACAGAAGTATTCACGGATTCGTCAACGATTGCTGAGGTGGCGTTTCACCCACAAGGGTCATCCCTTTACTATTTGCGTGCAGGAACATTTGAAAATTATTCGCCAATTGCAGGAAAGCGGCCGCATGATTTTGATGTGTATGAGTTTCATTTACAGGATCAAACATTAAAGCGTCTGACTAACCTAAGTCAATACTCGATCCATTCCTTGTACGTTTCTTCAACCGGGGAGCGGGTATTCTTACAAAGGGATGATGATTCAAGTGTAGAGACACCTGAGGAGTCGTTCCAGGTAAAGGAAAGAATTTTTCAAATCCCATTAGACCGTCCGGAGAAGATGTCTGTCATATCCGATCCAAAACGAGAGGTCAGTGTTTTCAGCTTTACCATGACTCCATCAGAAAAAGAAATGATTTATCAATCGATCAGTAATCCTGATGAAGGCGGTACTTATAAATATGAGCTGTATAAATACAATGTGGAAACGAAAAAGGAAATACAGCTGACACATATAGGTGAATATGTTGGTGATCCTGTTGTAAGTGCCGATGGAAAAACGGTTTATTTCATGCTTGATAAAAAATTTGCCAAAGGCGCTCCCGAGTATCATCTATACAAAATGACCATAGATGGTGATAATATAGAAGAAATCAATTTATTTTCTTCATAGAAGGGAGCGGACGGGACAAGGGACCTGTCCCCTTGTCCGCTTTTTATGAACATTATTATAGTGATGGCAGGCGGTTTTGTCGGTGCCATTTTAAGGTATTTGGCTGGGACTTTGTTTACAGCAGGAAATGGGTTTCCGTTAGGGACATTTCTTGTTAATCTTGTAGGCTGCTTTGCTTTAGGCTGGCTGCTGACTTTTCTAATCAAAAGGAAGGATATCCGGCCTGAAATTTCGTTATTGTTTGGCACAGGTTTTCTTGGTTCTTTTACGACCTTTTCAACGTTTTCCGTTGAGACACTAGGATTGTTTCAGCAAGGATTGCCCATGCTAGCCATCGTGTACGTGCTCGCTAGTATCTTCCTTGGGTTATTATCATCTTTTTTGGGCTTCAAGCTGGCAAGTAAAAATGCAGGTAAAGTAGGTGAGTCCGCATGATTTGGCTGATTGGTTTTGGCGGTTCCATCGGTGCTTCTGTTAGGTATCTCCTGGCAGGATTTCTCAATAAAAAGTCACAGCAATTTCCATTAGGGACCTGGACAGTCAATATATTAGGTTCGTTAGTGCTGGGAATGCTGGCCCAATATCATCTGTCACACGGAATTAGTGATGGGCTTTGGTTTTTTTTAGGAGTTGGCTTTTGCGGAGCATTTACAACATTTTCTACTTTTGGCTTTGAAACAATCACTTTGCTTCAAACGAAAAGGATTAATAGTGCTGTAATGTACGTTTTGGCTTCAGTACTTATTAGCATTGCCGCGGCTGCCATTGGCTTTTACATCGTAAAATAAAAATAGCTTTAGGAGTGAAGTGTTTCTCCCAAAGCTATTTGCGTTTCTTAGATTTCCTGAACATATCTTTCGTCAGGGATTTCATTAAGCATGACATAAAGGCTGACATTGCCGCTACTTGTATTCTTGAATGCAAAATCATCTTCTCCGCTTGCACGGACAACCTCTTTTTCTGCTATTTCCGTTGGCTCTCCGTTAATCAGTAGTGTGCCATTTCCTTCAATAACCATTAAATACACTTCAGATCCAGGATGCTTATGGACGGGAAGCTCTTGACCAGGCATGAAATTAAGAACGAAGACGGTACTTTTTCCTTCGCGAAATAGTATCCTTTTTGTAAATTGTTTTTCATTGAATTCTTGAGCTGCAGAGATTGACTTTTTTTCCATTATGAAATCCTCCCCTATGTTTATCATGATTTTATTCTAGTCCTTTTTACATTTAAAATCCTTGATGCAGATCAATATTAACTGTCTTAGTATGGTCATTTGTAAAACTTTTACCAGCCATAAAGAGCAGGACTTTAGCAATACTATCAAATGTAAGGCAATTACTTGAAGAAAAGAGGGAGAAAACATGACAGTTGGAACACAAGTACAGCAAACAGTAGCAGGCTTAAAAAGTGCACAGGCAAGCTTTGAAGGCTTTGCATTACAAACTGAAAATAAACAAGCAAAACAACTGTATAAAGATGCTGCTCAAGCTACACAGGCGATCATTGATACAATATCCCCACGCTTGCAGCAAATCCAGAAAGAAGAACCACAATACAATTAGTAAATTGCCTTACCATGGCTGGCTTTTTTCAAAAAAAGCCAGTCATTTATTTTTCATATGGATTGTTTAAGCATTTTTACAAATACTATCATGTGAATAAAAAGGAGGGGGACAATGACAGTTATCTCCAATGTTAAGCAGTGCATGTCAACGATTAAAGGAATTGAAGCACAGCTGTCTATATTAGCATTAAATTCTCAAGATGATGAGGCACAGCGGGTTTTCCATGACATGATGAATGTAATGAATGAAGTAAAAAAAGATCTGCAGGTTCGTGTCAATGAGATCCTCTTTGAAGAACGGCAATATAAACAATCATAATGGGGTGATTTCATGTCAGAGTGGGCTCATATCTTTATCCGAGCCATTATTTTTATTACTGCGTTATTTTTCATGACAAAGATCCTTGGAAAAAAACAAATTTCTGAGATATCCTTCTTTGAATATGTATCCGGCATTACCATTGGAAGTATTGCTGGCGAAGTCATTATGGGACTTGAAAGCAATATAGGCCATGGAATTCTGGCAATCGGAATATTTGGCATAATAACTGTATTGATGGACTATTTATCCTTAAAGAGTAAGAATGTCAGGGATTTTATCGAGGGAAAAGGAACTATTCTTATTAAAGAAGGGAAAATCTTAGAGGATAATTTAAAAAATGAAAAATATACAACAGATGAACTAAGCTCAATGCTTCGGACCAAAAATGTGTTTAACTTTGCCGATGTGGAATTTGCTGTTTTAGAGCCAACAGGTGATTTATCCGTTCTTTTAAAGAGGGAGAATCGCCCGCTGACACCAAAAGATTTGAATATGAACATGCCGAAGGATAAGGTTCCGCAGACCGTGATTATGGACGGAAATATCATGAATGATCCGTTAGCTGCTTCAGGAAAAACCCGTGATTGGCTGCAAAATGAACTGGAAAAGATTGGTGTGACACTTGAAAATGTATTTTATGGCCAAGTCGATTCCTATGGCGAATTACATGTTGATATATATGACGATAAACTGAAGCAGCCAACACCGCAAACAAGACCATTATTAATGGCCATGCTAAAAAAATGCCAGGCAGATCTAGAGCTTTTCGAATTAGAAACACAAAACCAGGACGCCAAAAAAATGTACAAAAAAAATGCCCAAAAACTAGACCAAGCCATCCAAAAATTAGAACCATACCTCAATACATAGGGACAGGGGTAGGGACAGGGGGACAGGCACCTTGTCCCGGAACTCCCATCAAAAAAGACCAATCAGCAGATGATTGGACTTTTTCATAATTGATCAACAATTCTATGTGAATGGGAGTAAATATTAAAAGAATCACCGCGGACAAAGCCAATTGCAGTAATGTTAAGATCTTCTGCTAATTTAATGGCTAAATCAGTTGGAGCTGATTTTGAAAGAATAATACCGACACCAATTTTAGCTGCTTTTAATAGCACTTCAGAGGAGATTCTTCCGCTAAAGGCAATAATTTTGTCTTTTGCAGAAATTTTATTTTCTACACAATAACCTAAAATTTTATCGAGAGCATTATGGCGGCCAATATCCGTTCGGCAGACAATGATCTTGTCCCTAGAGAAAAGGGCTGCATTATGAACTCCGCCTGTATCTCTAAAAATAACACTTTGATCGTGAAGTTTCTTCATAATGGTTAGGCAGTTATCGGGAGTTAAGGTAATTTTAGATGTGGAGGTTTTCGCTGTCCGTGCATCATTGTGAAAATAAAATTGTCTGCTTTTTCCGCAGCATGACCCGATAAATCGCTTCGAATGGAACTCATGGCTAGCAGTGACTTTTACATGAAGGTCGACATGAGCAACCCCTTTATTTTCATCAATGATAATATCTTTAATCTCATCTTTTTGCCTAATAAAACCTTCAGAAGCCAGAAATCCAATCACGAGCTCATCTAAATGTTCTGGTGTACAGACCATGGTTGCGAATTCTTGTCCATTTAAAAAAATCGTAAGCGGACTTTCCCTCACAATTTCATCCTGCGTTTCCCGCAGTATACCGTTCTCATATTTAATTATCCGGCTATTTTGACTAATATTCTCCTCCATTTTTTCACCTGCCCAGTATTTCTCGATTAACAAAATAGTAGCACAATTTAAATGAATGGCAATAGTAATTAATATTGTCATAGTGATTAGTTGTAAAAAGGTTGTATATGAATGTTAAAAATGATAAAATTTAGAAAAGTGTATAAACTCAACATTTTGACACGTGACAGCGATCCTGTCAACGGTTAACAAATGTTACAATATGATATGAAAGATTTTCATTATTGGTGTATCGAAGTAAAAGGTAGTGGGTGCATGAATCGATTCGAAGCTGAATTTAGTAACCTAGTACGTTCCTTTCGTAAAAAACATATGGGTAAGGGACCTGGCAAAATTACAACCACCTTTTGCAAAAACTGGGCGATCTGTGAAATGGAAGGGAACCTGTCACCAGTTGAAAAATTTATTGCCAGCGCAGATGAAGGAAAACAAATGCTGCGTGCAGCCAGAACGGAAATGGTCAAGGAAATGTATAAAAAGAATCCCCCTGTGGAAATGGAAGAGTTTTTGCAGGTGAAATTTATTGATTTATTTGTTGATATTGATATTGAAAGAGATTTTGGTATGTCTATTTTTGTCTTTGATGAAGACATAGAGAAAAAATTCTCGCAAAAATAATAGTTGGCACTTGGCAGCGATCCTGCTAAAGACTAACCGCCAAACACTATGGAAGCATAGGCGTCGGGTGGTTTTTTTATTGGGAATTCGCGCCTTGAAGGACAACTGAAACAGGGGAAATGACCATCATCGAGGCTATGAAGGCCAAAGGGAAGCGATTTTCTAAGGGGAAAGTCCTTCATCGAGGCTATGAAGGCCAAAGGGAAGCGATTTTCCAAGGGGAAAGTCCTTCATCAAGGGTATGAAATACAAACTGAAGCAATTTTCCAAGGAAAATGTCCTTCATCATGGCAGCTAAAATATATTTTTGTAATAGGGTAAAAGCATTTAGTTAAAAAATAAAAAAGGGGCAGAGTGAATATGGGTTCAACTAAACATACAGGTCCAATTAAATTAGATACCTCATTAAAACCTTCACTTTGGGCGGGGAAATCGCCAATGGGGCTTGGCAAGGTAAAGCCTCACCATATAAGAGATACCATGAAGGTTGTCTGGGACAATAAAGATAATCTTCCCTATGCCTATCGGATTCTGACTCAAGGCGTGTGCGATGGCTGTGCACTTGGGGTTTCGGGCTTACAAGACCAAACGCTCACAGGTCCGCATCTTTGTACAACAAGACTGAATGTCCTTCGCCTAAATACCATGCCGGCGATTGATCCAAAGTGGCTGGAGAATATTGAAAAAATGCAGGAATTAGACAGTACCGAGCTTCGTAAGCTTGGAAGAATTCCCTATCCTTTATCAAGGAAAAAAGGAGAAAACAAGTTTACTAGAATCTCTTGGGATGAGGCATTGAACCGGATCGCCGCCAAAATTAAAAAAATTGATCCTAAACAGCTTGCCTTTTACCTAACCGCAAGAGGCATTACTAATGAAGTTTACTATACGGCTGCTAAAGTTGCCCGTTTCCTTGGCACAAATAACATCGATAACGCTTCTAGGATTTGCCACTCTCCTAGTAAAACGGCTTTAAAGCGTTCCCTAGGGATCGGTGCATCTAGCTGTAACTATAAGGATTGGATCGGTACGGATGTGCTGATTTTCTGGGGATCTGTTGCTGCAAACAACCAGCCTGTCTCTACCAAGTATATGTATGCAGCTAAAAAAGCTGGAACAAAAATTATCATGATCAACCCGTATCGCGAGCCGGCAATGGAAAATTATTGGATTCCATCCATTGCTGAAAGCGCTCTCTTCGGAACGAAGATTGTAGACGATGTCTACCAAGTTAATATTGGCGGTGATATTGCCTTCATGAATGGTGTGATGAAGCATTGGATAGAAATGGAGGAAAATGAGCCAGGTTCTGCGATTGATCATAAATTCGTTAATGAACACACGAATGGAATGGATGAGTTAAAGAAGCATTTGAAAAAACAGAATTGGGACCTCCTTGAAAAATCATCTGGCATGTCAAAAGAACGGATGCATGAATTTGCCGTACTATTAGCGAAAGCAAAATCTGGCGTCTTTGTTTGGAGCATGGGGTTAACCCAGCACCGCTTTGGCACGGATAATATTTCACAAGTTGCGAATCTTGCTATGCTGCGCGGTTTTGTTGGCAGAGAACATTGCGGAGTCATGCCAATTCGCGGTCATAGCGGGGTTCAAGGATCTGGTGAAATGGGTGCAGATCCGTTTGTCCTGCCGGGAAGCGACTTTGATGAAATCAATGCAAAGCGAATGGAGGAAATTTGGGGATTTTCTATCCCAAGTTGGCAGGGCGACACGGTTGGTCAAACGTTGGAAAATGTGCTGCTGCCAGATGATCATGAACGAAAGGTGAAGCTGTTCTTTACAAGTGGAGGAAACTTCCTTGAAACAATGCCGGATCCGGAATTTATTAAGGAAGTTCTTGAGAATGTAGAGCTCCGTGTCCATCAAGATATTATTTTTAATACCTCAACGCTTGTTGAAGCAAAGGAGGAGGTAATCGTTCTGCCGGCAATGACTCGCTATGAACAGCCAGGTGGCGGAACTTCTACCAGCACGGAGAGAATGGTCTATTATAGTCCGGAAATTAAAGGTCCTAGAATCGGCGAAGCCCGTCCAGAATGGGAAATCTATGTTGATTTGGCTTCAAGAGTGTATCCGGAGAAAAAGCATTTAATATATTTTAAAAAGGCCGAGGAAATCAGAGAGGAAATTGCTGTTGCCAACCGAAATTATGATGGGATACAGCATTTGAAAAATCGCGGCGATGTCTTTCAATGGGGTGGAGCTTGGCTTTGTGAAGGGGGCATTTGTCCAACGCCTGATGGAAAGGGCAACCTTCTAGCGATTGAAATCCCAGAGCTTCGCAAACCTGAAGGTCAATTTTATGTAACGACTCGCCGCGGCAAACAATTCAACTCGATGATCTATAGTGAGCAGGATCCATTCAACGCTGCAGACCGCTATGACATTATTATTAACCAAGAAGACGCAAAAAAATTAAATATCCGCAAGGGAGAGCCTATCGTAGCCTATAATAAATTCGGAACATTCCAGGGCAGAGCGAAATTCGAAAATGTAAAAACCGGAAACATTGCCGTATACTGGCCGGAGGGCAACGTCCTAATTCCAAAAGGCGTTTACGAAAAATATGCCGAAATTCCAGAATATAACACAGCAGTAATCATCGAAAAAGCTGAAACCTTCCACGCACAAAAAGACCAAAGATATGTAGAAAAGAGAATTGAAGAATTGGAAATGTCCATCGATTAACAAGTTTCTATTTTATATAAGAAGAGCTGATCATGACGATCAGCTTTTTTTGTTGTGATATGCTAATTTATAATTTTAATATTTTAACAAAAGATTAGTGAATCGCAGCCCCCTATGACGAAAATCAACCGGAATAGCAGCCAATTTGGTAATAGCTGGGACCATTTGAAATACTTTTGTAATATAACTAAAATCCCCCTGTTAAATAAGAATGCTATAATCGTCAGTGTAAACAAAGACACGAGATGACATAATTCTACAATCTTCTAATCTTAAAATGTACACAATCTTAAGTGATTATACATATGCCATGGAGGCAGCACGGTGATTTACATATGGAAGGCAGGCTGTAAAAATGAAAAAAAAACTAGTAATCTTAAATACGACATTCATGCTTGGACTAAGCAGTGCATTCGCAATCCCATCAGTTAAGGCGGATACTTTACATAGTCAGAACGCTCAAATCCAGCAGCAAAGAGCTGCACTTTCAACAAACCTATCAAAGGCTGAAAAAGAATTAAATGCCATTCTTGAAGAACAGGCAAGGCTAAATGAACAGATCAGCCGCGTAAATCAAGCAATTACAGATAATAATAATATGATTGTAAAGACTGAAAAAGATATTGTCAGCACTAAGGCTGAAGTTGAGCAATTAAAAAAGGAAATAGCAGTCATTCAAGAAAGAATTGATAAGCGTACTGAAATTTTAAAAGGCCGTGCGGTTTCATACCAAGAAAATGGCAATAGTCCAATTGGTTTCGTAGAGGTCCTTCTAGGGGCAACAGACTTTGGAGATTTCATTGAAAGAGTAGGGGCAGTTACAAAAATTGTCGAAGCAGATCAGGATATCTTAACACAGCATGATCAGGATAAAAAATTATTAGAAGAAAAACAATCTTCCGTTCAGAACAAATTAGCTGAATTAGAAGGAATGAAAACAGAGCTTCTAGGCATGAAGGCGCAAATGGAAGAGCAGAAGCAACAGACTGTTCAATTAAAAAATGAACTAAATGCTAAACAAGAAAAAGTAGCATCATTAAAAGCTGATCTAAAAATGCAGGACAGCACATTAGCTTCAAAGCAGGCAGAAATTCAAAACCGAATTGAGGCTAGCCGCAAAGCTCAGGCTGCAGCGGTGAAATCATCCTCATCCAGTAAACAAGCCAGCACTAGCAGCCGCGCGGCAATCAGCCAATCAAGCAGCCCTGCTATTAATATGGCTACACCGGCAGCTTCTGGAGATATTAATACAGTACTTAAAGCGGGCAATAAATATATCGGAAACTCTGTTTATGTTTTTGGTGCTGGAAGAAGTTCATATGATGTAGCAAATGGAAGATTCGATTGCTCAGGCTTTGTTTCTTGGGCATTTTCACAAGCGGGAGTAAGCCTGCCAGCTTATACAGGTGCTCTAACAGGCGTTGGAACACAAGTATCAGCAAGCTCAATGAGACCTGGGGATCTAGTATTCTTTGATACTTACAAAAGAGATGGTCATGTTGGCATCTATCTTGGCGGCGGTAAATTTATCGGTTCCCAAAGCTCAACAGGCGTTGCGGTTGCTAACATGAGCAGTGGCTACTGGAAGAGTAAATTTAATGGACGAGTAATAAGAGTCATGTAATAGAGAAGAGAGGACTTTCCTTTGGGGAAGTTCTTTTTTTTTGCAGTAAACTAGAATATTTTACCTTATATCATTTGTATATATTATGTTTTCTGTAAATTCTAAATACTCATTGAACTTTGCGGGTTTGAGTGGTTTAATAAAGGTAAACAACCACACACACGAAAAACTAAAAACGCTGTTTCTTATTACGAAACGAATAGGGGAGCTGGTAATGATTACAGCAGAATTATTAACGGAATTGACCTCAAAATTATCAGGTGTAAAGGCTGCAGCAGGAAAGGATACAGACCATCCGCTCGGTAATGGCGGAAATGTGACTCTATATCCTGCAACAGAGGAGGAAATATCCTCCATACTGGCATATGCCAATAAGTATAAGCTGACAGTTTCAATTATGGGTGCTGGGACAAAAAGAGGCTATGGCGGTCAAAGAGAAGCCTGTGATCTAATGCTGTCATTAGAGAATTACCGCGGGATTGTCGAACATACTGTTGGCGACATGACGATAACTGTAAAGTCTGGAACAACTATCCGGGAGCTCCAAGACCATCTGGCTCGATCAAACCAGCGGATATCCATTGATCCATTCTGGCCGGAAGACGCCACAATTGGCGGCGTGATTGCTGCCAATGACAGTGGTCCAAAGCGGCTGCGTTATGGTTCGGCTAGAGACGCTGTGATTGGCTTGCGCACGGTTTATCCCGATGGAACCGTCATTCGTTCTGGCGGTAAAGTGGTAAAGAATGTGGCTGGGTACGATATGAATAAACTATTCATTGGCTCGATGGGCACGCTTGGCGTCATATCTGAAGTGACAATGAAATTGCGTCCTCTAGCAAAATATGAATCGCTTGTACTGGTCCCATTTTCCGAGAATCAATTGAATGAAATCCGTCCTTACTCAGTTAAGGTGCTTGACTCATATGCTGAGCCAGTATGCATTGAACTGTTAAATCCAACCCTTGCTGAAAAATTAACCGGGGTTCACCAATTTACATTGGCAATCGCCTTTGAAGATGTGGAAACCTCTGTTCAATATCAGGAGGATATCCTAAAACAGCTTCTTCCGGCAAACACACAGTCGGTTATCTTGGCAAAAGAAGAAGCACATGAATTCTGGAACCAATTTTATCGGATTTGCCCGAATGGGAAAACAGCGGGAGCTGAAAATGAAGCATTGGCAGCAATTAAGATTGGCGTAGTCAATCTAGATATCATCCGGCTCTTGCAGGACATTAATAGTCTGCAAGATTTAAATAATGTGCAGATTTACGGACATGGCGGTTTAGGACATGGATTAGGCCAAATCATCATCAGGGGAGCTAAAGAAGATGTGACTTCGGTCATTCATCACATAAGATCATCAGCACAGCAATTAAACGGATACGCGGTTATAAAGCATCTGCCGCAAGAGCTGCGCAAAGAAATAAATGTCTGGGGGCAAAATCCAGCCTATTTTCGCCTTTTTGAGGGTATTAAAACGAAGATAGACCCTAATAGGATTTTGAATCCGAATCGTTTTGTGGGAGGGATCTAGTATTGAGTGTCAGGGAAAGTGATTTAAATCAAAACCTGCCATGTTCAGCGAATCTGGGAAATTATCTTTGGAAGGATCCTCCGGATGAGAATAAATGGGCAGATTGTGTACACTGCGGGATGTGTCTTGAATCGTGTCCAACCTATGAGCAAACGGGGCAGGAGCAGCATTCGCCAAGAGGGCGGGTATATTTAATCAAAGCAGTGGCTGAAGGAAAACTGGAGGTTAATGACCAGTTTTCTGATCCTGTATTTGCTTGTCTGGACTGCCGGGCCTGTACAACGGCATGTCCAGCAGACGTGGATGTCGGCGGTTTAATTGAAGAGGCGCGCGGGCAGATTCGTCAAGCGATGCCATTAGCAGGCTGGAAAGGGACAGTCAGCAAATTCTTCCTTCATGGGATGTTTCCAGATCACAATCGACTAAACAAATTAGGCAGTCTGGTGAGATTCTATCAAAAAAGCGGATTGCAAAGGGCGATCCGCAAAACAGGGCTAATCAATATCATGCCAGATCACTTGGTCGATATGGAATCCATCATGCCTGAAGTCAAAGAGCCTGTACGCAAAAGGTATAAAAACCAAAAAGTCATTAAAGCACAAGGGGAGACGAAACGGGAAGTAGCTTTTTTAACTGGCTGCATTATGGATGTCATGTTTAGCGATATTAACCAGTCTACCATCAATGTTCTTACCCGAAATGGGAATGATGTAACCATTCCAGATGCTCAAACATGTTGCGGGGCTTTACATGTACATGCTGGTGATCGTGAAATGGGCAGGAAGCTTGCTAAGCAAAATATTGAAGCGTTCGCAGATGCAGAACATATTGTCGTTAATGCAGCCGGCTGCGGATGCATGATGAAAGAATATGCTGAATTATTCCGCGAAGAGCCAGAATGGCGGGATCGTGCAGAAAAGTTTTCGGAAAAGGTTCAAGATATATCAAAGTTTCTTCATGACACAGGCTATGAAAAGCCAAAAGCAGAATTAAAGACAAGAATCACTTACCATGATGCTTGCCACCTTGCCCATGGCCAGGGGGTTCGCCAAGAGCCTAGGGAAATTCTTCTTGATATACCAGGGATTGAGATGGTCCATATGCCAAATGCTGACCGATGCTGCGGAAGTGCCGGAATTTATAATATTACGAATCCAGAAATGGCAGGTGCAGTTCTTGAGAGCAAAATGGAAAATGTCCCCGAAGATGTTGAAATGATCTCAATGGGCAATCCAGGCTGTATGCTGCAAATGGCTGTTGGCGTACAGAAATATGGAAGAAATCAAAAAATTGTTCATACCGTTCAGCTTCTAGATTGGGCCTATCAAAAAGAATTGGACGGGAAGGAGAGTGAGAGTGATGAAAACAAAATTTAAATCAAATGACAGACATATTCAACAGCTGGCAGATATCGTTGGCGGCGCAAAGTCCATCCTTTATCAAAAAGAGGATTTAATCGCCTATGATTGTGATGGTTTCACCCTTCACAAGCATTTGCCAAAGGCTGTTGTTTTTCCGAAAAATGCTGAAGAGGTTTCAGAAATCGTTAAGTATTGTGCAGAAAATAACCTTCCATATTTAGCACGCGGCGCTGGAACGGGCTTGAGCGGCGGAGCCATTCCGCTTAATGGAGAGGTCATAATTAGCCTGGTCAGGATGAAAAGGCTTATTAGTGTTGATCTTGAGAACCGTAAAGCAGTTGTTGAACCGGGGTTTGTTAATTTAAAGCTGACCAACTCGATTTCCGATAAAGGCTACTATTATGCTCCAGATCCATCAAGTCAATATTGCTGTACGATTGGCGGGAATGTTGCTGAAAATGCCGGAGGAGCCCATTGTCTAAAATATGGAGTAACAACCAACCACATTCTCGGGCTTGAAGTGGTTTTACCAGATGGTGAAATTATACAAATCGGCAATGACGGGATTTTGGATCAGCCAGGCTACGATCTCCTTGGCCTTTTAACAGGATCTGAAGGGACATTAGGGATTGTCACAAAAATAAGCGTCAGAATTTTGAAAAATCCAGAAGGCAAACAAACAGTTCTTGCCTATTTTGACAAGGTTGAAGATGGGAGCAGGGCTGTTTCGGAGATAATCTCTGCAGGGATTGTACCCGCAGCACTTGAAATGATGGATAAAATTGCCATAGAAGGAGTCGAAGCCGCTGCGTTCCCGGTAGGGCATCCGCTGGATATTGAAGCGGTCCTTCTCATTGAAGTTGATGGGATTGCCGCAGGAATTGATGAGCAAATCAATCAGATTCTTGATGTATGCCGGGCCTGTAATGTCCGCGAGGTAAGGGCAGCAAAGGATGAAAAAGAAAGAGAACGCTGGTGGGCGAATCGGAAGACAGGCTTCGGTGCTATGGGAGCCATTTCTCCAGATTACTTAGTTCAGGATGGTGTAATTCCAAGAAGTAAACTGCCGGAGGTTCTTAATCGGATTAATCAAATTAGCGAAGAGTCAGGACTGCGCATTGCCAATATATTTCACGCAGGGGATGGTAACCTCCATCCGCTGGTACTATTTGATGCAAGAAAGCAGGGTGAAATCGAAAAGGCCCTTGAAGCAGGAAGTGCCTGTTTAAAGGCATGTGCAGATGTTGGCGGAACAATCACTGGCGAGCATGGTGTAGGGATTGAAAAACGCGAGGAAATGCGCTTTGTTTTTAAAGATGAGGAAATCATTGCTCAGACCAATATTCGTGAGGTCTTTAATCCTGATAATTTGCTAAATGCCGGAAAGCTATTTCCGTCACCTGGCCGCTGTGCCGAAATAAAAAGAGAAATGAAAGAAGCGGCAATGAGCAAGTAGTTTTTTGAAAATTATTGAAATAGCATGATTTCATGTGCTATTCTTTTTCTAACGATAGAATGGAACAGTGTTTCGTAATAACAAACAAAGAGAAAGAAACATTGTGACAGAGGGGATCCTTTTTTAAAAAAAGGAGGATATAATCATGACAAATTACAAAAAGACTGGAAATTTACAGGTAGCTTCAGAGCTTTATGAATTTATTAATATGGAAGTTCTACCAGGAAGCGGCGTCAATCAGGAACAATTTTGGAATGGATTCGAGGGAATTGTTGATGATTTAACCCCAAAGAATCAAGAACTGCTTAAAGCAAGAAGTGAGATGCAGAAGAAAATTCACGCATGGCACCGCGAAAATCCATCAGGGGAATTTACCAGCTATAAAGCTTTTTTAGAGGGAATTGGCTATCTAGAAGATGAGAGTGAAGATTTCACTATCACTACGGAAAATGTTGACGATGAGGTCGCTGTTCAGGCAGGGCCCCAGCTTGTTGTACCAGTTAATAATGCCCGTTATGCGCTCAATGCTGCTAATGCCCGCTGGGGAAGTTTGTATGATGCCCTATATGGTACAGATGTCATCAGCGAGGAGAATGGCGCGCACAGAAGCGGCGGATACAATCCTGTCCGCGGCGAAAAGGTCATTGCTTTTGGAAGAGATTTTCTTGATCAAACTGTTCCATTGAAAGAAGGCTCGCATAAAGATGCAGCACAATATCAGGTTTCCAATGGGAAACTAGCAGTCGTCCTTTCCAATGGGAATGTAACAGGGCTTGCTGACGAAAAGAAATTTGCAGGACTTCAGGGAGACCCCGAAGATCCGTCTGCCGTTTTACTGGAAAATAATGGCCTTCATTTCGAAATTCAAATTGATAGAGCCCATCCAATTGGAAAAACAGATGCTGCTGGTGTTAAAGATATTCTTTTAGAAGCAGCACTATCGACGATTATGGATTGTGAGGATTCTGTCGCGGCTGTTGATGCAGAAGATAAGGTCGCAGTCTACCGGAACTGGCTAGGCTTAATGAAAGGAGACTTGACGGCCAGCTTCGAAAAGGGCGGCAAAACATTGACAAGAACAATGAATCCAGACCGCACCTACCAAGGCCCTGACGGAACAAGCTTCACGCTGCCTGGACGATCCCTTATGTTTGTCCGCAATGTCGGCCACTTAATGTCAATTAATGCTGTACTTGATAAAGATGGAGAAGAAATTCAAGAAGGCATCTTAGATGCAGTTGTAACTGGATTGATAGCCAAACATTCCTTGAACAGCAACGCAAAATATCAAAATTCAATAAAAGGGTCAATTTATATTGTTAAGCCAAAAATGCATGGTTCGAAGGAAGCGGGATTTGCCAATGAACTATTTAGCCGTGTTGAAGACCTCATTGGTTTAGAAAGAAATACGCTAAAAATTGGTCTGATGGATGAAGAACGAAGGACTTCTTTGAACTTAAAGGCGTGTATCCGTGAAGTTAAAGAACGGATTGCGTTTATTAATACTGGATTTCTTGACAGGACTGGCGATGAAATGCATACATCCATGGAAGCGGGTCCTATGATTCGTAAAAATGAGATGAAAGCATCTGCATGGCTTAATGCTTATGAAAAATCCAATGTAAATAACGGATTAGCTTCAGGCTTCCAGGGACGTGCGCAAATTGGCAAAGGTATGTGGGCAATGCCAGATATGATGGCAGACATGGTGAAGCAAAAAATTGGTCATGTTAAATCTGGAGCTAATACAGCATGGGTGCCATCACCAACGGCTGCAACGCTTCATGCTCTTCATTATCATCAAGTGAATGTATTCGAAGTGCAAAGAAATCTGCTTGATCAAATCAAGGATCTGCGCGATGAGATCCTTCAAATTCCAGTTGCAGAAAACCCAATATGGAATCCGGGTGAAATTCAGCAGGAGCTTGATAATAACGCACAAGGAATTCTTGGCTATGTAGTTAGATGGGTAGATCAGGGAATTGGCTGTTCAAAAGTGCCAGATATCAATAATATTGGACTGATGGAAGACCGGGCAACCTTAAGAATTTCCAGCCAGCATGTAGCAAACTGGCTGCATCATGGAATTGCCACCAAGGAACAAGTGATGGAAACACTAAAGAGAATGGCAAAGGTCGTTGATGAGCAGAATGCAGGGGACCCTGCCTATCGCCCTATGTCTGATGATTATGAGCAATCGGAATCCTTTCAGGCAGCCTGTGATCTCATTTTCAAAGGCTATGACCAGCCAAACGGCTACACAGAACCAATTCTCCACCATAGACGCCTGCAAGCAAAGGCAAAATATGCAATCCAACAATAAGCAAATGGGAGGTAATCGGTTTTTCCGATTACCTTTTACAATCCTTTTATGAAATAAGGTGAAGTACATGGAACGAGAAAACATGGTGAAATCCGTGAGCCGCGCACTCGATATAATGTTGCTAATCAGCATGAAAAAAAGCGGGCTCGGCGTAACAGAGATTGCCAGACAAATCGATATTAACAAGAGCTCCGTCTATCGTATTCTTTCAACTCTTGTTCAATACGGGTTCATTGAACAGGATAAAGAAACTGGACGGTACAAGCTCGGATATAAATTTCTTGAAGTCAGCTCAAGGCTTCTCGAGTCCATTGACCTGCGAGAAGAAGCACGGCCATTTCTAACCGAGCTGGAAAAAGAAACAAATGAGGTTATTCACCTGGTTGTCTATGATCAAGGGGAAGTTGTCTACATTGAAAAGTTAGACGGAAACGAAGCACTTAGAATGCATTCCAAGGTGGGAAAACGAGCTCCTATGCATTGCACTTCTGTAGGAAAAGCCATTCTTGCCTACTTACCTGCAAATATTGTTGCAGGCATACTTGAACGAAAGGGCATGCCAGTCCATACAGACAGGACAATTATTAATCAGGATGAATTCCTTAAAGAGCTTACACTAGTAAGAGAAAAGGGCTATGCCTTAGATGATGAAGAAAATGAATATGGCATTCGCTGTCTTGGTGTTCCGATATTCGATCATCTTGGCCAAGTTGCAGCTGCAATCAGTATCTCTGGCCCGACTATTAGAATGACGGATGAACGACTTCAGCAGCTTCAGCCGAAAATCCTCTCCATTGGAAAAAAAATCTCCAAAAGAATTGGTTATCTATAAATCAATCAAAAAAACGTCTCTTATTGAAGAAAGGGACCTTTTTTTTGCCTTTGTTTGTAATTTCCAATATTTTGAATAGTATTATAGATAAACACAATATTTAATTTTCAGAAGATTATTGATATTCTAATAAATGCTCGTATAATAAATCATAGGCATAATGTTTTAGAAAAACATTGTTTTGTCATAAGCAACAAATGTCATTATACGTCCATATTCAAAAAGAGAAAGGGGAAAAGACTTATGAGTACAGGTATGCTTGCATTATTATCGTTGCTTCCGATCATAGCCGTGGGAGTTTTTCTGGTAGGTCTAAGATGGCCGGCAAGCAAAGCGATGCCAATTTCTTATTTAGTTGCTGTTGGCTTGGCGCTTTGGATATGGAAAGTTCCATTTGCTAATGTAGCTGCGGCATCAGTTAATGGATTAGTAGTTGCTATTACATTATTGTACATTATTTTTGGTGCCATCCTGCTGTTAAACACTTTGCAGGAAAGCGGCGGTCTTAGTACAATCCGTCAAGGTTTCACAGATATTTCTGCCGACAGGCGTGTGCAAGTTATCATCATCGCCTGGTTATTTGGATCGTTTATCGAGGGCTCTTCTGGCTTTGGTACACCTGCAGCGGTAGCGGTTCCATTAATGGTTGGATTAGGATTTCCTGCCATGGCTGCAGTTGTCGCGGGGATGGTTATTCAAAGTACGCCTGTTTCCTTTGGTGCGGTGGGAACACCGATTCTTGTGGGTGTAGGAACAGGTTTGGGAGCTGATGCAAGCCTCGCGGATCAAATGGGGACTCTTCTCCCGCTAATTGGCGGCAAGGTAGCGATGCTGCATATGATCGCTGGAACACTTGTGCCATTGTTCGTTGTCTCCCTCATGACAAGGTTCTTTGGTAAAAATAAGTCATTCACAGAGGGAATTAAAGTATGGAAGTTCGCTCTTTTTGCTGCATTTGCAATGACAATCCCGTATGTCATTGTTGCAAATACACTGGGTCCTGAATTCCCATCAATGGTTGGAGGGTTAGTTGGTCTTGCAATTGTTGTGTTTGCAGCGAAAAAAGGTTTCCTTATGCCTCCAAAAGAAGAGACATGGGATTTTGAAGAAAAATCAAAGTGGGATCCGGAATGGAACGGAAAGCTTGAAATTACAAACGTTGTTCATAAAAGCGGCGGCATGTCAATGGTTAAAGCGTGGTCGCCTTATGTGCTTGTTGGGCTTTTCCTAGTGCTGTCAAGGTTAAAGTCATTGCCATTCGAGGGTTGGCTTAAGTCAGTAGTTATTAGAATTGAAAACATCTTTGGCTCTGGAATTACATCGAGTTTTGAAATTTTATTTTCACCGGGAACCATCTTTATTGTAGTTTCGATACTGACCTTCTTTATTCACGGAATGAATGGAAAAGCATACAAAAACGCGTGGGCACAATCAGGAAAAACGGCGATTGCTGCATCTACTGCGCTCATATTTACAGTTCCAATGGTTCAGGTATTTCTGAATACCGGAGGGGGTGCGGCAGGCTATGAAAGAATGCCAATTGAGCTTGCTAATGGAGTTGCTGCGCTTGCCGGCGAATATTGGCCGTTCTTCTCGACTTTTATTGGAGGACTTGGTGCATTTATTGCTGGCAGTAACACGGTAAGTAATATGATGTTTGCGCTTTTCCAGCACGATGTTGGTTTACAGATTGGCGTAGATGCAACATGGGTTGTTGCACTGCAGGCAGTTGGAGGTGCAGCCGGCAATATGATCTGTGTTCATAACGTTGTAGCTGCATCTGCGGTTGTAGGATTATACGGAAAAGAAGGAATAGTCATTAGAAAAACATTATTCCCATTTGCCTACTATGCCTTATTGGCAGGATCGGTTGGCTACTCAATCGTTTGGTATTCACAAAAAGGGATTTTCAATATCGGATCGATTATTGCTGTTCTTATCGCAGTTGCGGCCGTCTACATTATTGCAACTAATAATAGAAGAGCCAACTTGCTGATAACACCTGATTCATCGGTAAAATCTGATAAATAATATGTAAGTCATGGCCAGAGCAATCTGGCTTTTTCTTTTGTAATTCCCTATTAAATTGGCTATTTCGTATTGTATAATATAGGTATATTTTGAATATTCCGATAGATAAGGGGTATTCAAAATAGGGGGATGGTTTTATAAATTTATATAATGGGAGGTTGAAGAATGGGAGAGGCTGCGAAGATAAAAACTGTTTGCGGCTACTGCGGCACTGGCTGCGGGCTTGTTCTTGATGTACAGGACAATCGAATTGTCAAAATCCGGGGGGATAAGGATGCACCTGTCAACAAGGGACAAACCTGTGTAAAAGGTTCATTTGCCTATGAGTATGTCCACGCAAAAAGCCGGCTAACGTCACCGCTAATCCGCAAGGCTGGGGAGCTTGTGGAAGCGACATGGGAAGAGGCTTACGAATTTATCGCAGAAAACTTAAAAAAGATCAAATCAAACTTTGGCCCGGATGCCATCACGATGTTTGCTACGGCCAGAAGCACAAATGAAGTAAACTATGTGACGCAAAAGTTCATGCGTACGGTCATTGGAAGCAATAATATCGACGGATGCAACCGAACATGACACGCACCAAGTGTTGCCGGTCTGGCAACTGTGTTTGGCAGCGGGTTTCCTACAAACTCGCTGGAGGACTTTGAACAGGCTGAAGTGCTGCTTTTAATGGGTTCTAATACAACAGAAGCCCATCCAATCATTGCTAATCGCATAAAAAAAGCAGTGAAAAACGGTTTGAAAATCATTGTTATTGATCCAAGAAAAATTGATATGGTCAAGCGTGCCCATCGGCATTTGCAAATCCGTGTGGGAACAGATATTGCCTTAATGAACGCGCTAATTCATGTCATAATCAATGAAGAGCTATACCATCCAGCTTTTATTAATGAATGTACAGCTGGTTTTGATACATTAAAGGAACAGGTAAAAATGTACACACCTGAATATGCAGAAAAAATATGCGGGGTTTCGGCTCAAGCAATAGCTGATACAGCAAGGGAATACGCGAATGCAGGCAAAGCCATGATTGCCTATACACTGGGCATTACTGAGCATCACTGCGGTGTAAATAATGTATTTGATATTGCGAATCTTGCATTGCTCACTGGTCATATTGGGAAAGAAGGCAGCGGCATTATGCCATTGCGAGGTCAGAATAATGTTCAGGGTGCCGGAGATATGGGGTGCTTGCCGAACCAGCTGCCGGGAGGTGTCAGCATAACTAATGCTGAATACCGGGGCCGTTTCGAAAAAGCCTGGAACATTGACATCAACCCAATTGCCGGAGATACGCAGACAAGGGCGTTTGAAAGAATGGAATCCGGAAAAGTGAAAGCGCTTTATTGTATCGGAGAAAACCCGCTGATGGCAGATGTTCATTTAAATCACACAAAAAAACTGCTCGAAAAGCTTGATTTATTAGTTGTCCAGGATATTTTTCTCACAGAGACGGCAAAGCTGGCAGATGTTGTTTTGCCAGCGAGGTCATGGGGAGAAGTGGAAGGGACATACACAAACACAGACCGCAGAATTCAGCGTGTCAGGAAAGCAGTTAATGCCCATTATCAAACAAAGGACGACTGGGAAATTCTTTGCGAGCTTGCAACTCGGATGGGTTATCCCATGAACTATTCAAGCAGTGAAGAAATATGGGATGAACTTCGGACACTTGCATGGGAAATGTATGGGGGCATGTCATATGAAAGACTTGATAAGTTCTACAGCCTGCAGTACCCATGTCCAGAAGAATCCCATCCTGGAACTGCCATTCTTCATACTAGATTTCACGAAGAAAAAATGGAGAATATCAGACAATCGATGTTTGTGCCAGTAGACTACACAGATCCGATTGAAATGCCGGATGAGGAGTATCCTTATACATTGACGACCGGGAGGCGGCTAGAATCTTATAATACCCATACACAAACCCGTTACTATGCTGCTGGGGTAAAATTAAAGCAGACGGAAGAAAGTGCTGATATCCATCCAGATGATGCGGGGAAATTAGGAATTGAAACCGGCGATCTAATAGAAGTCAGCTCTAGACGGGGCAGTGTTCAAGTGAAGGCAAAGGTAACTGAACAGGTAGCACCAGGATTGATCTTTATGAGCTTCCACTTTAGCGAGGTGCCGACAAACGTGCTGACAATCAATGAATTTGACCCAATTTCCGGCACAGCCGAATTTAAAGCATGTGCAGTAAATATTAAACGGCTGAGCCGATGATAAAAAGGGAAGGTGACAAAATAGTCATCTTCCTTTTAATTTTTTACAGATTAAACCTCATTATGGATATATTTCTAATTTGATTGGAGCGGAAAATTAGAAAAGTGTAGGCGACTGTTCAACTTCGACAGACGTTGGAGAGCCAGCCTTGCAAATCCTGGTTTTGGATTTGTAGGGATGGATCGAAACGGCCGAGAAGTTAGGAGCCGCAGCTGGACAAATCAACGGCCAAATTTAACAGAGCAATAAAAAAATTACCAAAAAACCTCTTCCATTTTTTATACGCTTATAATATAATTCTATCTGTATTAACTGTACTATGTATCGTAGTACACTACATACAGTTAGGAGTGTCACAGTATGTTTGAGCTGGATGTGAGAAGCCGTAAGCCCATATATGAACAATTAGTCGAGCGGCTTAAAGAGCTGATAATAACAGAAATACTAAAACCAGATGAACAGCTGCCATCCGTGAGAACACTGGCTCAACAGCTGACAATCAATCCAAATACGATTCAAAAAGCTTATCGGGAGCTAGAGAATCAAGGATACATATATTCGATTAAAGGAAAAGGGAGCTATGTCAGTCCAGCAAGTCCTAAACCGAATCAGGAAAAGCTTAAACAGGTCAAGGATGAGCTTATCAAATTGATCTCTGAAGCGATGTATTTGGGAATGACGGCAGACGATCTATACCACATTATTAAGGATTTAGAAGCTTCTATTGGAGGAGGGGATGAAAAATGATCAAAATCAGTCATGTGCGTAAATCATTTGAGGACTTTGAGGCAGTAGAAAACGTAAGCATTGAGGTTAATAGAGGGTCTATTTATGGGCTGCTCGGATCGAACGGTGCTGGTAAAACGACATTGCTCAAGCTGCTGGCAGGGATTTATATACAGGATGAAGGGTCAATTTTGATTGACGAGCAGAACGTGTATGAAAATCCGGATATCAAAAATAGAGTTTTCTTTATCCAGGATATTCCTTTTTTTATTCCCCAATACTCTATTAAGCAGATGGCACAATTCTATGAAAATATCTATGCACATTGGGATAATGATCGTTTTGTAGAGCTTGCTGCTTCATTTGATTTAGATATACATAAGAAGATTCATAAATTCTCTAAAGGAATCCAAAGGCAGGCTGCCTTTGTTCTTGGCCTTTCTGCACATCCAGAAGTATTCATTCTAGATGAGCCGTTAGATGGGCTTGATCCGGTGATGAGGAAAAAAATCAAGGGCCTTATTATAGAAGATGTTGCCGAAAGAGAAATGACGGTTTTAATTTCCTCTCATAATCTTAGGGAAGTCGAGGATCTATGCGATCATATTGGCATTATGCATAAAGGCAAAATGATGATTGAAAAGGAACTGGATGATTTGAAATCAGATACACATAAAATTCAGCTGGCCTTTAAAGGGCCGATTCCTGAAACAATCTATCATCATATGAAGGTTCTTCATAAAGAAATACGGGGAAGTATAATGCTTTTGATTGCCAAAGGTAATGAAACGGTGATTACTAGACAAATAGAAAAGCATGAGCCAATCATATTCGATATCCTGCCGCTAACACTAGAAGAAATCTTTATTTATGAAATGGGGGATGTTGGCTATGCGGTCGAAAATATCCTTGGTTAACAAAGAAATAGGGAAAACAATCACAAGGAGCGCAGGCTGGGTATCCATTATTTATTTTCTCGGTCTGTTTATTACAGTGCCTTTGGAAATGATAATGACCCTATCTTCAGAACAATATCGAAAATATGTCCAAATTAAAAGTCTTTTTGATTTTAACGCGGAGATTCAAACCATTTTAGGACTGGCCATACCAGTGATTTCAGCTGTATTTGTTTTCCGCTTCCTGCAGGTGCGGTCTTACAGTGATTTTATCCATAGCCTGCCGATAAAAAGGGAAAGAATATTTTATCATTTCAGTTTATCAGGCTGTATGCTGCTTATTTTTCCGGTGGTGCTTAATGGTTTAATTATTTTCCTGCTCTACCAGCCTCTGGGCTTAGCAGATTTCTTTGCGGCCACAGCCATCTGGAAATGGATGGGAACAATAATTCTATTTAATCTGCTAATCTATATGGCTGGCGTATTTATCGGAATGCTGACAGGTCTGTCGGCCGTGCAGGCGGTTCTTGCCTATATTGTCTTGCTGCTCCCTGCTGGTTTGCTGATTTTGCTAGCTTTTAATTTGCCTTTTTACCTTTATGGTTTTCCCGATGAATATGTGACAGCGGGCGGGTTGGAATCTTTTTCTCCTTTAGTAGCCTTATCTTTCTTAAATCAAAGGATGATTACCCAGGCTGAAATATATATTTATATTGTGCTTACAATTCTATTATTCCCAGCTTCTTTATTGGTTTATAAACATAGAAAGCTGGAAGCAGTCTCGCAGGCACTCATTTTTCCGTTCTTGAAGCCTATCTTCAAATATGGTGTAACTTTTTGTTTTATGCTTTTTGGAGGTTTGTATTTAGGAAGAATGGAAACAGACCTGGTTTGGGTGTATGCAGGCTATCTTTTTGGCGCACTGTTAGGTTATTTTATTGCAGAAATGGTGCTGCAAAAGTCGTGGAGAATTGTTATTCATGTAAAAGGCTTACTTATATATGCATGTTTAATGGCATTGCTGGTCGTGCTCTTCCAATTTGACTTTTTGCGCTACGAAAATAATATCCCAATGGCCAGAGAAGTTGAAGCGGTTCATTTTAGTGATGGTTATTATCGCTATATGGACACAGAAGAAAAGCCATTTTATCTGAAGGAGCCAGAAAATATTGATCTAGTAACAATGCTGCATCATGATATTGTTAAAAATAAAACGGTAACAGAAAAAAGTGGGAAAGATCAAGCATTTTTCGTTTATGAATTAAAGAACGGCAAAAGGCTAGTGCGGCACTACCAAATCGAGAAAGCAAAGTTTTCCCAGTACTACAAGATGATCTACGAATCTGCTGAATATAAGAGAGTGTCTAATCAAATCTTTCAAATTAATGCTGAACAAATTGAAAAGATTACGATCCATCCTAGCGGACCTGCTAATAAAAAGGCGGTTATTATCAACCAATCTGATATACAGGATGCCGTGAAAGTCTTAAGAAATGAGATTAACCAGGCTTCATATGAGGAGATGGTTGACCGCCGGGAACCGAACGCCTATATCGAATTCAGAACAGGCTCAGAAGAAAATATGATTCATATGGAGTGGCCTGTAACCTATATGAAATTTGAAGAATGGCTTGAAGAAAAAGGTCTGCTTAATGATGCAAAGATTCATCCATCCGATGTTTCCGTTGCTTATATTGTCAGACAGGACCTGCTAAGCTCAAATTTATCACAGGGATTTTCCTATGAGGATTTATTTGAGGAAATGAAGAAGAATGTGAATGCACTTAAAGTAACAGATAAGGAAAAATTGAAAGAGTGCCTTGAAAATGATCTAGGATATTTCGATGAAAAGTATGTTATTGCCTATCAATACATGGATGGTTCAACTGATATTAAAAGCTTTGATGAAGAGTATGTTCCTGATTTTGCCAAAACATACTTTCAAAAATGATCATACGAGAGGAGGGGAAAGAGTGTGGATACCTGTTCGAAGGATATGAGAAAAATATGCGAAACATATAATAATCGCTTATTCCGTGTGGCCTATTGTATAACAAGGGACCATTACTTAGCCCAGGATGTTGTTCAGGAAACGTTCATCAAGGCCTACTTGAAAATGGATATGGTGGAAGATGAGGAGAAGCTTGGGGCATGGCTGAGTGCGATTGCGACAAGAACAGCAATTGATTTTATCAGGAAAGAAAAGAAAATAAACGAGCGGAGTGCCATGCTTGCTGATATTGAAAATACTGCAATAAAGATGGATCAAAATGTTGAACAGGAAGTAGAGATGAATCTGCTGAACGAAAAAATCGGGGACTTCATTGGCACTCTCTCCTCTGACCAAAAAAAGGTGTTTCTTCTCAAAATTAAGCATGGTTTAAAGGAGAAAGAAATTGCCGAACAGTTAAAAATAAATCAAAATACGGTAAAAACAAGGATATACCGTGTAAGAAAGCAGCTGAAGGAAGCTTTTGTGGAACAAGGATTAGCTTAATAAATGGATGGCCCTTCCAATAGTGGAGGGGCCTTTTTTTATTCAAGTAGGAACTCTATGACTATTTTAAAGGTATTTGATTCTGCGCTGGGAATATAATGTACAAAAGTTTGAATTAGGAAAGGATGCTTGCCTTGTTAGAAGGAGTGCGTATAATTGATTTCACGAATTATCTGCCTGGACCCTATGCGACAATGAGATTAGCGGACATGGGGGCAGAAGTCATTAAGATTGAATCTGTTAAAGGAGATCCGGCGAGAGAATTAGGGGTAAAAGTGAATGGAACGGGCACACTATTTCTTGCCTACAATCGCAAGAAGAAAAGTGTGGTCTTAAATCTAAAGGAAAAAGAGGGACGGGAAACTGCTGAACGATTAATCGCGTCTGCGGATGCGGTCATTGAAAGCTTTCGTCCAGGTGTCATGAAAAGGCTCGGTCTTGATTATGCTAGCGTTGTTAAGTATAAAGAGGATCTTGTCTACTGTTCCATTACAGGGTTTGGCGAATCTGGCTCCTTAAGCCGACTTGGAAGCCATGATTTGAATTACATGGGTATGAGCGGTATTCTTGCCCAAATAAAGGATTCTGCTGGAAAGCCAGTCCATCCAACCTTTCAATTTGCTGACTACATTGGCGGACTAGCAGCAAACGAAGCTGTTCTGGCAGGACTTATTTCTAAATGGAGGACAGGAATAGGGAGTTATCAGTGCATCTCGATACCTGAAGTGATGGTTTCCATGATGGGGAGCCACATGTTAATTAAAGGTGAAACTGGGGCTCCAGATGGCCTGAGCGAATTAAATGGCAGGTGTGTATGTTATGCTATTTATGAAACAAAAGATCAGCGGTATATCACCCTTGGTGCTCTTGAAAAAGGGTTCTGGAGAAATTTTTGTGAGGCGGTGGACCGGAAAGAATGGATCGATCAGCAGTTTTCAATAACAGAGAAAAACAACAAGATTTACAAGCAAATAAATGAACTATTTAAAAGCCGCACATTTAATCAGTGGATAGAATTCAGCCAAAAAGTCGACTGCTGCATGGCCCCTGTCTTAGAACCAGATGAGCTTGCTGATTATCCTTTTTACAAGGAGAGAGGATTGATTAATAAAAAGTGCAATGGAGAAATTCAAGTAAAAATAGCAGGAAGCGGTGCGAGTGAAATTCGAGAAGTACCGTTTTTAGGCGAACACACAAAAGAAATCTTGAAATAAGAAAAATGAAAGGGTACTATAAATTATGCATCTTATTCTTTGATATAAATAGGAGAGAGTTTCTTGCGAATAGCTAAAATGATTCCTAATGGGTTTACATTGGGAAATTTGTATTGTGGTTTTTTATCTATTGGTTTTGCTGCGAATGGTGAATATAAAAATGCAGCGATACTAATTTTAATCGGTATGATGCTTGATAGCATGGATGGCAGATTAGCAAGGATGCTGAATGTGGACAGTTCCCTAGGGAAAGAACTGGACTCCCTTGCCGATATTGTTACGTTTGGGGTTGCACCGTCGTTTTTAGTTTACTATACATATTTTTTTCAATTCGGCCTGTTAGGATTAGGGATTGCAGGCTTGTTCCCGCTATTTGGCGCATTCAGGCTAGCTAGGTTTAACATCAGCACTAATAAAACATCTTTGCATTATTTTGTTGGTGTACCAATTACGGCAGCCGGGGGAATCCTGGCGATTTTGACGCTTTTTGGTGATAAGATTCCACACCTTTTTACAAGTGTTGTTTTTACCGCATTATGTTTTCTAATGGTAAGCAAAATTAGAATTCCGAGTTTAAAAGAAGTACCACTTCCAAAATACGGTACAATTGTGACGATTTTTTTAGGCTGTTTGGTTTATCTTATTTATGTAAAAGGAACAAAGGGACAGTTTCCGTATTTAATTTATATAGCAGCCCCGCTTTATGTTGCTTATTTGGCATACCGATTTGTAAAGAAAAGCAAAAGAGAGTAGACGACAAAGCTCGCACTCTCTTTTTTTATATTTAAATAATAAAAATTCCTCGAGTTACACGGAAAACAATGGATGTTCCCCTATACTCTCTTGTGATTTCTCTATATTGAAATAACAACAAATTAAACGAAGTGACAAAATTCGAAAAAACAGAAAATTAGGTTATTGACTAATATCAATATTCGTATTAGTCTTATTAATATATTTTTATGACTGTATACCGTATACCGTCGACGAAGAGGTGTATATTCAAAAATGATTAAGAGAAGAAATACGCTGCTTGATCAGGTATATGAGTATTTACGAGACCAAATCATCTCAGGAGGGATTGAGCCAGGTCAAAGATTAATAGAAGAAAAGATAGCAGAAGAACTTGGGGTAAGCCGAAGTCCAGTCCGGGAAGCTATCCGCCGCTTAGAAAAAGATGGACTTGTTTCTGTTCAGCCTTTAGGCGGGGTTACTGTTTTCAATCCTACTATACAAGACTATCAGTACCTATTTGAATGCCGGTTTCACCTCGAACCATTAGCGGCAAAATACGCTGCCCAGAGGAGAACACAGCAGCAAATTGAAGATATGGAAATTATTTTACATAAAACAGCAATGGGGCTAAATGATCATGATCGGAAGATGATACATGAACTAAATCAAAGCTTTCATCAAATTATTGTAGAAGCATCGAGTAATCCTTTTTTAATCAAGATGATTACTGAATTAAGAGGGGTTATAAGCTTTTACAGGAGCAGCATTTTAGAAATTGATCCGCTGCGCAAGGATACAGTAGTCAGGGACCATTACGATATTTTTCAAGCGGTGAAGGAAAACGATACAAAAAAGGCAGAAAAAAGTATGAAAAAGCATCTTGAAGCAGATTATCAGCTATACCTAAAGACCATTCAAACATGAGAGGAGGATGCAGACATGACAAAGAAAATGCCGCTGGATGGAGTCAGAATATTGGAATTAGGCAATCTAGTCGCGGCGCCGTTTGCAGGTAAAATATTTGCTGAATTTGGTGCTGAGGTTATAAAGGTGGAAGAACCTAAAAATGGCGACCCGCTGAGGAAGTGGCGAGTTATGCATGGTGAAAATTCCGTTTGGTGGTATATCCAGTCCAGAAATAAAAAGTCTATTACGATTAATTTGCGTGATGAGGACGGCCAGGAAATTGTCAAAAAGCTTGCTAACGAAGTGGATGTAGTATTGGAAAACTTTCGTCCTGGAACATTGGAAAAATGGGGAATTGGCTATGAGCATTTAAAAGCAATCAACCCAAGCCTGATTATGACAAGAATTTCTGGATATGGACAAACTGGACCATACAGTCAAAAGCCTGGATTTGGCAGTGTTGCAGAAGCTTATGCAGGATTACGCTATCTAACGGGATATCCTGACAGGCCTCCAGTAAGGGTAGGGATTGCGATAGGTGATATCATCGCAGGCTTGTACGCTGTTATCGGAACCATCATGGCGATTAGAGCCCGTGATCATGACCCAGACAGAAAAGGTCAATTGATTGATGTTGCTTTATACGAGGCAGTCTTCAGTCTCATGGAGGGAATTCTTCCTGAATATGATTTGAAAGGCATCATCCGTGAAAGAACAGGAAGTACTTTGCCGGGGATTGCACCCTCTAACACCTATGTATGCGGGGATGGGAAATACCTAGTCATTGGAGCGAACGGAGACAGCATTTTTAAACGGCTGATGAGAGCAATCGGCCGAGAGGATTTAGCCAATGATCCCAAGCTGTCTGATAATCAAGGGCGTGCTGATCACTCAGACCTTATCGATGAAGTGATTGAAAGCTGGACCAAACAGCGTACATTAAAAGAAGCTCAAAAGCTATTAGATGAAGCTGCTGTTCCAGTTGGACCAATTTACAGTATTGAAGACATAGTTGAGGATGAGCAATACAAGGCTAGGGGCATGCTGGAACCTGTTGTTTTGCCGGATGGCAAGGAGGTCTTATCGCCGGGCATTGTTCCTAAACTATCAGAAACACCTGGCCAGCTGAAATGGGTTGGTCCTTCATTAGGCGAACATAATGAGGAAATTTATGAAAAGCTTATAAAAATGGCGCCAGAAAAAATAGCTGCCTTAAAAGATACAGGCATTATCTGAAGAAATGTCGAAAGATTTCTATATTTCTATTAGTCTTGCTGCTTTTAGCAGCATCTAATATATAAAAATTACACTTCACAAGAGTGAACCAACAATTTAAGGGGGATTAAAATGAAGAAAATAACAAGCAGCTTTTTAGCCATTATTCTTTTAATGGGCATATTAGCAGCATGCGGAGGCGGACAAGCTGCCAAGGAACCTGCAGAGCCTGCATCCACAAATGAAGGAAGTTCTGATCAAGCTAGCAGTGATGAATACGAAGAGGCAACGATCCGCTTAGCATACAATTTACCTCAAGACCACCATATCTCTATTGGTATTGAAGAATTTGCTAAACAAGTAACAGAAAAATCAGGCGGCAAAGTTAAAGTTCAAGTGTATCCGGCTGGCCAGCTTTTAAGCGATAAAGAAATGAACCAGTCTATTTTAACAGGCGGAGTAGAAATGGGTGTGAACTCTTCTACACTATGGGCGTCAACTGTCCCTGCAATGGGTATTTTTGACGTACCATATGTTTTTCCAAACTATGAAGTAACTGGACAAGCCCTTGCTGGTGAAATGGGTAATAAGTTAAAGACGGCAATGGAAGAAAAAGGTGCCAAAGTATTAATGTTTGCAGACTATGGTTATGTTCAATTCGCTAACAACAAAAGACCTCTAAAATCACCAGCTGATTTCGAAGGTTTAAAGATTAGAAGTATCGGTGATATCCCATCAGAATTGATTAAGGCTTATGGCGCCTCCCCTGTATTTATGGGCGGCGGAGAAGTTTACATGGCTTTACAGCGTGATACCGTTGATGGTGCAACTTCAGGTACTACAGCGATGCTTCAAAGAAAATATAATGAAGTGGTTAAATATTTAACGGTTAATAACTATGCATACCTTGAATTTTTATTAGCAGTGAACAAGCCATTCTGGGATAATCTTCCTGAGAAAACTCAAAAGCTTATTGAAGAAACGGCTGCTGAAACTGAAACTTGGATTCGTCAAAAAGCTGAGGAAGAAGATGCTAGAACAGCTAAAGAACTAGAAAAATTAGGAATGGAAGTTTACTATGTTCCTGAAGAAGAGCTTGGAGAATGGAAAGAAGCTGCAGCCCCTGTATACGATGTATACCTTAAACAAGCAGGAGATCTTGGCAAAGAGCTTCTTGATATCGCAGAAAGTATGAATAAGTAATAGATAAATGACCAATCACCTGGCGGGGGCCTCTTCCCACCAGGTGATTCACTACATAATGAGATGGACTACATAGAGTGGAGGCAAACATGAGTTTTCTTAAATTATTATATAGAAGTGTTGATAAAGTCATTAGTTTTGGGGGCATCATTTCCGGTATTTTCGTTTTAATTGCAACGGGTATGACTTTTTATGAAGTTGTTTCACGTTCATTCTTTAATAAACCGACGATTTTTGCAACCGAACTATCCATTTATGCGGTTATTGGCAGCTGTTTTATTGGTGCGGGATATGCTTTAAGAACATTTTCACATATTACAGTTGACCTTTTGACCAATGCTGTTCCGCCAAGGGTACAAAATGTTTTATCTATTATTTCAAATTTATTAGGTTTGCTATTTAGTGTGATTTTTACTTGGTATGGCATTCATCATGTGCAAGGAACCTATGCTTTGGGTATTACCTCATCTTCCTTATTAAGGGTTCCAATGTATTTGCCTGAGCTGCTTCTTCCGATAGGCGGTTTGGTATTATCACTTGCCTTCGTCCTGCAAATCATTGATTGCTTTAGCAAGAAAGGGGAGACACAATCATGAATCTATTCTTTCTCGGCGGTATGGGTACTCTCCTCTTAATTGGTTTGCCTGTTGCCTTTACACTTGGATTATTGTGTATTGGAGGAATGTATTTTTTTAATGGCGGAACTATTGCATTTAACCAAATACCAATTATATCCTATAAAGCGCTAGATTCTTTTGAGTTGACGGCTTTGCCGATGTATGTCTTAATGAGTCAGATATTGCTCGTTTGCGGTGTCGGAAAAGACCTTTATGAAATGGCTAGTAAATGGTTTAGGCATTTGCCTGGCGGACTTGCGATTGGAACCATTTTCTGCTGCGCAATTTTTGCTGCTATATCTGGATCTAGTGTCGCGACTGCCATAACTGTTGGTTCTGTTGCTATTCCAGAAATGGTTAAACGCGGCTATCCTAAAAAATATGTACTTGGACTTGTTGCTGCTGGCGGTACCCTTGGAATCCTTATCCCTCCAAGTGTTCCAATGATCATTTATGGAAATATCACTGGTGAATCTGTCGGTAAACTATTTATCGCAGGTATTGTTCCAGGTGTTTTGCTGACATTAATATTTATGGTGTTTGCTTCATGGCAAGCGAGACATATAAAAGATAAGCCAGCCACTTGGGCTGAAAGAATGGAAGCTTCAAAGAAAGCTGTTTGGGGATTAATTTTGCCAGTGATTGTCATTGGCGGTATTTATTCTGGTATTTTTACCCCTACAGAGGCGGCTGCGGTTGGGGTTGTCATCAGCTTTTTAATAGCTGGTTTGGCTTACCGAAATTTAACCCTGAAAAACTTGAAGGAAATCATCCTGTCAACTGTCCAAACAAATGCCATGATTCTATTTATCATTGTTGGTGCAATGCTTCTTGGCTTTATCCTTACAGTTCTTAGAATTCCGCAAAACATCACTGAAGCGGTTACTACGTGGGATGTATCGCCATGGGTTATCTTTATCCTAATCAATATTGTTTTGCTAGTATTAGGATGTTTCTTGGAGACTGTTTCAATTATCGTTATTACTGTGCCAATATTGTATCCAATTATTACTGCACTTGGCTTCGATCCAATTTGGTTTGCAATTATCATGGTGATCAACATGGAATTAGCGCTGATTACACCGCCGGTTGGTCTGAATTTATTCGTCCTTAAAGGTGTAGACAAGACAAGCTCGATGTCGGAAATTGTCAAAGGGGTATATCCATATGCGATTATTATGGTCTTGCTTATCGCTTTGTTAGCGTTTTTCCCAGAAATTGTAACATTCATGACTAATACTGGAAACATTAAATAATTTCCGTAAGACAATGCCGGCAATCCTAATCTGGATGCCGGTTTTGTACTTTTTTAAGCTGGCATGGATTAAATTTCATCCAAGCTGCATAGTAATTGTATAGTCCTATATTTCTATTAATATTATTTATAATATCAAGAAGGAGAAAAGTCATACCCGAAGAATATATTTAATATTCAAAATATTATGTAATGTAACCGATTACATGAAAATTGGGAGGAGATATCTGGGTGGGGATTTTAGAAATAAAGGATATTACATTGCGTTTTGGCGGGGTTGTTGCCCTGGACAATGTTTCCTATGAGGTTCAGGAAGGAGAAATCTTTTCTTTGATTGGTCCAAACGGCGCTGGAAAAACAAGTATGCTAAATTGTATCAGCGGTTTATATCGTCCTGCTTCTGGATCAATTTCATTTAAAGGGGAAAATATTACCCATTTAAAGCCTCATAAAAGGGCAAGCCTGGGCATTGCAAGAGCCTTTCAAAATATTGAACTGTTTCCTCATCTTTCTGTTTTGGATAATCTTATGCTCGGCCGGCATGTGCGCATGAAAACAGGCGTCCTATCTGGCGGCATCTATTGGGGAAAAGCTCAAAAGGAAGAGGTTGAGCATCGCAGAAAGGTTGAATATGTGATTGATTTTTTAGAAATCGAGCATATTCGAGATTTGCCGGTAGGCACCTTATCTTACGGCCTGCAAAAAAGGGTAGAGGTAGGCAGAGCCCTTGCTCTAGAACCTGAGATCCTCTTATTAGATGAGCCGATGGCAGGTATGAATACGGAGGAAAAAGAGGACATGGCCCGCTATATCATTGACATACATGAAGAAATGAAAACAACAATAATTCTGATTGAACACGATATGGGTGTGGTGATGGATTTATCTGATCATATTGCTGTTCTTGATTTCGGCAAGCTTATTGGCTATGGCACACCAGGAGAAATTCAAAATAATCCAAAAGTTATCGAAGCCTATTTGGGTGAGGAGCATGCAGGATAAACAAAAAATCGAAACGCCTGCAGATAGAAGTGCTGGATTATTTAAAGGGAGGCTGACAATTGCATGTCCAACTCGAACCAAACCTTTCCTCAAAGCTTAATTGAGTGGGCAAATAGGGCTGGGTCAAATGTTGCTTTAAGGGAAAAGGATTTCGGCATATGGAACGAAATCACCTATCAGGAATATTTGCAGGAGGTGAAATTCCTTAGTCTTGGATTATCACAATTAGGATTTAAACGGGGAGATAAACTCGCTATTCTTGGTGATAATCGCCCGGAGTGGGTCATTTCAGAGCTTGCTGCGCAATCTCTTGGCGGGGTGTCAGTCGGGATCTACCAGGAATCCCTGCCAAACGAAATTGCCTTTATACTTGATCATTGTGATGCTTCGATCGTTGTTGTTGAAGACCAGGAACAGGTTGATAAGCTTTTTGAAATAAAGGATCAAATTGAAAAGGTGAAGAAAATTATTTATTACGATCCTCGAGGGATGAGGAATTACAAGCATGAGGATTTACTTTACTTTAAGGATGTACAGGAACTTGGAAAAACATTTGATAAAGAAGATGAGGGATATTTTTTACAGGAAGTCAATCAAGGAAATGAAAATGATATAGCAATTTTTTCCTATACATCAGGTACAACAGGCAATCCAAAAGGAACAATGCTCACATACAAAAACCTTCTAGATATGGCAAAAAATCTTTCTGCCATAGATCCGCTAACAGAAAAAGATGAATACGTTTCATTTTTACCCCTGGCATGGATTGGAGAACAAATGATGTCAATGGCAATGGGATTTTACAATGGGTTAACCATTAATTTCCCTGAAGAGCCTTCCACAGTCTTACAAGATTTAAGAGAAATCGGACCTCAAGTGATGTTTTCACCGCCGCGAATATATGAAGATATGCTTTCAAAATTTCAAGTGAAAATCCAAGATGCAGGCTGGCTGAAAAGGAAAATTTATCATCTTTGCAAACCAATTGGTGAAAAGGTTGCTAAAGCCCATTTTCAAAATCAGCCGGTCTCATTTGGTACAAGGATGATGTATAAGTTCGCCGATTATTTTATGTTCAGTGCAATCAGAGACCATTTAGGCCTTTTAAAGATGAAGCGAGCCTATACCGGTGGAGCGCCATTAGGCCCAGATGTGTTTGAGTTTTTCCATAGTATCGGCGTAAATGTCAAAAGCATTTATGGTCAGACGGAAGTGTCCGGTATTGCCATTGTTCATCGTGATGGAGATATTAAACTGGACAGTGTTGGGATACCTTTGCCTGGCACCGAGGTGGAAATTTCTGATGAAGGAGAAATTCTCATTAAAAGCACAAGTACCTGTCTTGGTTATTACAAAAATGAAAAGTCTACCAGCGAAACGATTGTTAATGGCTGGCTGCGCACTGGTGATGCTGGTTCATTAGATGAAAAGGGGCATTTGTATGTTATAGACCGGATTAAGGATGTGATCCGCCTCGATTCGGGAGAAATGTTCTCCCCGCAATTTATAGAAAATAAGCTTAAGTTCAGTTCGTACATTCAAGAAGCGGTTGCTATTGGAAAAAATCGTCCATATGTCGTTGCCATGATCAATATTGATATGGAAAATGTCGGACGGTGGGCAGAGAAAAACCAAATAAGCTACACCACCTACACCGACCTTTCCTCAAAGCCGGAGGTATTGATGCTGATTCAAAAGCAGGTGAACGAAATTAATCAGACGCTTCCAGAAAAAGCACGTGTGAAGAAATTCGTCCTTCTTTATAAAGAACTTGATGCAGATGATGAGGAGCTGACAAGAACGAAAAAGGTCCGCAGGCAATTTGTGGCCAAAAAGTACGAGGATCTTATTGATGGATTGTATACAGAAGAAGAGCGGATCAATGTCGAAGGTAAAATTCGGTATCGCGATGGCAAGGAACAAACGATCCGCACGACACTTCAGGTGATCTTTATGGATGAAGGAGAGGGAGCTGCTTAATGGCGTTTTTTTTGCAAATGCTTGTCACTGGCATTGTGGTTGGAAGTGTATATGCCTTAGTTGCATTAGGGTTTGTGCTGATTTATAAATCCAGTGATGCCATCAACTTTGCCCAAGGTGAGTTCCTGCTTGTCGGGACCTATGTCTGTCTTACCTTAATAACTGCTTACAATATTCCTTTCATCGCAGCGCTTTTCATTGCCTTATTATTTAGTGCAGTGCTTGGCTTTGTCATTGAGAGAATTGTGTTAAGACCATTTATTGGTGAGCCGGTCATATCCATGATTATGGCAACGATTGGATTATCTAGCGTATTAGCTGGAATAGTTCATATTATTTGGGGACACGAAACACGTGTATTTCCGAAGATCTTTTCAGAAGCGCCTGTGCGTTTAGGTGAGGTCGTTGTGGCCCCGGTTTACTTATGGTCATTGTTGATTGTCGTGATTATGCTTGTGATCTTTACAGTCTTTTTCAAGTATTCAAAGCTTGGCATTGCTATGCGGGCGACAGCAGATGATCAGCAGGCTGCACTGTCAATGGGGATAAGCGTTAAAGCGATTTTTGCCGTTGCTTGGGCAATTGCTGCTGTTGTTTCAGCGGTCGGCGGGATATTGCTTGGAAATATAAACGGGGTTAATGCTTCCTTATCAGCTATTGGACTAAAGGTGCTTCCTGTTGCGATTTTAGGGGGATTGGACAGTATTCCAGGTGCCATCTTAGGCGGTTTAATCATCGGAGTAATTGAAAGCATGACAGGCGGTTATTTGGACCCGTTAGTCGGAGGAGGTTTAAAGGAAGTCATGCCGTTTGTTATCCTGGTGTTCATTTTAATGTTTAAGCCTTACGGTCTGTTCGGCAAAAAAGAAATTGAAAGGGTGTAATCGGATGAGAAATCCATTCGTCATGGACTGCGGGGAATTCCATGTCAATTATAAACAAGATATGGCCATATGGAAAATTACCCGTGTCAGAATGCGAGTTCTTATTTTGCTCGCATTGCTTGCAATCTTTCCGCTCGTTGCTTCCGATTACATCATTGGGCTTGCAACACTTTGTGGAATCGCTGCTATCGGTGCCATCGGGCTAAATATTTTAACAGGATTTACCGGGCAAATTTCAATTGGGGTTGGAGCCTTCCTGGGTGTCGGCGGCTATACTTCAGCAATCCTTACTGCAAAGCTGGGACTAAGCTTTTGGATTGCGATGCCTATTGCAGGACTTATTACAGCTATTGTAGGCGGATTATTCGGTTTGCCGTCTTTAAGACTAAAAGGTCTTTATTTGGCAATTGCTACTCTTGCTGCACAAGTGATCATCCTATTTGTCATTTCCCGCTGGGATTCGCTTACAGGCGGTACGGCAGGGATGGTACTTTCTCGGCCGGAAGTAGGCGGATTTGTTTTTTATAGCGAGCGAAGCTATTTCTATTTGATGTTTGTCATTTTAATAATCACAACGCTATTTTCCTTAAACCTATTTCGCTCAAGGGTCGGCCGGGCCTTTATCGCTGTCAGGGACCGTGATATTGCAGCAGAAGTAATAGGCATTGATTTATTTAAATATAAGGTACTTGCTTTTATTGTCAGCTCGTTCTTTGTCGGGATTGCCGGTGCATTGCTTGGCCACTATACGATGATTGTCAGTCCAGAGCTTTATAGCATTACTGTATCTATTGAATACTTGGCGATTATTCTTGTTGGCGGTCTCGGCAGTGTATTTGGCTCCATCTATGGCGCTGTGTTTATCACCCTTCTTCCCGTATTTCTCCGATCTGGTGTCGAGTTCCTAAGCGGGTATTTTCCAGGCTTATCCGAGTTATTTGCGGGGATGAAAGAAGTGATATTCGGTCTCGTCATTATTTTATTCCTCATCTATGAACCTCAAGGCTTAGCGAAAATTTGGAAAAATATTAAAGACTATTTTAGGCTTTGGCCATTTTCGTATTGAAAAAATAGTTTAATACCTTGGTAATGTTGAAAGTAATGCATGTCATTATTTTCAATAATTAATATTAATTTTTCAAATATAAGGGGGAGAAAAATGAAAAAGATTTGGGCCAGTTTCGCAGCGTTATTGTTAGTAATTGGTGTGCTCGCGGCATGCTCTGGAGGCAGTCAATCTTCTGGACAGCAGGAAAACTCAGGTACAAGCGGGTCTTCTGGTGAAAAAGAAAGCACTGGTGACAGTGAATCCGGCGGTGAGGCAAAAGGGACGATAAAAATTGGCGGAATCTTTGATCTTACCGGAGGTACAGGGGATGTTGGGACACCATATGCAGAAGGAGCAGAAGCATTTTTCGAATTCATTAAGGATGAGCAAATTAATGGTTACAATGTGGAGTTAATTGGCGATGACTATGCATATAAGATTCCAGAAGCACAAAAAATGTATCAAAAACTGAAATCAAAGGATAAAGTTGCTGCGATTCTTGGATGGGGAACAGGGGATACAGAAGCACTGCGTCAGCAAATTGCTGCTGATAAACTCCCATATATTTCCGCGTCCTACTCGGAGAACTTAAAAAACATTGAAGAAAGCCCATATAATTTCTTAGCAGCAGCCTCTTATTCTGACCAGGCAAGATCGGTTATTAAATGGATCAAGGAAAATCATACGGGCGGAACACCAACTTTAGCATTTCTCTATAATGATACAGCGTTTGGTAAATCGCCAATTGAAGACGCAAAAGAATTTGCAGCAGAAATGGGTGTTGAAGTAGTCGATGAACAAGTGGTAGATTTACAGGCACTGGATGCCACATCACAATTGTTAAACATGGAGAAGAAAAATCCTGACTATGCGATTATTCAGCAGACATGGGGTGCGACAGCTACGATCTTAAAGGATGCGAAGAAGCTTGGCATTGATACGCAATTTATCGGTTTGAACTGGGCTGCAGGTGAAGGCTTGCTTCCAGTTGCTGGTGATGCGGCAGAAGGCTTTATCGGTGTCATCACGCATGCATTCCCATATGAGGATCTGCCTGGATTGGAAGAAATCAAAACGTATTTAGATGGCAAAGGAAAAACATTAGAAGATATTGACCAGAAGTTTGTTCAAGGCTGGGTATCTGCCAAGATTATGATTGAAGCGATGAAGCTTGCTGACGATCCGACTTCAGGAGAGGGAATCCGCGGGGGAATTGAAAAATTAAGCAATCTAGACCTGGGCGGACTGGCAGCACCGGTTACATTCTCTGCTGATAATCATGCAGGAACGAATCAAATTCGCTTAGCTAAAGTAGAAAATGGAAAGTTTGCAGTATTTACAGATTATATTGGCTATTAATCGGTGAGGGGCGTTCGTTGCTGACGCCCCTTTTTTGAAACGGGTTATGGTATTTAGGCAGTTTGCGGATAGAAGTCAGGAATTGGCGGATATATGGAAAAATTCGGCTGATATACGTAAAAAACTTATAAAGTTTACTAGTTTTGATGAGGGGGAAACCGATGCTGACGATTAATAACGTCGAAGTTATGTATGACAAGGTTATTCTTGTCTTAAAAGGGATGTCAATGGAGGTCCCGCAAGGAAAAATCGTTGCATTGCTCGGCAGTAATGGGGCTGGGAAAACAACTACATTGAAAGCAATTTCTGGTCTTTTAAAAAGTGAAGATGGCGAGGTCACCGATGGATTTATTGAATTTAATGGGGAGCGCATAGATACGAATGATGCTGAAACCATTGTCAAAAAGGGAATTTTTCAATGTATGGAGGGCAGGCGTGTATTTGAGCATTTGACAGTTGAGGAAAACTTAATTGCTGGAGCGCATACCCGCAAGGACAGGAAGAATCTAAAGAGTGATCTTCAAAAGGTGTACAATTATTTTCCAAAGCTTGAAATGCTGAAGAACCGTCAGGCTGGCTATTTATCTGGCGGGGAACAGCAGATGCTTGCGATTGGCAGGGGAATCATGGCTAAGCCGAAGGTTCTTCTATTAGATGAACCGTCTTTAGGCCTGGCGCCGCTCCTGGTTAAGGAAATCTTTGCGATTATAAAAAGAATCAATGAAGAGGAAGGAACAACGATTCTCGTGGTCGAACAGAATGCTAACATTGCACTCTCTATTGCTGACTTTGGCTATATCATGGAAAATGGGCGCATCGTGATGGACGGACCAGTCAAGAAATTGCTAGCTAATGAAGATGTCAGAGAATTTTACCTGGGCATGAGCGATAAAGGCCGCAAGAGTTATAAGGAAATCAAATCATATAAAAGAAGGAAGAGGTGGCTGTAGTGGACAAATTGAGGGAGGTCATTGGCCATGCCTATGATCTTGCGGACGGATTCAGACTGCATATGGAAAAAGCTTTTTTGAGTCCTGATGATATTCAGACAATGGAGGATCTGGAAAAAATCCCTGTTTTAAAAAAGGATCAGCTGCCGGAGCTGCAAGGTCTGCACCCGCCATTTGGCCATTTAACTACAGTATGTTCAGGGGAAATGGCGCGAATCTTCATGTCTCCTGGCCCTATTTATGACCCTCAGACGCATGAAAAGGACTTTTGGCGTTTTTCTGAAGCGTTAAAGGCTGCTGGATTTAGTGAGAACGATATCGTGCAAAATACGTTTTCCTATCATCTATCACCTGCAGGGTTTATGTTTGATTCCGCCCTTAGGATGCTGGGGGCAACCGTAATTCCTGCAGGTACAGGAAATCGCGAGCTGCAGATTCAGGTGATGAAAGACCTTCGAGTGAGCGGGTATGTAGGAACGCCAAGCTTTTTTGCTATTTTACTAGATGCGATTGAGGAAAAAGGCTGGACATTTGGAAAAGAAATTTATGTAGAGAAGGTTTTTTTCACCGCGGAAATGCTGACACCGGGGATGAGAAAAAGATGCGAAGATAATGGAATTGCTGTATATGAAGGGTATGGAACAGCGGATTGCGGCTGTTTGGCGTTCGAGGATAAGGAAGGACCTGGTCTGAAAGTGACAAGCAGTGCGATCGTGCAAATCTGTGATCCGCATTCGGGCAAGATAGCAGAATCTGGTGAAGGCGAAGTCGTCGTTACCCTTTTTGATAAAACGTATCCTTTAATTCGCTTCGGTACAGGAGACCTATCCCGCTGGGTGGATGGATATGAAGGAAGGCGCATTGCAGGTGTCCTGGGAAGAGTCAGTGACGGAGTAAAGGTCAAAGGCATGTTCGTTAGAGAAAAACAGCTGGCACAAGTGCTTGAACAATCAGGGTATTCGGCGTTCCAGGGTATCGTCACAATGGAAAATAATCAAGATCACTTTGTTCTGCAGGTAGAATCAGCAGAAGAGCTTGAAGCTGCTTTAGTAAGTAAAATTCAGGATGTTATTCGGGTTAAACCAATTTTGAAAAGGGCGGAGCCAGGGTCATTATGTGCAGAAGGAAAGCGATTAATCGATAAGAGGTAGAAAACACGGGATCGTACTCGTGTTTTCTCTTTTTCAGTAAGATGAGCTGTGGAAAATGGTCAATTATAAAATTTTTCCATAATATCCCTTGCAAAACTAACGGTATTAGTTATAATTAAACTAATACCATTAGTTAGGAGAATAAGTATGAGAATAACAAAGGTTAATCATATTTATCAGCTGTCATTCATGCCCAATTTTTTCCCAGTGAACTGTTATTTAGTTGAAGAAGAGGATTATTTGATTCTAGTCGATACAGCTCTTTCTTTTCATAAAAATGCGATTTTAAAAGCGGCACGGGATATTGGTAAACCTATTAGAAAAGTAATTCTGACACACGCACACGATGATCACGTTGGCGCGCTTGACGGGATTAAAGAAGTTCTGCCGGATATCGAGGTGGCTATACCAAAGCGGGAGCTAAAGCTGCTTAATGGTGATGTTTCTTTAGAGGATGGAGAAGGGGATAGCCCCATTAAAGGCGGCATACCGAAGAATGTTAAAACAAAGCCGGATATGCTCCTTCAGGATGGTGACAGAATTGATTCACTGCTGGCTATTCATTCACCAGGTCATACCCCCGGAATGATGGCGTTCTTAGATGTTCGGGACCAAGGATTAATAGCAGGAGATGCTTTCCAGACTAAGGGGGGAATGGCTGTTTCCGGTGATTTGCGCTGGAGTTTTCCTTTTCCGGCGATGGCTACATGGAATAAAGAAAGAGCTATAGAATCTGCGGAGCATCTCCTAAACTTTAGGCCGTCTCTTCTTGCAGTTGGACACGGAAATATGATTGCAGACCCTGAGATGGAAATGAAACGAGCTCTAGAACGTGCAAAACAAATGGTAATAGGAGTTAGGTAGATATGTCTGCAAAAATAGGAATCAATCATGATATGATCGTAAACACTGCGTTAGATTTAGCAGAGGGAAGAGGCGTGGAATCTGTAACAATGGCTAATATAGCTAGAGAGCTTGGAATTAAACCCCCATCCTTATACAATCACATCAAAGGGTTAGATGAAATCAGGCTTGCCATGGCCATTAAAGCACAAAATCTATTATATAATCATTTGAAAGAAGCGGTAAACGGGAAGGAGTCTGGGCCAGAATCGGTAAAAGAAATGGGCAAAGCCTATCTATCTTTTGCACATCAATACCCAGGACTTTATGAAGCTTCTTTATTAGCTCCTGACCAGGGAGTAAGCGATGACAACCAATCAGCCGAATCCATCATTGATTTAACATTGAAGGCTCTGTCAGTCTATTCATTAAAACAAGAAGAATTGATTCATGCCGTACGGGGGTTAAGAAGTATTTTACACGGAATTGCTGACCTTGACAGGAAAGGGGGGTTTAAACTTCAAGTGGGGCTTATTGATTCATTAGAAGTCATTCTTGAAACCTTTTTAAATGGTTTAAAAGATGGTGGGACATCTTCCCCTGCATCAAAGAGGCGAATAATTCCTTCATTAGCAAAAAACAGCAGCCAAAGGAACGGAAAAGACCAAACGATGTCCTCCAGAACAGGAAACAGGTAATCTAGGGAATTGAAGGGGTCGAACGATGCCCGCAACAATGTAAACACAATAATCTTGGGCATAATAGCAGTGTCTTCTCGGGCGCTGCTGTTTTTTTATGAAAAATATATTCTAATGAATTTTAAATAGTTTGACTATGTTATGGCTCGGGGTTAAAATATTGGACAAGGTAAACTTTTTTAGATTTATCCATTTCGTTTGATAAAAAGGAGTTCTTCCCTATGATAAGCTTTTTTCAACATTTCAATCCGATTACGCAAGCCTTTATCGCCACTTTATTTACTTGGGGAATGACTGCGCTTGGGGCTGCTCTCGTTTTTACAACAAAAACAGTCAATCAGCGTTTCATGGACAGCATGCTCGGTTTTGCCGGCGGTGTGATGATTGCGGCGAGTTATTGGTCATTGCTCGGACCCGCAATAGAAATGTCGGACAATCATGCGATAGGTGCCTGGTTTCCAGCAGCGACTGGTTTTTTATTAGGCGGCGTTTTTCTCTGGGGGATAGATAAGGTTTTGCCCCATCTTCATCCCAATTCTCCAATTGGCGAGGCGGAAGGGTATCAGCCAAAACAACGAAAACGAAGTACTTTGTTGGTGCTTGCTATTACCATGCATAATATTCCGGAAGGGTTAGCGGTCGGAATTGCTTTCGGTGCACTCGCCAATGGAGGAACGGAAGCTTCTTTGGCTGGTGCGTTAACCTTAGCCCTGGGGATTGGCATTCAAAACTTCCCGGAAGGTGTCGCTGTTTCGATGCCGTTAAGGGGAGAGGGAATGTCTAGGAGAAGGAGCTTTTTCTTCGGACAATTTTCCGGCATGGTTGAACCGATTGCGGCGGTCATTGGTGCGTTGGCTGTTTCCTTTATTGCGCCGCTATTGCCTTACGCCTTAAGTTTTGCTGCCGGTGCGATGATATTTGTCGTTGCCGAGGAAGTGATTCCGAGTTCGCAGGAAAAAGGCAACAAAGATTTGGCATCCATGAGTCTAATGGTTGGTTTTGTGTTAATGATGATTCTTGATGTGGCACTTGGGTAAGTAATGTTAGAAGCAATCCTTTGAGGTATAGGATTGCTTTTTTTATATCATCATATGGGATTTATATGGTAAATTAAGTTGGTATTCATATTTTATAAGTTTCAATGAGGTGAAACGAGTGCTATTCCTTACGATATTTCTACTTGCCATCGTTGCAGGTTATCCAATCTGGGATTATTTTTACATGAAAAAGATCAAAAGCGGCTTGGTTAGCAAATGGCGAATGTACAGTCAAATTATGATCACCCAGTGGGTGAGTGTTTTTATTTTACTAGGATACTGGCTGTTAACCGGTCTGTCAGTAAGAGAGTTATTTATTTACGAAAATCCGCTGATGTCTTTTGTTTCCCAAGACTTACTTGATATGGCAATGGGTGCCGGGGCTAGCCTGCTTATTGTGATTTTGGCTGTGGCCTTTTCGAAAAAGATGAGAAAGAAGATTTCTGATGCTTTGACAGATGAAAGCATACAATTTTTATTGCCTTCCAGTATTGCTGAGCGGCTGTTTTTTCTTATGATTGCGATAACGGCAGGAGTTTGTGAGGAAATAATCTTTCGTGGTGCGATGGTATTCTATTTAGGCCACCTGCCATTCGAACTATCCGTGTTTGCGATTGGGGTTATTTCCAGCGTGTTGTTCGGCCTGGTTCATTTGTATCAAGGCTGGAAGGGCGTACTAATTACCGGATACTTAGGCGGCGTTTTATTTTTCTTTTTCGCCGGAACAGGATATTTGTGGGTTCCAATTCTTTTTCATACGATCATTGATGCGAAATTTGTGTTTTTGCCTAATAAAAAGATAATAGTGGACAATAATAATATTATGTAAAGTAAAACGATGAAGCGGCCACTCATATTTAAAAAGGGTTTAAGGTGAAGCTTATTTCACTTCCCTTAAACCCTTTCCATCAATTATATCCTGTATTCCTTCTTCACATACCCCATATGAACGCCAGGAACAGGTCTCACAGACGCTATGAATATCCGTGGGAACCACATGCCTCTTGATGTGAGACTTAATGTCTTTCCATTTCAAAAATTGCCCAACTTTGATATCCATTTTTTCTAAAATTACCGCATCCCTTTCGTCAATATTTTTGTCAAGACAGTGGTATTCTCCTGAATTGGGATACTTATCACAAAGCTGATCAGGGCCCTTTACAATCTGGATCCACGTCCCAGGATTGTCCCGTAAAGTTTGGTGCAGTTTTGTCATATTTTCCACGTATTCTTTGGAATAGCCCATACCCCGATAACCTAAGAGGCAAAACAAATGATGTCCCCGCAGCCTAAACATATGAACAACCCCTATCTGTTAAATGTTAACCAAACGATAAAATGAGTTTACAAAAATTATAACACAGGATACCGTAGCAATAGGCGAATTTTTACAGAAAAGGTTGATAAAGATTAATAGGTACCTTTCCCAAGTCAGATACATAGGATAATTTTAGAAAAATTAGGAAGGGGAGGAAAAGATGTATTTTGATCCACGGATGTACCCAATTCAATATCCATATCAGCAGTATGGCTATGTAAATGGGCCGGTGTATCATCAGTCAGTACAGCCACATCATTACATGCCTTATCAAGAAGTGAGCAGACAAGGATTTATGCCTTATCGACCTAGTCAAGATCAAGGTCCTCAACCATATACATTGAATATCAATGAGGCAGCAAAAGCAAATAACACTTATCGTACAGCTATTTGGACAGGTGAACATTTGCAGGTAACTTTAATGAGCCTGAATGTAGGGGAAGATATCGGGTTAGAAATTCACCCGCATATAGACCAGTTTTTGCGTATCGAACAAGGCGAAGGCGTTGTCCAAATGGGGAAAACACAAAATCAGTTGAATTTTGTTAGACGTGTCAATGAAGACTCAGCTATTATGATACCCGCTGGAACATGGCATAATGTAACAAATACGGGCAAGGTTCCTCTAAAATTGTACTCTATTTATGCACCACCGCAGCATCCGCGCGGGACAGTGCATGTAACAAAAGCAGATGCAATGGCTGCAGAAGCTCATTAAATAGATTTCGCCCGTTAAAAAACGGGCTTTTTTCCGTTGGGATTTCATATAAATTAGCAAGGAAGAGATAATTCTGTTACTCCAAAAACTGAAAACATTGTTCCCAAAGACTATTTGAATCATCTTTCTTATGATTCACGAGAACAGCTTTGGCAGCAGGTCATTCCCCAAGGAAATGTATATGTTGCAGAAAATGAGCGTGGGGAGATCATAGGCTTCTCCAGCGGCGGCAAAGAGCGGAGTGGAGATTATCATGAATTCGAAGGAGAACTATATGCGATTTATATTCTAAAGGAATACCAAGGAAAAGGAATCGGTAAAGCGTTTGTCAAACCTGTCGTTGAAGATTTGCAGGATAAGGCAATCTATTCAATGATAGTTTTTGTGTTAGAGAAGAATAGCTCCTGTAAGTTTTATGAAAAACTGGGCGGAAAGAAACTGGATGTGGTTGAAATTGAAATCGAGGGTAAAAGGCTTACAGAGGTTGTTTATTGCTGGTAGAATCTAAGTTTGAACCTTAATCTATAAAATAATCTAATTACATATGATAGATACGAGGACAAACAAATACCTTTCAAAAACAGGATTGTTCATCTGACAATTCTGTTTTTACTTTTTTGATCGTTTTTTAAATGTGTGATAAAAGTAACAGAAAATACTAGGAAAACAAAGAAAAACAGAAATGTTGACGTTTTCATCACGTTTCACAAGTTTGGGTGAATCCTTTATACTGAGTTTTATTGTTATCGGACCCGGCTTTCATGAGAGTTGAAAGTCATTTAAAAATCAAATATAAGGGAGAGCTTGATAAACGTGGATGTATCTAAAATTAAATATGAATGGTTTGGCAACATTAAAGGAGATGTGCTTGCGGGGATTGTTGTTGCGATGGCGTTAATTCCTGAAGCAATTGCTTTTTCCATTATTGCAGGAGTCGATCCTATGGTTGGATTGTACGCTTCATTCTGTATTGCAGTTACGATTGCTTTTGTCGGCGGGAGGCCCGGGATGATTTCTGCTGCTACTGGGGCAACAGCCCTATTAATGACGACGTTGGTTAGAGATCATGGGCTGCAATATCTGCTTGCGGCAACGATTTTAACTGGTGTTATTCAAATCATTATGGGCGCACTAAAGCTAGGACGATTGATGAAATTTGTTCCCAAATCCGTAATGACAGGGTTTGTTAATGCGCTGGCGATCTTGATATTTACAGCACAATTGCCGCACTTTATTGGTGAATCATGGGAAATGTATGCAATGGTTGCGGGGGCACTGGCGATTATTTATATATTGCCGCGTTTTACAAAGGCCGTACCCTCACCATTAGTGGCGATATTGGTTATCACGGCCATTGCGATCTTCACCGGAAGCACTGTACGGACCGTTGGCGATATGGGAGAATTAGCCTCAACATTGCCAGTATTTTTAATACCGGATATTCCGTTGAACCTTGAGACATTGCAAATCATTTTCCCGTTTTCTTTATCTATTGCGATAGTTGGTTTAGTTGAATCATTATTGACTGCTTCGATTGTTGATGATATGACTGAAACAGAGAGTGACAAAAATAAAGAAGCACGCGGACAAGGGATCGCTAATATTGTTTCAGGTTTCTTTGGCGGAATGGCTGGCTGTGCGATGATTGGCCAATCAGTGATCAATGTGAAGTCCGGGGGAAGAGGGCGGTTATCCACACTAGTGGCTGGGTCCTTTTTGCTTACGCTTATCGTTTCTTTACAAGACTTCTTAGTGAAAATTCCAATGGCTGCGCTTGTTGGTGTCATGTTTATGGTATCAATCGGGACCTTTGACTGGTCTTGTTTAAAATCGTTTAATAAAGTGCCTCTTACTGACAGTATTGTAATGGTTGTTACTGTCTTAACCGTTATCAAAACACATGATTTGTCAAAGGGTGTTTTGATTGGAATAATCTTAAGCGCAATTTTCTTTGCAGCAAAGATTTCCAAAGTAAAAGTAACCAGCATGTCAGCAAATGGTGCTCAGAAAAAGGTCTATCATGTTTCTGGCCAGCTTTTCTTTGCGTCAGTAACAGATTTTGTAAATAGCTTTGATTTCAAAGAGAATGTCAAAGAAGTTGATATCGATTTATCCAATACCCACCTTTGGGACGATTCAGCTGTTGGAGCGATTGACAAAGTTATACTTAAATACGGACTAAATGGCATTCATGTAAACCTAATAGGATTAAATAAAGAAAGCAATAAACTATTGGATAAAATTTCGATTCATAATATGGAACAAGGGCTTGATAAAGCATCCAGCCAATAAATAAAAGTGAGGACATCAATCGGTGTCCTCACTTTTTATTATTTTTATCGCTTGGTTTTGAGGGAGTCATATATTTTAATGCGGAAAATACAATTTAAACAAGGATTAACTTACCGATGTCAGAAAGGGACATTGTGAAAAAATAAACATATAAAAAGGGGGAATTATTATTGACGTGGAATAGTAAAGAGCGTTTTTTGGCAGTTTTGTCTGGGGAAACAGCGGATCGGCCGCCTATTTCAGCATGGGGGCACTTTGTTGGCAGAGAAGAGAATGCTAAGGATCTCGCTGAGGCGACGTTGGAGTTTCAAAAGAAATATGAATGGGATTTTGTAAAAATCAATCCGCGTGCGACTATTTTTGGTGAGGCTTGGGGAAATGTCTCTGATTTTAATCAATATATTGGTGATGTCCCAAAGATTAATCAATACATTATTCATGAGCCTCATGAGTTGGACAGCATACAGGAAATCACTACGGAAACAGGAGCTTTTGGAGAACAGCTGGAAGTAACCAGACTGATAAAAGAGGGAATGGGTGAGGAGACTCCTATTTTACAAACCTTATTTTCTCCTTTAGCTATTGTTGAGTATTTATGCGGCCATCGGACTGTTGCATCAAATCGCTCGGCTGCAAGACATCTAAGTCCGCTGCCTGACTTAATCGAAAATCATTCAGAACTCTTGCACCGTGCACTTGGAAACATAACAAATACATTGGGTGCTTATATTAAAAATGCTATTCAGGCTGGGGCCGATGGCTTTTTTTATGCAGTTCTTGGGCTTGCCCGTAACGGCTTTTTAACAGAAGAAGAGTATGAAAAGTTTGGGAAGCCCTATGATTTGCTGATTTTAGAAGCTGCCCAAGGTTCTTCACTGCTCATGCATACCTGTGGTCCAGAGTCAAACCCAGCAAGATTTAAGGATTATCCGGTGCACGCACTCCATTGGGCTGACCATGCAGAAGGAAACCCAACATTAAGAGAATCTATCACCTGGAAAAATAATAAATGCTTGATGGGCGGCGTTGATGAAGAACTGTTTAAAGAGGAAGATATGACTCTTGTCGAAAAAGCTGCAGAAAAAACAATCCAGTCTCTAAAAGGAGTCCCATTTATCTTAGCACCAGGCTGCGGCTTGCCTGTTGGGACAAAAGAAACAGCATTAAAGCGCTTTAGAAAAGTAATAGATGTTTGAGGGTAAGTTTTTATAACTATTTATATAAGGAGTTGATCGTTTTGCAGAATCAAAGTAAACAGCCGTCCCTAGGCTATTCTAGTATGCTTATATTTTTGGTTATACTTGTGATAAGTATTGGCATGATTGCATTTAAGGCGTCCATTCAGATGATGATGTTTATTGCTATGATGTTGTTAGTTCCATTTATCATGCGTTTGGGGCACAGCTATAAACAAGTAGAAGAATTTATGTTTTCGATGATGGGCCGAGTCATGAATCCTATTCTCATTATTATGGCTGTGGGCGCACTGATTGGTGCTTGGATTTTATCAGGGACAGTCCCAACCATGATCTATTATGGATTGAAATTAGTTTCTCCTGAATTTTTTCTATTAACTTCGCTTATCTTTTGTTCCATTGTTTCCCTAGGAACAGGCACTTCATTTGGGACTATGGGGACGGCAGGCCTCGCTTTGATTGGAATGAGCCAGGTTTTAGGTATTTCTCCGGGGATGGCGGCTGGAGCCATTATTAGCGGTGCTTACTTTGGTGATAAAATGTCGCCTCTTTCGGACTCAACGAATATGGTATCCGCTATGTCTGGAGCTAATTTGTTTACCCACATCAAGCATATGCTATGGACAACAACCCCTGCTTATATTCTAACAGCCGTCATATTTGGAATCATAGACTCTACCCACGGAGGAACAACAAGCGGCGAAGAAATTACCCTCATATTAACCTATCTCAACGAACAATTTCATCTAGGATTCATTCCAATCATTCCCATTATTGTCCTTCTCGCTCTATTAATCTTAAAAAAACCTGCTGTCACATCGATTTTTGTGGGGGCGATTGTTGGCGCTTTGGTGGCTGTATTGTACCAAGGGGAAACAATTGCCACAACTTTAGGAACATTGTATAACGGATACCGTTTTGAATCTGGCATTGACCAAATGGATTCCCTACTGCAGCGAGGCGGTTTATCCAGTATGTTAGGGATTGTCGCATTGTTTCTTTTTGCTTTGGGATTAGGCGGATTGCTGCAAGGTTCAGGCGCATTAAATACTATTTTAGATTCTTTTGCAAGCCGGATAAAATCGGTTGGCGGTTTAGTTATTTCTACAATGGTGGTAAGTTATTTGACAGTTGCTGTAAGTGGGGTTATTAGTTTTGCTGCAGCTATAACAGGTACATTAATGAGGCCGCTATACGAAAAGTTTAAAGTCAGGCCGGAAAACTTATCAAGAATCATTGAGGATACCGCCACACAAAGTGCACCCTTATTCCCGTGGAGCATCAATTCAATCTTTGCGGCGGCAACATTAGGTGTAAGCGCAGGTGCGTTCATTCCATTTTGTTTCCTTGCTTTTCTTACACCAATATTTACAATCATTTATGGATTTACGGGATTTACTATGACGAAAGTGGAAGAGGAATAACAGAGGGTGATTAGCCCTTAGAAAAAAAGAACTCATTTGGGTTCTTTTTTTTATAATAAAGCAACAAATACTCTTATTAGGGATAAAATAAGCTAAATCATAAAAAAATGAGCTCATTGTCCAAATTAATGTTATTCTTAGTAAGACAATTTTAAGTAAGTGGGTGAACATCTTGATTGAAATAAAAACATCTTCCCTAAGTGATGGAGAATTCAATAGAGGGGTATTTGCAACAAGTGATATCAAAAAAGGAGAGCTTATCCATGAAGCTCCTGTCATTGCCTATCCAAACGACCAGCATCAGCACATAGAGAAAACTTTGCTAGCTGATTATGCTTTTGAATATGGAATAAATCATACCGCCATCCTTCTTGGTTACGGAATGTTGTTTAACCATTCCTATGAACCAAATGCTACATATGAAATTAATTTTGATAATCACACATTTGATTTTTATGCTTACACAGATATCAAAGCTGGTGATGAAATTCTAATTAATTACAATGGCGATGTTGATGACAAAGAGCTTCTGTGGTTTGACCAGGATTAAAGGATAGCTCATGTTTATGGGAAAAGAGGCTGGGACAAAACCCTCCTCTGAAATGAAAAAGCCTGTGAAATTTTACAACGAGTAAAATTTCACAGGCTTT